>NZ_JAAQWX010000008.1:0-239936 GCF_012985745.1 Pseudomonas sp. WS 5078 | reverse complement strand
CTTGATCATCTTTACGACCTGCAGCTTGAAGCTGTCGTCGAATGTCCTGCGTTTGCCAGTCATGAAAAACTCCTCGATAGATGCATTCTCCACCTATCGAGGTGTCCGGGGAAATTAGACCACTGCAGTAAGCCTGAGCATCGTGTTTGATCGGGGAGGGGGGCCCTGTTTTTTCAGGCGAGGAGGGGTGGGTGCCGGGGGGGATCGAGTGGGACGGCTCGATGGATAGGGGCTCGCATTTTTTGCAAAAAAATGGCCGGTGGGGTGTGGCCAAGTGATCCAAAAGGGATCCAGAAGTGATCCGAAACGGTGATCCAAAGCGCTCCCAAAGGCTAAAGGCCTCGCTATAGAATGTGATCTCCGATTGATAGTCGTGCGACGAGCAGAAAGCGCTAGAAGTCAGGAATGGCGAGGTCTCCAAGCCCCCCGCAACGATTACCCGTGAACCTGGTCAGATCCGGAAGGAAGCAGCCACAGCGGGAACATTGTGTGCCGGGGTGTGGCTGGTGGGGTTGCCTCCATTTCAAATCCCCCGCTTTCTTTCCATGCCCATAGCGCCGCCTCTTGCCTTGCTGTGTGTTTTTTCGTGCGTGATGCTCTGCAAAAAATGTATCTGCGCTCGGTTATGCAGCGTTGAGTACAGCACTGCGAATGCTCACTGACACCCGTCACGTGTGTTGCCAAGACCTTTCCTCGTCTTTATGTGCCTTGCCTGAGCGTCGCTCGTAAGCCTGTCGTACACACCTCTGCGCTTTGCGAGGGCGAATGCTGCGTTGGTGTGAGCGGGATATGTGCTGATGGTTAAGTAATTAGTGCACTTGCTCTGATTTCATATTTCGAATTTGTCTGTCACTGGTTTTTGCTTCGTCTAGATTCCTAATAAGCCCTGTATTGAACACACTCAAGCCGTTTATGTGCGCTCACGCAGGAGGGTTAAAGCGCCTGCTTATTGTCCGACTTAAACCGTAGGTTATATGTAGGTGGACTTGTTTAGTCGGCTAATGTTTTCCAATTAATAGTCGTTAATGCGTAAAGGTCTTTAGGATGATTCTTAAAAATGGGACCCCTTTATCGTTTTGGTTTGATGAAGTTGTATAGGCTTGGGTGTGCCAGTTACGCGGTGAAAAGTTGAATGTTGATGAGAGGTATTCGTGCAAGGCTCAGAACAAGGCCCGGCGCCGTGCTCGTTTCTTTTGAGCTGTTAAAAATACCTGATAAAACAATGTGATACGTTGTGTTTTTTGCGGTGTAGAAGATTGTTGTGTTGTCGTCTTACTTGCAATGTTGTGATTAGTTTGTAGAATCGCCGCACTTTGTGAACTTCTTTAAGCCCATCTCTGTTGTTGGAGATTGGGTGCTGTTGCACGTTTGCTTAATTCAGGTTTAAGCGTATTTGCGGTGAGCCTTGGGGTTTTTTCTGTTTTCAATGGCACGCGTGGGCGTGCTGTCCACAGGTGGAGTTTTACTGTGCGCATTAATCTTCCCGTGACCGGTGTCGAGCAAACGTTTCCAGACCATCAACGGCTGATATCGGCCACGGATGTCCACAGTCATATCACGTATTGCAATGCCGAATTCGCGGCCATGAGCGGTTTTGCTCAGGATGAGTTGATCGGCAGTACGCATAACCTGGTGCGACACCCGGATATGCCGGCATCGGTTTTCGAACTGATGTGGCGCTATCTCAAGGCCGGGAAAAGCTGGATGGGCGTCGTCAAAAACCGCTGCAAGAACGGCAACTACTACTGGGTTAGCGCGTATGTAACGCCGATTCTGGAAGGCGGACGTGTGGTCGGGTACGAGTCGGTCCGCGTCAAGCCCACCCGGGAACAGGTCTCCCGCGCTGAAGCACTGTATGCACGTCTGCGTGAAGGCAAGCCTGCCGTGCCGGCGTTGCACCGTGTCGCGCAAACAACGGGCGTCCTGTTATTGCCGGTCACCGCTGCCATCGTGTCGATTGCCAGTGCTTATGTGCTACCGACGCTGGCCGCGCAAAGCCTCACGGCGGCGTTGTTTATCGGTGTGGGCATCTGGGGGCATAGCCGCGTAGGTCAGCAATTCCAGCACATCCTCAACGCTTCTGCAGATTCGTTTTCGGACCCGATCAGCGCCAGGGTGTACAGCGACGCCGATGGTGCCGTTGCTCGGGTGCACATGATTTTGATCAGCGAAGAGGCGCGCTTGAAAACCGCACTGACCCGCCTGCTGGATCTGGCCAATCAAATGGCCGAAGCGGCGGCGGACTCCAGCCAATTGTCCAGCGACACCGAAAGCGCTTTGTTGCAACAGCGTGCTGAAACGGACATGACCGCTGCCGCCATGACCGAAATGGCCGCATCGATTTCTGAAGTGGCCATGCATGTTCAACACACGGCCGCTGAGGCGAAGACCGCAAACCAATTGGCTGAAGAGGGCAGTTTGGTGGCTGGCACCACCCGTGACGCCATTCAGTTGCTGGCCAACACGGTGAACCAGATCAACGGCGCGGTGGGCAATCTTGCCGGGCAAACCCAGGAAATCATGGTGGCGGCCAGCATGATCCGGGCGATTGCCGATCAAACCAACCTGCTGGCGCTCAATGCCGCCATCGAGGCCGCGCGCGCAGGTGAGCAAGGACGCGGTTTTGCCGTGGTGGCGGATGAAGTTCGAGCTCTTGCGGGCAAAACCCGGGAGTCGACCCAGCAGATCCAGGGCATCATCGAAAACCTGCAAGTGGGCGCCGAGGATGCCGTCAACATTGCCAGTCTGGGTATCAAGGAGGCCGAGCAGGGTGTCCGTCAGGTGCTGCAAGCGCAGGAAGCGCTGCAGGGTATCCGTCAGGCCGTTGAACGCATCACTGACATGAGCCAGCAGATGGCCGCTGCGTCGCAAGAACAGTCCTCGGTTGCCGAAGATGTTTCACGCCAAATCAACAATGTTGCTCAAACCGTGCAAAATACCGCGCAAAACGCCAATGCGGCAGTCGTACGTGGTGGCGAACTCAAGCGAATTTCTACAGGGCTACGGGCCTTGGTGGATCGTTTTAATCGGTAATTGCAAGGCGTGAAGTGAATCATGGACGATATGTACCGCAAAGCTGTAGATGCTGCGGCGATCTTTTCTGAAACCGATTTAAGTGGGCGCATCACCTACGTCAACGAGCAATTCTGCGACGTGTCGGGCTACCCGCGTGAAGAGTTGCTGGGGGCCAATCACCGCATACTGAACTCGGGCTTTCACCCGCCCGAGTTCTTTGTGGGCATGTGGCGCACCATTGCCCGGGGGAAGGTCTGGAAAGGCGAGATCTGTAACCGGGGCAAAGATGGCACGGTCTACTGGGTGGACAGCACCATGGTGCCGCTGGTGGATGAGTCCACGGGGCAAGTGCGCAAATACCTGTCGATCCGTTTTGATGTCAGCGAAAAACGTCAGTTGCTACACACCCTGCAGTGGCGAGTGGGTCACGATGTATTGACCGGTTTGCCGAACCGCGCCTACTTGTCCGACTTGTTGAATCAGGCCCTTGCATCTTCGCGCGCCGAGGGTATTCCGTTGGCGGTGTGCATGCTCGACCTGGACGGCTTCAAGGCAGTCAATGATGGTTACGGGCATGCCAGTGGCGACCTGCTGCTGATCGAGGTGGCCAAACGCTTGAAAAGCATCATGCGCGGCGATGATGTCGTCGCGCGTCTGGCGGGGGACGAGTTTGTTTTGATCCTGCGCCATGTGCGGGATGCGGACGAGCTGCACGGGGCCATGCAGCGCGTGTTGACAGCCATTTCCCGGCCCTACACGGTGGGTGAAAACAGCCTCAGTGTGTGTGCCAGTATTGGTGTCACGCTGTATCCGCTGGACAACGAAGACGCCGACACATTATTGCGCCATGCCGATCAAGCCATGTACGTGGCCAAGCAAAGCGGGCGCAACCGCTATTACGTGTTCGATGTGCTCAAGGGGCGCGAGATCAAGGCCACCCACGAACAGGTCGAGCGGGTCCGTCAGGCGTTGGCGGCGGGTGAGCTGTGTTTGCACTACCAGCCCAAGGTCAACATGCGTACTGGCGAGGTATTGGGTTTTGAAGGTTTGTTGCGCTGGCATCACCCGAAGAAAGGGCTGATGGAGCCCTGCGATTTTTTGCCGGTGGTCGAGCAGACCGACTTGATTATTGATATCGGGGAATGGGTAATCGATCAGGCGATCCGGCAAATGCACGAATGGCAGCGGGCTGGGGCGCACTGGTCGATCAGTGTCAACATTGCGGCCCGGCACTTTCAGCGGTCGGACTTCGTGGCGCGCCTCAAGGTGTTGCTGGGACGGTATGCGGACGTGCCACCCGAAAAGCTTGATCTCGAAATCATCGAGTCGGCGGCCATTGAAAACATGCAACATGTCAGTCAATGCCTCAAAGCGTGTCAGGCACTAGGTGTGCGTTTTTCGCTGGACGATTTCGGAACAGGCTATTCCTCGCTGAGCTATCTCAAGCGCTTGCCGACCGAGACCATCAAGATCGACAAATCATTCGTGCGTGACATTCTCCACGATCAGGATGACTTGGCCCTGACCACGGCGGTCGTGGGGCTGGCGCGGGCGTTCGGGCGCAACGTGATCGCCGAAGGGCTGGAGAGCGAAGCGCAGGGTTGCTTGCTGATGGAGCTAGGCTGCGAAGTGGCACAGGGCTATTTCATTGCCCGGCCCATGCCGATTCGCGAGGTGGCGAGCTGGGTGGCGGGTTTCGAGCCGCCAAGGGCGTGGTTGCAGCCAGCCTGCGCCTGAGCCGTCACAGCGGGGTGGGCGCGGTGTAGCGAGAAATGATGCGCTCAATCTCCCCGGATTGGCGCATGGCAGACAGGGTGTTGAGGATTTTTCCTGTGGGTAGTTGCGGATCGTCCCGCACCATGCAGCCGAGCCGTTGCTCCTGGACCAGCGCCACAGCGTGCAGTTGGTCAGCCGGCTGGAGGTCTTTGTTAATCCAGTCCACTGCCCATTGATTGCTTACCGCATAGTTGAAGCGTCCGATGATCAGCATTTGCAACACTTGATCCTGGCTGCGCGCGTCATCGCGCTGCAATTTGCCCGCATCAAACAAGGGTTGCAGTGAGGGGTAGGTGTAGCTGAGTACAGTGCCGACCGATTGCCGTTCCAGGGACTGCAGATCGACGGGGGCAGGGCGCTGACGCGTGCCCACCAGGACATCGCGTTGCTGGATCAGGGGCTCGCTCCACAAATATTGGTCGGCGTTCGGGCCGACCCATGAACGGCTGACAAAGCAACGCACATCCACTTCGCCATGGTCCATGGCGCTCTGAACCCGCGCACGGGGCAGTACTTGAAAGTGCGCCGGGTGTCCGACGTGCTGTGCCAGGCTTTGCATCACATCAAAGAGAATCCCTTCGGTGGGCTGGCCATTCTCGTGCCGCACCATGGGCATTGCCCAACTGTCCACGATGGCGAAGCGCAAGGGCGGCGGTTGGGCCTGGCAGGGTAATGCGGCCAGTAGCAGTATCCAGTGGGTCCAGCGCATACGGTCTCCGGCAGGGGCCAAAATGATAGAAATAGCCCGTCAGGCAGCAGCATAGCCAGATTAGACGGCCACATCGGATGCAATTTTGGCCTTGCTCCGCTAGCATTAGCGCCTTCCGCTTTTTAGACGCGACGGTTATCAATGAGTTATCAGGTTCTTGCACGTAAATGGCGTCCGCGCTCGTTCCGCGAAATGGTCGGCCAGACCCATGTGCTCAAGGCTCTGATCAACGCCCTGGACAGTCAGCGCTTGCACCACGCCTACCTTTTCACCGGTACCCGTGGCGTCGGCAAGACCACCATTGCGCGGATCATCGCCAAATGCCTGAACTGTGAAACAGGTATCACCTCGACCCCATGTGGCGAGTGTTCGGTGTGCCGCGAAATCGACGAAGGCCGTTTTGTCGACCTGATCGAAATCGATGCGGCCAGCCGCACCAAAGTCGAAGACACCCGCGAGCTGCTCGATAACGTGCAGTATGCGCCTAGCCGCGGGCGCTTCAAGGTCTACCTGATCGACGAAGTGCACATGCTCTCCAGCCATTCGTTCAATGCGCTGCTCAAAACCCTTGAAGAGCCGCCGCCCTACGTCAAGTTCATCCTGGCGACGACTGATCCGCAAAAGCTGCCGGCGACCATCTTGTCCCGCTGCCTGCAGTTCTCGCTCAAGAACATGACCCCGGAGCGCGTGGTCGAACACTTGAGCCATGTACTGAGTGTCGAAAACGTTCCGTTTGAAGACGATGCGCTGTGGCTGCTCGGCCGTGCGGCCGATGGGTCGATGCGCGATGCGATGAGCCTGACCGATCAGGCGATTGCGTTCGGTGAAGGTAAAGTGCTGGCCGCGGATGTGCGGGCCATGCTCGGTACGCTGGACCACGGTCAGGTATTTGATCTGCTCCACGCCTTGATTCAGGGCGATGCCAAAGCCTTGCTTGAGGCCGTGCGTCATTTGGCCGAGCAGGGGCCGGACTGGAGTGGCGTGCTGTCGGAAATCCTCAACGTGTTCCACCGCGTGGCGATTGCCCAGGCATTGCCTGAGGGCGTAGACAATGGCCACGGCGACCGGGATCGGGTGTTGGCGCTGGCGCACGCGATGCCCGCCGAAGATGTGCAGTTTTATTACCAGATGGGCCTGATTGGCCGCCGTGATTTGCCCCTCGCGCCAGACCCGCGTGGCGGCTTTGAGATGGTGCTGCTGCGCATGCTGGCTTTCCGTCCTGCCGACACCGGGGACGCACCGAGTCAGCCGCTAAAGCCCGTGGGGATCAGCCAGGCCACAGTTGATTCCGTTCAATCCGTGGCGACGACCACCGAGGTGGCGCCGCAGCCCTTAGTGGTGCCTGCCCCGGAGGTTGCTCCGCAACCGACGCCTGCCCCCGCGCCTGCGGTTGCGGAAATCGATTTGCCGTGGAATGAGCCTGCTGTGCCGGTGGTCGAGCAGGAACCTGCCCCCGAGCCGGTGCTGGACACCGTCAGTGAGCCGCCAGCATTGCCACCGATGCCGTTTACCCCGGACAGCGTTGTGCCCGACGCGCCGCAATGGACGTCCGCAGCGATCCCGGAGCCGACCGCCGAGCAAGTCGATGCGGCCCTTTCAGGCATGGGCCGCGATGACGAGCCACCGCTGGATGAAGATTACATCGAGCCGGATATGGACTCGGCGGCCTATAGTTATCTGGACGAACTGGCCAGTGAGCATGCTGCCGAGCATGAGCCCGCGCCGGAGCCTGAACCGTTGCCAGCCGCGATGCCGGCAACAGGGCTGGCCCTTGAATGGCTGAACATGTTCCCCAACTTACCGGTATCGGGGATGACGGCGAGCATTGGTGCCAACTGCACATTGATCTCGGCTGAAGGGGATGAGTGGCTGCTGCACCTGGACCCGGCGCACAGTGCGTTGTTTAACGCGACCCAGCAGCGCCGCTT
Organism: Pseudomonas sp. WS 5078; assembly: GCF_012985745.1. Lineage (NCBI taxonomy): Bacteria > Pseudomonadati > Pseudomonadota > Gammaproteobacteria > Pseudomonadales > Pseudomonadaceae > Pseudomonas > Pseudomonas sp. WS 5078. The sequence goes on along the minus strand of NZ_JAAQWX010000008.1, from coordinate 232,508 downwards.
GAACGATGCCCTGAACCAGTACTTGCAACGCACGCTTAAAGTCACCATCGAGCTGATCAAGCCCGAGCAGGAAACCCCGGCGCAAGCGGCCGCCCGCATGCGCGCCGAGCGTCAGCGTCTGGCGGAGGAGTCGATCCATGGCGATCCGTTGGTCCAGCAAATGATTCAACAGTTCGACGCATCCGTGCGCGACGATACGATTGAACCTGTCGACGTGGTCGAGCCCCAGGGTGTGTAACGGCGGATAAAAAATTTCAGCCCGTGGTCCAAGGCCATGGGCATCGTGTGCATAGACTATTTGAGGTGATTCCCATGATGAAAGGTGGCATGGCCGGCCTGATGAAGCAGGCGCAGCAGATGCAGGAAAAGATGGCCAAGATGCAAGAAGAACTGGCCAACGCAGAAGTCACCGGCAAGGCGGGTGGCGATATGGTGAGCGTGGTCATGACCGGGCGTCACGACATCAAGCGTGTCAGCATTGACCCAAGCTTGTTGGAAGGCGTGAGCGATGATGACCGCGAAGTGCTGGAAGACTTGTTCGCTGCGGCCGTCAACGACGCAGTTCGCAAGATCGAAGCCAACAGCCAGGACAAAATGAGCGGCGTGACCGCGGGCATGCAATTGCCACCGGGCATGAAGCTGCCGTTCTAAGGCGCTTTTGGAAAGCCGGGCTCCGCGCCCGGCTTTTTTTTGTCCGCTTTTTGTCGTCGCTGTCGCAGGCTGCGGGGGTGGCGAGAGAATTTGACGCTGCCTGACCGGGCGGGTATAAACCGCCTCTCGTTGTTTTGTCGGACTTTTCCCTATGAGCTTTAGCCCCCTGATTCGCCAACTGATTGATGCCTTGCGCACTTTGCCGGGCGTGGGCCAAAAGACCGCGCAGCGCATGGCTCTGCAGTTGCTGGAGCGTGACCGCAGTGGTGGCTCGCGTCTGGCGCTGGCGTTGAGTCAGGCGATGGAAGGCGTGGGGCATTGCCGGTTGTGCCGCACCCTGACCGAAGACGATCTGTGCCCGCAATGCGCGGACCTGCGTCGCGATGACACCCTGCTGTGTGTGGTGGAAGGCCCGATGGACGTCTATGCCGTGGAGCAAACGGGTTATCGCGGTCGTTACTTCGTGCTCAAGGGGCATTTGTCGCCGCTTGATGGCTTGGGGCCAGAGGCGATTGGCATTCCGCAGCTGATGGCGCGGATTGAATCGCAAGGCACCTTCACGGAAGTCATCCTGGCCACCAACCCGACGGTCGAAGGCGAGGCCACTGCGCATTACATCGCCCAGTTGTTGCACAGCAAAGGGTTGATCGCCTCGCGCATCGCCCACGGTGTACCGTTGGGTGGCGAGCTTGAATTGGTAGATGGCGGCACGCTGGCGCATTCGTTCGCCGGGCGCAAACCTATCGCGCTGTGAGGCAATTGCCCTTGCTGCCGATCATGGCAACAAGGGCGACGCTTTATTCGGTCAGTGAAAACTCAGTCAGGCTGAAGGTCGAAATGCCGATGTCATTCAGACGCTTTGAGCCGCCCAACTCTGGCAGGTCAATAATGGCCGCCGCTTCAAAGACTGTTGCTCCCATGCGCCGTGCCAGATTGGCGGCAGCAATCAATGTGCCGCCTGTGGCAATCAGGTCATCCACGATCAGCAACGAATCGCCTTCGCACAAGCTGTCTGCGTGCGCCTCGAGAAACGCTTCGCCATATTCGGTCTGATAGCCTTCAGCGATCACATCCGCCGGCAGTTTGCCCTGCTTGCGAAACAGGATCAGGGGCTTATTGAGCTGGTGAGCCAGCACCGATCCGATCAGAAACCCGCGTGCATCCATGGCGCCAATGTGGGTGAAGTCGGCTTCTACGTAGCGTTCGATAAACGAATCGGCAATCACGCGCATGGCGCGGGGGGATTGATACAGCGGGGTGATGTCGCGAAAAATCACGCCCGGCTTGGGGAAGTCAATGACCGGGCGGATCAGCGATTTTAAGCAGAAGTCGTTGAAGACCATGGTGTGGGAGTGTCCTGGCGTGCATTAAGCGCGCCAGTATAGCGGCTTTAGCCTTCCAGGGATCCGCCTGCCAGCGCGCACAGCTTGATTGGATCAAGGATGTGCACTTCCTTGCCCTCGGCGCTCAGCAATTTGTCAGTCTGCAAGCGCGTGAACACCCGCGAGACCGTTTCAACGGCCAGGCCCAGGTAGTTGCCGATTTCGTTGCGTGACATGCTCAGGCGGAATTGGTTGGGCGAGAACCCGCGAGCCCGGAAGCGGGCAGACAGGTTAACCAGGAACGTGGCAATACGTTCATCGGCGGTCTTTTTCGACAGCAAGAGCATCATTTGTTGATCGTCGCGGATTTCGCGGCTCATCACACGCATCAATTGACGACGCAGTTGAGGCAGTTGCAGCGCCAGTTCATCGAGACGCTCAAACGGAATCTCGCACACCGAAGTGGTTTCCAGCGCCTGTGCCGACACCGGATAGGCTTCGGTGTCCATGCCGGACAGGCCGACCAGTTCACTGGGCAAGTGGAAGCCCGTGATTTGCTCTTCGCCGCTGTCGCTCAAGCTGAATGTCTTGAGCGCGCCAGAACGTACTGCGTACACCGAGCCAAACGTATCGCCCTGGCGAAACAGGAACTCACCTTTTTTTAGGGGGCGGCCTCGCTTGACGATCTCATCCAGCGCGTCCATGTCTTCCAGATTCAATGAAAGTGGTAAGCACAGAGGCGCCAAACTGCAATCCTTGCAGTGAGCCTGGTTATGAGCGCGCAGTTTTACTGGCTCAGACATTTCTTTAATCCTTGTGGGAAAACACACATAAGTTACAAGGGTAACTCAGCACGGGAATCCAGACCAGTGCACCCTTTGTGGGCGTAGGTCTCAAGGAAGGCAGGATTTGGCCGATATAAAAGTTATCGTTGATAAAGGGAGCAGGGAAGATGTCGTCGATGGGTGGAGTAACCCTGGGTCAAAGTGGCATGTTGCATATCGCGGTGCCTGCGCAGAATGCACAGAACCCGAAAACGGCCGATAAAAACGCGACACTTGAAGTAGATGCCGCTGCGCCAGCCGAAGGCGTGTCGGTCACTATTTCCGGCGCTGCCCTCAAAGCAGCCGGTGCACAAAAGGCTAATAACAACGACATCGAAGACAGCGGCTTGCCCGATAACATTCAGAAGCTGCTGAAAATGATTCGCGAGGTCAAAAAACAGATCGCCGAGAAGCAGCAGCAACTGCAACAAGTGTTGACCAACAGCAGCCTGAGCCCGGAACAGGCCAAGGCTCAAGCGTCTGCGTTGCAGGGCGAGATTTCCAGCTTGACGGCCAGTCTGATCACGCTCAACGCCAGCCTGGCCAAGGCCATGAAAGATTTGAGCGGCGATGACGCGCTCAAGACCGCTTCATTAGCCGCTAAATAACCCGCGAATAGCGCTGGCGGTTTTGCTGTTCCAGGTAGGCATCAAACACCATGCACACCGAGCGCACCAATAACCGCCCCGCGGGCAGAACAGTCAACTGGTCACTGTCCAGTGCGATGAGGCCGTCTTGCGCCATCTCTTCCAGTGCTGGCCACTGGGCCGCGAAATAGCCCCTGAAGTCGATGTTGAACGCCTGTTCGATGCGCGCAAACGGCAGGTGCAGGTTGCAGATAATTTGCTGAATCACTTCGCGGCGAATCCGGTCATCCTGATTGCAGATCAACCCCCGGCTGGTGGCGAGCTGCGCACTGGCCAGCGTGTTCTGGTACTGCGCCAGATCGCTATTGTTCTGGCAGTACAGGTCGCCGATCTGGCTGATGGCCGAAACACCGAGCCCGATCAGGTCGCAATGACCGTGGGTGGTGTAGCCCTGAAAGTTGCGTTGCAGGGTGGCTTCTTCCTGCGCAATGGCCAGTTCGTCATCCGGCAGGGCGAAATGATCCATACCGATGTAGCGATAACCGGCTTGGGTCAACTGCTCAATGGTGTGTTGCAGCATCAGCAACTTGTCAGCGGGTGAAGGCAAATCGCTTGCATTGATGCGGCGCTGTGGCATGAAACGTTCAGGCAAGTGCGCGTAGTTGAACACGGACAAGCGATCCGGCTGCAGGTTAATGACCTCTTCGACCGTGCGTGCGAACGCCTCGGGTGTCTGTTTGGGCAGGCCGTAGATCAAGTCGATATTGATCGAACGAAACTGCAGGGTACGCGCCGCGTCAATCACAGCGCGGGTCTCTTCCAGGCTTTGCAGGCGATTCACCGCGCGTTGTACCTGCGGGTCGAGGTCCTGTAGGCCGATACTGACCCGGTTAAACCCGAGTTCGCGCAACAGCCCCATGGTCGACCAGTCGGCCTCGCGCGGGTCGATCTCAATGCCGTAGTCGCCGGAGTCATCGTCCAGCAGGTTGAAATGCTGGCGCAACTTACCCATTAACTGGCGCAGTTCGTCATGGCTGAGGAACGTCGGGGTACCGCCGCCAAAGTGCAGTTGTTCAACCTTTTGCTTGGGGTCGAGGTGGCAGGCGATCTGTTGGATTTCCTGCTCCAGGCGTTGCAGATACGGCTGAGCGCGACCCCGGTCTTTGGTCACGACTTTGTTGCAGGCGCAGTAGTAGCAAATGTTCGCGCAGAACGGCACGTGCACATACAACGACAGAGGGCGCAACGCCTTGCGGCTTTCACGCAAGGCGTGCAGCAGGTCAAACGCGCTGACCTGGCTGTTGAACTGCATGGCGGTTGGATACGAGGTATAGCGCGGTCCGGCCATGTCGTAACGGCGAATTAAATCTGAGTCCCAACGAATGGCGTCGAGCATGCGGGTATCCCCCGGGATGGCTGGCAATAATCGCGAGTCTAGGGGGTGAGTCACTGCTGCATCTTGATTTGCATCAAGCGCTGTGGTTGCAAGGTTTTCCGTCGCGGTCCAGGCACGCGGCAGCGAAGGGGTAAGAGGCGCACGCTTCCATTGCGGGTCGCGAGCGGCCTCGGTCGGCCCGGTTCAGTGCCCCATCAGCCAGTGTTGATGGGGGCCGGGCAGGGTCCAGATGCCGAACAGGATTACCAGCACGCCGCCCGTCATGCGCACGCTGCGTTTGCGCAGCAGCGCCGTTACGCGCTCGGCCGCAAGCCCTGTGGCCAGCAACACCGGCCACGTACCAAGGCCAAATGCGAGCATTAACAGCGCGCTGTCGGTCGCGCTGCCCTGGCTGGCTGACCAGATCAGGGTGCTGTATACCAACCCGCACGGCAGCCAGCCCCACAGTGCGCCCAGCAGTAAAGCGCGCGGCATGCTCGATACCGGTAACAGTCGCGTCGCAATCGGCTGGATATGGCGCCACAGGCCGCGTCCCAGGCTTTCAATACGGGTCAGCCCGCTCCACCAGCCCGCCAGGTACAAGCCCATGCAAATCAGCAGCACCCCCGCCAGGAGGCGCATGAACAGCGCCGCCGGGCTGTTGGCCACGGCCCAGCCCGCGAGCCCGAGCAATAAACCGGCTGCGGCATAGCTGAGAATTCGACCGAGGTTGTAGGCCACCAGCAACCTGAAGCGTCGGCTGCGTTGTTCTTTTGGGATGGCCAGCGTCAACGCGCCCATTAATCCGCCGCACATCCCCAGGCAATGGCCACCGCCCAGCAGGCCGAGGATGACGGCTGAAACCAGCAGGGGCGCCAATTCAAGCATGGGGCGGCGCTTTTTGATCGTCGTCTTTGGAGGCGTCCGGGTGCAGGCCTTTGGCCTCGTCGACGGCGGCAGTGTGTTGCGGGTCCTGATCGTCAAACAGAATGCTGTGGGCTGGGCTGTCCAAATCGTCGTACTGGCCGCTGTCCACCGCCCAAAAGAAGATGTAAATGGCGACCCCGACAATCAGCAAGGCCGCGGGAATCATGACGTAAAGTGCTGGCATATGAACTCCGGACGGCCGTTTCAGACCGGCATCGGCTGAGGGTCTAGGGTCGGTTGCGGGCTGGCCTGCTTCGGCATGCGCGTCAGGCGCAAGGCGTTCAAGACCACGGTCAGTGAGCTGATGGACATGCCCACGGCGGCCCATACGGGGGTGATCCAGCCCAGCGCCGCAAAAGGTAGCATCAGGCCGTTGTACAGGCCTGCCCACAACAGGTTTTCGATGATAACCCGACGCGTGCGACGGGCAAGGCTGAACGCTTGCACCAATGCATCCAGCCGATTGGACAGCAGCACGGCATCCGCGCTGGTTTTGGCCAAATCGGTTGCTGATCCCATGGCCACGCTGATGTCGGCAGCAGCCAGCACCGGCACGTCGTTGACCCCGTCACCGAGCATCAACACTTTGCGGCCCTGGGCATGCAACTGCTGCAACACGTGCAATTTGTCGTCGGGGCGCAGGCCGCCCCGCGCTTCATCAATCCCCAGCTCGGCCGCCACACGGTCGACCATCGGTGAGGTATCGCCAGACAGCAGCAGCGTTCGCCAGCCCCGTGCCTTGCAGGCCGCCAGCAGAGCAGGGGCGTCAGCGCGCAGGCGGTCATCAAGGACGAACCAAGCCAGCGGGCCCTGAGCGTCCCCCAGCAGCAGCCATTGACCCGGCTCCTGCGGCATGTCCGGCAGGGTCGCTTGGCTCAGCTCACAGACAAACCCCGGTTGGCCAATGCGCAAACGCTGCACACCTACGCGCCCTTCAAGGCCCAGGCCGGGCGTGCTGTGCACGTCTTCTGCGGCGTGTGGCGCGCGGCCGAATGCGCGGGCAATCGGGTGTTCAGAGCGGTTTTCCAGCGCAGCGGCCAGCGCAAGGCATTGGTCGCTGTCCAGGTCACGCAGGGGGCGAATGGCCCGCAGCGCCAGACGGCCTTCGGTCAAGGTTCCGGTTTTGTCGAAGATCACCGTGTCAATTTGGTTCAACCCTTCGATCACGTGCCCGCGGGTCAGCAGCAGGCCCAACTTGTGCAAAGTGCCGGTGGCCGCTGTGAGGGCGGTGGGGGTGGCCAGCGAGAGGGCACACGGGCAGGTTGCTACCAGCATGGCCAGCACAATCCAGAATGCGCGGGAGGGGTCTAGCTGCCACCACAACACCCCGATGGCAGCCGCTGCGAGTAACGAGAACAGCAAAAACCATTGCGCGGCCTTGTCGGCAATTTCGGCCAGGCGCGGTTTTTCGCTTTGCGCGCGGTCGAGCAAGCGGACGATGGCCGACAGGCGCGTGTCCTGGCCCAAGGCCAGTACTTCGAGGGTCAGGGCGCCTTCGACGTTCAGCGTGCCTGCCGTAACCGCGTCGCCGGGACTGCGAGGCTGGGGCAGGTATTCGCCGGTCAGCAGTGATTCGTCGATACTCGATTGCCCGTCGAGGATCTTGCCATCGGCCGGCAAGATCGAACCGGGGTGCACCAGTACCTTGTCCCCGACCTTGAGTTCAGTCAGCAGGATGCGCTCGCTTTGCCCGTCACTGCTCAGGCGCAGGCACGAGGCGGGCAGCAGATTAACCAGTTGCGCGGTCGCGGCGGCGGTGCGCTCCCGGGCGCGACGTTCGAGGTAGCGCCCGGCCAGCAGGAACAGCGCAAACATGCCCACTGCATCGAAATACAGTTCGCCGATGCCGGTAATGGCAGTCCAGATACCGGCGATGTAGGCACCGCCGATGGCCAGAGATACCGACACATCCATGGTCAGGTGCCGAGTACGCAGGTCACGCATGGCGCCTTTGAAAAACGGCGCGCAGCTGTAAAACACAATGGGGGTGGTCAGAAACAGTGCGACCCAGCGCAGGATAGTGTGCATCTCGGGGCTGAGGTCGATGTTGAATTCGGGCCAAGTTGCCATGGTAGCCATCATGGCCTGAAACCACAGCAATCCGGCGACGCCCAATTGGCGCAAGGCCAGGCGGTTTTCACTGGCCAGTTGCTCGGTAGCGCGGTCGGCCTGATACGGGTGGGCCGCATAGCCGATGTGACGCAGTTCGCTCAGCACTTCACTGAGGGGCAGTTGGCTGTCGGCCCAGCGCACATGCAGGCGGTGATTGGACAGGTTCAGGCGTGCTTCGCTGACCGCCGGCAGGCGGCGCAGGTGTTTTTCAATCAACCAGCCACAAGCCGCGCAACTGATGCCTTCAATCAACAAAGTGGTTTCTGCCTGTTCCCCTTCGTGTCGCACAAAAGGCTGTTGCACGTCGGGACGGTCATACAGGGCCAGCTCTTCCACCAGTTGCACGGGTAGCGCTTCAGGGTTGGCAGAGGCTTCGCTGCGGTGCTGGTAATAACTTTCCAGGCCGCCAGCGACGATGGCTTCTGCCACGGCCTGGCAGCCGGGGCAGCAAAACTCGCGGGTCTCACCGAGAACGATTGCAGTGAATCGACTGCCAGGCGGAACGGGCAGGGCGCAGTGATAGCAGGGAACGGGAGTGGTCATGGCGGTCTGTCGCGAGGCTGTGCGCTGAACATACATCATTGCCCGCAAGGCCGACGGTGCAGGGTTCGCGTATCCCTGTGACGACGGCCCTGCGGGCAATGTGTTTACTGTTTGGAGTGGTCTTCAGCGCCTTGCAGGGGTTCGTCACCCAACAACAGGTCTTTGTCGTGACCGACTTCTTCTTCCTCAAACAGGCGCCAGGTCTTACCGTCTTCGACGCCCAGCAGTTCGACGAAGCGACGACCTTCAACCTTGTCATCCAGCTGGCCGATGTAACGGCGCGGTTCCGACTCGCTCTGGGTCAGCAACACCTTGCGGTCTTTTTCAGGCTGGGTTGGCGAAATCAGGCTCAGTTCTAAGGTTTTCGGGTGGCTGTTGCCCTCAAGCAGCAGCACCACTTCACCGGTCATGCCATCCAGGTGCAACGTCGCCTTAAGGTTGAGGTTCTGGCCCAACAGCTCGCGGTCGAGCGAGCGGTTGATGCCTTTGCCCGCCTCGTAGTAGTTGTCATTGACCAGGTGGTCGGGGTTGTTCACCGCAATGGTGACCATCGACAGCGTGAGCGTCACCGAACAAGCCAGAATGGCAATGATGATCCACGGCCACAGATGCTTGTACCACGGGCTGTAGGGTTTTGGTGCTGGCATGGCAAGGCTCTCTTATCTGATTTGGGGGCCGATGAAGCGGCTCTTGGCTTTAACGTTGATGTCGCTGTTGTCCGCGTCCTTGAGAATGAAATACACCTCATTGGTGCTGGACGGCAGCGCTTCGGGGGCAATCGACAGCTCGACCGGCATGCTGACGATATCGCCGGCGGCTACCTTGATCTCGCGTTTGCCTTGCAGTTTCAGGTCCGGCAGGCCCGTGGCGTCGAGCACGTAGGTATGGTCGTGCTGGTCCTTGTTCATGATCTTCAGGCTGTACACGTTTTCAATCCGGCCCTCAGCGTTTTCGCGGTACAGCACGCGGTCTTTGCTGACATCAAACCCGACCAGGCTGCGGGTAAAGAAGGCGGCGGCGAGCAAGCCCATCATCGTCAGCAGCACCAGCGCATACCCGATCAGGCGAGGGCGCAGCTTGTGGGTTTTTTGCCCGGACAAGTTGTGTTCGGTGGTGTAGCTGATGAGGCCGCGCGGGTAGTTCATCTTGTCCATGATGCTGTCACAGGCGTCGATACAGGCCGCGCAGCCGATGCACTCGATCTGCAGGCCGTCACGGATGTCGATCCCCGTCGGGCACACCTGTACGCACATGGTGCAGTCGATACAGTCACCCAGCCCTTGCGCCTTGTAGTCCGCATCTTTCTTGCGCGGGCCGCGGACTTCACCGCGACGCGGGTCGTAGGACACGATCAGTGTGTCCTTGTCGAACATCACGCTCTGGAACCGCGCATACGGGCACATGTAAATGCACACTTGTTCGCGCAGCCACCCGGCATTGCCGTAGGTGGCGAGGGTAAAGAAGCCGACCCAGAAATACGCCCAGCCATCGGCCTGGCCGGTGAAGAAATCGATCACCAGCTCGCGAATGGGGGAGAAGTAGCCGACAAAGGTCATGCCGGTGACAAAGCCGATCAGCAGCCACAGGCTGTGCTTGCTGAGCTTGCGCACGAACTTGTTGGCGCTCATCGGCGCTTTGTCGAGTTTGATGCGCTGGTTGCGGTCACCTTCGGTGACTTTTTCGCACCACATGAAAACCCAGGTCCACACGCTCTGCGGGCAGGTATAGCCACACCACACACGCCCGGCGTACACAGTAATGAAGAACAGGCCGAAGGCGGCGACGATCAGCAGGCCCGACAGCAGGATGAAATCCTGTGGCCAGAAGGTGGCGCCAAAAATGAAGAATTTACGTTCCGGAAGGTTCCACCAGACAGCCTGATGGCCGCCCCAGTTGAGCCAGACAGTGCCGAAGTACAGCAAAAACAGCACAGCCCCCCCGACCATTCGCAAATTGCGGAACAAACCGGTGAATGCGCGGGTGTAGATCTTTTCCCGGGCAGCATAGAGGTTGACGCTTTCAGGTGCCTTCTTGGCAGGTGGCGTTACATCGTGTACTGGAATCTGATTGCTCATTAGTGCGTCCCACGGCAGTGGAAAAATGCCGCGACCAGTGCGTGCCGGCCGCAGTCAGAAGGTGTTGCAGTGGCGCAATGATACGCCTGTGACTCTAGCTCAAGGGTGCGACCTTTGGTCGCGTTCCGAAAAAACAGAACTTGGTATAGCAGTTGTAACAAGTCATGACACAGATCAATTGACTTCAGTGTTTGGCTGCAGGCCGCAAAGCCCGTAGCACGCTTGGCCAGAGCGGTTTCATTGCGTTACGTGCAGTTTCTCATGGCGTAAAAAAGCCCCGCCAACACTGGGTGGCGGGGCTTTTTGTCAACGCGGTCAAACCACTGGGTTATTCAGCGGCCTTGGCGTCTTCACCGTGGGACAGGCTGTACACGTAAGCAGCCAGCAAGTGAACCTTGTCGTTCCCTTGCAGATCCGCTTGAGCAGGCATCTGGCCCTCACGGCCGTAACGGATGGTCTGCTGCAGTTGCGCGAAGCTCGAACCGTAAATGAATGCGCCCGGGTGAGTCAGGTTGGGTGCGCCCATCAGCGGGTTGCCTTTGCCTTCCGGGCCGTGACACACGGCACAGTTGGTGGCGAACAGCTCTTTGCCTTTGGCCGGATCAGCCTTGGCGCCTTCTGGCAGCTTGCGGCCGTCCAGCTGGGTCAGCACGTAAGCGGCTACGTCGCTAACGCCCTGTTCGCCGATTATGTCAGCCCAGCCCGGCATCATCGCGTGGCGGCCATCCATGATGGTGGTCTTGATCTCTTGCGGGCTACCGCCCCAGCGCCAGTCGGCGTCGGTCAGGTTAGGGAAGCCGTATGCACCCTTGGCATCGGAACCGTGGCACACCGAGCAGTTGGACGCGAACAAACGGCCGCCCATTTTCAGTGCTTGCGGATCTTTAGCGACTTCCTCAATGGGCATGGCAGCGAATTTGGCGAAGATCGGACCAAATTTGGCATCCGATTTGGCCATTTCCTTTTCCCACTCGTGAACCCCTGTCCAGCCTGTCTGACCATTGGCAAACGGCGTTTCCTTTTGCAGGTCGAGGTACTGGTAACCCGGCAACAGGCCTTTCCAGTTACCCAGACCCGGGTACAGCACCAGATAGCCCAAGGCAAAAATCACGGTGCCCACAAACAGCATGAACCACCATTTCGGCATCGGGTTGTCGTACTCTTCAATCCCGTCGTAAGAGTGCCCAACTGTCTCGTCAGTCTGTTCGCTGCGTTGCCCCTTGCGGGTGGCCAGCAACAACCAGGTCAAGGCGAAGATGGTACCCAGAGTGAGGACTGTGACGTACAGACTCCAGAACGTAGTCATTCTTTGTTACTCCTAGAAGCTTGCTCTTGCTCGACGTGCTTGATGGCTTCGGGATCATCCTTGAACGGCAACAGGGTTGCGTCTTCAAACTCCGACTTGCGGCGCGGGCTGAACACCCACAGCGCCAAACCGATAAAAGCCACCATCACGACGACAGTGCCCAGGCCACGAATCATCCCGATATCCATCTAGATCACCGTTTGCTTTTGATGATGGTGCCCAAGCCCTGGAGGTATGCCACCAGTGCGTCCATTTCGGTTTTGCCCTTCACTGCATCCTTGGCACCGGCGATGTCTTCGTCGGTGTAAGGGACGCCGAGCGTGCGCAAGACTTCCATTTTTTTCGCGGTGTCCTTGCCGTCCAGCTTGCGCTCCACGAGGAACGGATACGCGGGCATGACCGATTCCGGCACCACGTTGCGCGGGTTGTACAAGTGCGCACGTTGCCAGTCATCGGAGTAACGGCCGCCGACACGGGCCAGGTCCGGCCCGGTGCGCTTGGAACCCCACAGGAACGGGTGGTCCCAGACGCTTTCTCCGGCGACGGAATAATGGCCGTAACGTTCGGTTTCAGCACGGAACGGGCGGATCATTTGCGAGTGGCACTGAACGCAACCGTTGGCGATGTAGATGTCGCGGCCTTCGAGTTCAAGTGCCGAGCGCGGCTTCATGCCTTCGACGGGCGTGTTGGTCACGTCCTGGAAGAACAGCGGAACGATTTGGGTCAAACCACCAATGCTCACGGCGATGACCATGAAGAAGGCCATCAGGCCGATGTTCTTCTCGACTGTTTCGTGCTTCATCAGTGGGCTCCAACGACAGCGATCTTGGTGGCTGCTTCAGCTTCTACCGGGTTCGAGGCGCGTACCGTGCGGAACACGTTGTAGGCCATGAACAGCATGCCGCTGGCGAAGAAAGCACCGCCGATGGCGCGAACGATATAGCCCGGATGGCTGGCTTGCAGCGCTTCGACGAACGAGTAGGTGAGGGTGCCGTCGTCGTTGATGGCGCGCCACATCAGGCCCTGGGTGATGCCGTTGACCCACATCGACGCGATGTACAGCACGGTACCGATCGTTGCCAGCCAGAAGTGGGTGTTGATCAGGCTGGTGCTGTACATGGCCTTTTGCCCATAGAGGCGCGGAATCATGTGGTACAGGGCGCCGATGGAGATCATCGCAACCCAGCCCAACGCGCCGGCGTGAACGTGGCCGATGGTCCAGTCGGTGTAGTGCGACAGCGAGTTGACAGTCTTGATGGCCATCATCGGGCCTTCGAACGTCGACATGCCGTAGAACGCCAGCGATACCACCAAAAAGCGCAGGATCGGGTCGGTGCGCAGCTTATGCCAGGCGCCCGACAGGGTCATCATGCCGTTGATCATGCCGCCCCAGCTCGGTGCCAGCAGGATGATCGACATGGCCATGCCCAGCGACTGGGCCCAGTCCGGCAGTGCGGTGTAGTGCAAGTGGTGCGGACCGGCCCAGATGTACAGGGTGATCAGTGCCCAGAAATGCACGATCGACAGGCGGTACGAGTAGATCGGGCGCTCGGCCTGCTTGGGAACGAAGTAATACATCATCCCCAGAAAGCCGGTGGTCAGGAAGAAACCCACGGCATTGTGGCCATACCACCACTGGATCATGGCGTCGGTCGCACCGGCGTAAGCCGAGTAGGACTTGAAGAGCGTCACGGGCAGGGAGGCGTGGTTCACGATGTGCAGCATGGCCGTTACGATGATGAATGCACCGTAGAACCAGTTACCCACGTAGATATGCTTGGTTTTGCGCTTGGTAATGGTCCCGAAGAACACAATGCCGTAGACCACCCAAACGATGGCCAGCAGGATAGCCAAAGGCCATTCCAGCTCTGCGTATTCTTTGGTCGTGGTGTAACCCAGCGGCAACGTGATCAAGGCGCCGACGATCACCGCTTGCCAGCCCCAGAAGGTAAAGGAGGCGAGGGCATCGGAGATCAGACGCGTTTGGCAGGTGCGCTGCACGACGTAATAAGAGGTGGCGAACAATGCACAACCACCGAAGGCGAAAATCACCAGGTTGGTGTGCAAGGGACGCAGACGGCCGAAGGTCGTCCACTCAAGGCCAAGGTTCAATTCAGGCCACACAAGTTGTGAAGCGATGAAAACCCCGAGCCCCATGCCAAGGATCCCCCAGACCACCGTCATGATGGCGAACTGGCGGACTACCTTATAGTTATAAGCAGTCGGACTGATTGCTGTGCTCATTCTAAGGTTCCACGGTTTAGGTGTTTTATTAGGAGTAAAAATCGGGCGCAAGTATGTATAAAGCGTAGGGTTATTGCAACGCAGCATGACCTCGGTCAATGCTTTCCAACGCTGATTCTGCGCCCTTTCCACACGTGTCGTAGGGTTAAATTGCACGACGAAAATCAAACGCATGGAGCACGCAAGCGAAGGGGGGTGGGACGGACAAAACCGGGTGCGATTAAGGCAAGACGACATCATGGCGAAGACCACAATCGACGATAGCCGTTATAAACCCAACCGTGTGGCCAGAAACACTGCCCTTCAACTGACCGATTTTTTTCGCTTGACCTGAACCCGGCGCACGCCGAAGCACAGAACTAAGAGCTTAGTCCTGAATGGCGAGAGAGCAATGAGGGACTGCTGGGGGGTGCGACACTTGGTCGCGCATGAAGGCGGGAACTGCCGCACCAAAACGATGCGGCAGGAAATGTCCGGAAATTATTCCGCTGATTTTTCCTCTTGCTTACCGTGGGACAAGCTGAACACGTAGGCGGCCAGCAGTTGCACCTTGTCGTTGCCCAACAATTCGTTCTGCGCCGGCATATGACCCTGGCGGCCGTGACGAATGGTTTGCTGCAACTGAGCCAGGCTGGTGCCGTAGATGAAGGCGGCCGGTTGGGTCAGGTCAGGTGCACCCATGATCGGTGTGCCTTTACCGGTGGCCCCGTGGCACGCCACACACGTGGTGTCGAACGCTTGCTTGCCTGCGGCCAGATCCACCGTGGCGCCTTGCGGCAACGGCAGGCCTGCCAGGTCATGACGCACATAAGCGGCGACGTTCTTGACCCCGTCTTCGCCCAGCACTTCGCCCCAGGCGGGCATGGCGGCTATACGACCGCCCATGATGGTGGCCTTGATGGTGTCGGCATCGCCGCCCCAGCGCCATGAGTTGTCGGCCAGGTTAGGGAAGCCGAACGCACCCTTGGCATCCGAACCGTGGCACACCGAGCAGTTGGACGCGAACAGGCGACCGCCCATTTTCAGGGCTTGCGGGTCCTGAGCCACTTGCTCAACGGGCATGGCGGCGTACTTGGCGAAAATCGGGCCGAACTTGGCATCTGCCTTGTCCATTTCCTTTTGCCATTCGTTGACGCCGGTCCAGCCGTTTTCATACCCAGGCAACAGGCCTTTCCAGTTGCCCAGGCCGGGGTAGAGGATCAGGTAGCCGACGCCAAATACCAGTGTGCCCACGAACAACATGAACCACCATTGCGGCAGCGGGTTGTCGTATTCCTCGATGCCATCAAAGGCATGGCCCATGGTCTCGACGGTTTCGCCTTTGGTTTCACCCTTGCGCGTACCAACCAGCAGCCAGGTCAGGCCAATCAACGTGCCGATGGTCAGCACGCAGATATAGATACTCCAGAAGGTGGTCATGCTTTGTTACTCCTAGACGCTTGTTCTTGCTCGACGTGTTTGATGGCTTCTGGATCGTCCTTGAAAGGCAGTAAGGTCGCGTCTTCGAATTCCGACTTGCGCCGCGGGCTGAATACCCACAGCGCCAGGCCAATAAAGGCCACTGCCACCACGACAGTGCCCAGGCCGCGAATCATTCCACTACTCATCTCCAAGACCATGGCTCACCTCTTGCTCTTGATCGCAGTGCCGAGGCCCTGCAAGTAAGCCACCAATGCGTCCATTTCAGTCTTGCCCTTGACCGCATCCTTGGCACCGGCGATGTCTTCGTCGGTGTACGGCACGCCCATCATGCGCATCACTTCCAGTTTCTTGCGGGTATGGCTGTCATCGACCGGTGTGGCCACCAGCCATGGATAGGCAGGCATCTTCGACTCGGGCACGACGTTGCGCGGGTTGTACAAGTGCGCACGGTGCCAGTCATCGGAGTAGCGGGCGCCGACGCGGGCCAGGTCCGGACCGGTACGCTTGGAACCCCACAGGAACGGGTGATCCCAGACGCTTTCACCGGCTACCGAGTAGTGACCGTAACGTTCGGTCTCGGCACGGAACGGACGAATCATCTGCGAGTGGCACTGCACGCAGCCTTCGCGGATGTAAATGTCACGGCCTTCCAGTTGCAACGCGGTGTAAGGCTTCATGCCCTCCACCGGGGTGTTGGTCACGTCTTCAAAAAACAGCGGCACGATCTGCGTCAGACCGCCGACACTCACACACAGAATCATCAGCAACAGCATCAGGCCAATGTTCTTCTCTACGACTTCATGTTTCATGGCGAACTCCTCAGGCCATCTGCGCGGCGGCTACGACTTCAGCGGGCTCGGCGTTACGCACGGTGCGCCAAGTGTTGTAAGCCATCAGCAACATGCCGCTGAGGAAGATCGCACCACCGATCAGACGTACGACAAACCCGGGGTGGCTGGCCACCAGTGTTTCGACGAAGGAGTACGTCAGCGTGCCGTCTTCGTTGACTGCGCGCCACATCAGGCCTTGCGCGATGCCGTTGACCCACATCGACGCGATGTACAGCACGGTGCCGATGGTTGCCAGCCAGAAGTGGGCGTTGATCAGGCCCAGGCTGTACATCTGCGGGCGACCGAAGATTTTCGGGATCATGTGGTACAGGGCGCCGATCGAGATCATGGCGACCCAACCCAGCGCACCCGCGTGTACGTGGCCGATGGTCCAGTCGGTGTAGTGGGAGAGGGCGTTGACGGTCTTGATGGCCATCATCGGGCCTTCGAAGGTCGACATGCCGTAGAACGCCAGCGATACCACCAAGAAGCGCAGAATCGGGTCGCTGCGCAACTTATGCCACGCCCCTGACAAGGTCATCATGCCGTTGATCATGCCGCCCCAGCTTGGCGCCAGCAGAATCAGCGACATCACCATGCCCAGCGACTGAGCCCAGTCCGGCAGTGCGGTGTAGTGCAAGTGGTGCGGACCGGCCCAGATGTACAGGGTGATCAGCGCCCAGAAGTGCACGATGGACAGGCGATAGGAGTAGATCGGACGTTCGGCCTGCTTCGGCACGAAGTAGTACATCATCCCCAGGAAGCCTGCCGTCAGGAAAAAGCCCACAGCGTTGTGGCCGTACCACCACTGGACCATGGCGTCAGTAGCGCCACCGTAGAGGGAGTAGGACTTGGTGAAGCTGACCGGGATTTCCAGGTTGTTGACGATGTGCAAAATCGCCACGGTGACGATGAACGCGCCGAAGAACCAATTGCCCACGTAGATGTGCTTGGTCTTGCGCTTCATGATCGTGCCGAAGAAAACAATGGCGTAGGCGACCCAGACAATGGTGATCAAGATGTCGATCGGCCATTCCAGTTCGGCGTATTCCTTGGAACTGGTGAAGCCCAGCGGCAGGCTGATCGCGGCCAGCAAAATTACCAGCTGCCAACCCCAGAAGGTGAACGCCGCGATTTTTGGCGCGAATAAGGTCGCCTGGCAGGTGCGTTGCACCGAATAGAACGACGATGCGAACAGTGCGCAACCGCCGAAGGCGAAGATCACGGCATTGGTGTGCAATGGGCGCAGGCGCCCGAAACTGGTCCAAGGCAAATTGAAGTTAAGTTCAGGCCAGACCAACTGCGCGGCGAGAAAAACGCCGAGCCCCATACCGACGATGCCCCAAACCACCGTCATAATGGCAAATTGGCGGACCACCTTGTAGTTGTAGGCGGTACTTGTAGAAGTGTTCATGGTTCCCCATCCACGGATCAGGTGCGTGCAAACGCGCGCCTGGAGTTATAGGCAGACTAAAAGCGAGGCAAGCATGGGGGTAGCGGGTGATGTCGGTATTGACGGGGATCAATGGGCGCAGTGCGTGCAGGCGCGGGGCTGGCTATGGAATGGCGCGTCCACCGGTGGCTGTACGACCCTGATCCTGGCCCATGGCGCGGGCGCGCCAATGGACAGTCAGTGGATGAGTGAAATGGCTGAGCGCCTTGCCGTTCGCGGGGTTAACGTCCTTCGCTTCGAGTTCCCCTACATGGCGCAACGCAGGCTGGATGGTGGCAAAAGGCCTCCCAATCCACAGGCCAAACTGCTCGAATGCTGGCGTGAGGTTTTTAGCGAGGTGCGACGGCATGTCGCTGGGCCAATTGCCATCGGTGGCAAGTCCATGGGCGGACGCATGGCAAGCCTGGTGGTCGATGAGTTGGGCGCGGATGCGCTGGTGTGCCTGGGCTACCCGTTTTATGCTTCGGGCAAGCCCGAAAAGCCGCGTGTTGCGCATTTGGCCGAGCTGAAAACCCCAACCCTGATCGTTCAAGGAGCGCGCGATGCCTTGGGCAATCGTGAAACAGTGCAGGGTTACACCCTGGCGCCGAGTATTGACGTGATGTGGTTGGCAGCGGGGGATCACGATTTGAAGCCGCTCAAGGCGTCGGGGTACACCCATGCGCACCATTTGGACGCTGCGGCAGACAGGATTGCGCACGGGTTGAAACCTGCCTGGTCGCTACCGGGCAACGCGAGATAGCGTCCGGTAGCGAGGCAGGGGCGGGTCAGCGGTTAAACCGCTCCACCAGCGAGTACTGCACGTTCACGGTCTGGGTCAGCTCTTCGCTCAATTGCGCTGAGCGCTGGGCCTGATCGGAGGTCTGGTCAGCCAGCTCGGCAATGGTGCTGATGTTGCGGCTGATTTCTTCCGCAACCGAGCTTTGCTCTTCGGTGGCAGCGGCAATTTGCGTGGTCATGTCGGTGATATTGGCCACCGCTTCACTGATCCCCACCAGCGCCTGATCCGCTTCCAGAACCCGCGCCACACCTTCTTCTGCCTGGCGATGCCCGGCGTCCATGGTTTGTACGGCGGTCGCAGCGGTCTGTTGCAGTTTGGCAATCAGGCTGTGGATCTGACCGGTCGAGGTGCTGGTGCGTTGTGCCAGTTGGCGCACTTCGTCCGCCACCACGGCAAAGCCACGGCCCATTTCACCGGCGCGGGCAGCTTCGATGGCCGCGTTGAGGGCCAGCAGGTTGGTCTGGTCGGCAATGCCTTTGATCACGTCCACCACGCCGCCGATTTCGTCACTGTCCTTGGCCAGTTGCGTAACGGTGGCGCCGGTTTCACCCACCACCACGGACAGGCGCTCAATGGCTTCACGGGTTTCCCCAGCGATGTCGCGGCCGCGACTGGTCAGGCGGTTGGCTTCTTGTGTGGCGTCGGCGGTGCGTTGCACGTGGCTGGCGACTTCTTGGGTGGTGGCTGCCATCTGATTCACGGCAGTGGCCACTTGCTCAGTCTCCAGACGCTGGCGCTCAAGCCCGCTGGAGCTTTGATGCGCAAGGGCGTCGGATTGACGGGCCTGATCGCTCAAATGCTCGGCGGTGTCCTGCAAACGTGTCAGGCAGGTTTTCAGGCGTGCTTCCTGGCTGAGGATGGACATTTCCAGGCGCGCCTGCGGGCCACGGCTGTCGGTGTACATCTGCGCAATCAGCGGGTCGGATGTGGTCTGTTCCGCCAGACGCAGCAAGCGTTTGATCCCGCGTTGCTGCCAGCTCAGGCCCAGCAGCCCCAGCGGAATCGACAACACCGCAGCCAGCACAAACCCCCAGCTTGAGGTGAGCAGGGCGCCAATCATGAAGCTCAGTTGGCTGACCAGAATGAACGGCAACCAGTCCTGCAATACCGGCAACCATTTGTCCCGCTGTGGAATCGCAGGCTTGCCCCGGTTGATCCGCGAATACAGGGCTTCGGCGCGCCGAATCTGTTCGGCAGTCGGTTTGACCCGCACCGATTCGTATCCCACCACACGCTCGTTTTCAAACACTGGCGTGACATACGCGTTGACCCAGTAATGGTCACCGGTCTTGCAGCGGTTTTTCACGATGCCCATCCACGGCAGGCCCTTTTTCAAGGTGGTCCACATGTGGTCAAAGACCGCTGGCGGCACATCGGGATGGCGCACGAGGTTGTGTGGGGCACGCATCAGCTCATCACGCGAAAAGCCGCTGATCTCCACAAAGGCGTCGTTGCAATACGTGATCACACCTTTGGCATCGGTCGTGGAAATCAACCGTTGCTGAGCGGGGAATGTGCGTTCGCGTTGTGTGATGGGCTGGTTATTACGCATGTCGTTTCAATCCGCAAGGCTTTGAAAGGGTGTCGGCGCTGGCTGGGATTTGTTTAATTTATATTTCAGTCCACGGGCGCCGGGGCGGCGCCGCGCAGGCTGTGTTTCGACGCTCAGGGCATTAGCATCGGGTAGGTAAAAAAAACGAAGTGCAGCACGTTGAGTCCCAAGTGGGTAGCGATTGCCGCGCTCAGGCCGCCAAAACGGTAGGCCAGACCATAGCCGACCCCTGCGATTCCCGCCAACAACACCCATTGCCAGCCTGCGGCAAAATGCGCCAGGCCAAACAGCAGCGAAGCGACCAACAGCGCGAGGGTCTGACCATACGGCACGTGTTTGAACCAGCGGCTCAACCCGCCTTGTACGTAGCCGCGAAACAGCGCCTCTTCGACCAGGGTCACCAGCAGCAGGTTATTCAATAACCACAGCCCGCCTTGCGCTGGCCATTTCGGTGCCCAGGCGATCATGCCCAACAGCATTGCACCGCCCAAGGCACCGATCGCTGCCAGCGCCAGCCCCATCAAGGTCGCGCCCAGCGAGGCACGCCAGTTGAAGCGCGTGGCGATCCACGGGCACACCAGCAACAGCCAGAACCCGATCAGGGGTTTGTCCAGGTTCAGGTACATCGAAAACGGCACCGCGTCGGCGGACAGCCGTTCGGGGGCGATGGCACGGCCGTTATGGAAACCCGGCAGCCAGTGCAGGGCCAGCGCCAGGGCCAACAGTACAAACAGGCCGTGCCCGGCATAGCGCAGGTACGGGGTACGGGTTTGTAACACCGCGAGCCCGCTGATGATGAGCAATGACAACGCGGTGAGGGCTTGCAGGCTTAATTGGCCGTAGCTCAGGGCCAGGCCATAGCCCAAGGTTAAGAGGGCCAAGTATGGCCAGGGCAGTGAACGCATGAAAATCCTTAAGTGATCGATAAAAAAACGCCCCGAAATGCGTCGGGGCGTAAGTATAACGATCAAGCTTTCAAGGAATTACCAATAAATATCGTCAGTTATTTCCGAATTTCAGGAGGCAATCAGCTGACGCAACACGTAATGCAGAATGCCTCCGGCCTTGAAGTACTCGACCTCGTTCAGGGTGTCGATGCGGCACAGCACTTCGACCTGTTCCTTGCGGCCGTCTTCACGGGTGATGACCAGCGTCAGGTTCATGCGCGGCTGTAACTCGGCCCCGGTTAGACCCAGGATGTCGAGCGTTTCCTTGCCAGTCAAGTTCAGGCGCTTGCGGTTCTGGTCCAGCTTGAACTGCAATGGCAGCACGCCCATGCCCACCAGATTGGAGCGGTGAATACGCTCAAAGCTCTCGGCAATCACCGCCTTGACCCCCAGCAGGTTGGTGCCTTTGGCAGCCCAGTCACGGCTGGAGCCGGTGCCGTATTCTTGACCGGCAATCACCACCAGCGGCGTGCCTGACGCCTGATAGCGCATGGCGGCGTCGTAGATCGACAGTTTCTCGCCGGTAGGTATGTAAATCGTATTGCCGCCTTCTTCGCCGCCGAGCATTTCGTTACGAATGCGGATGTTGGCAAAGGTCCCGCGCATCATCACTTCATGGTTGCCGCGGCGCGACCCGTATGAGTTGAAGTCCCGCGGTTCGACGCCTTTTTCGCGCAGGTAGCGCCCGGCCGGGCTGTCCGCCTTGATATTGCCGGCCGGGGAGATGTGGTCCGTGGTGACCGAATCCCCCAGCAGCGCCAGCACCCGTGCCGCTTTGACGTCGGTGATCACCGGCGATGGTCCGCTGATGTCATCGAAGAACGGTGGGTGTTGGATGTAGGTCGAATCCTGTTGCCACACGTAGGTGGCCGCTTGAGGCACTTCAATGGCCTGCCATTGTTCGTCCCCGGCAAACACTTCGGCGTATTCCTTGTGGAACATGGCGGTGGTGACTTGCGCCACAGCGTCAGCGATCTCTTTTTGGCTTGGCCAGATGTCACGCAGGTAGACCGGCTGGCCATCCTTGCCAATCCCCAGCGGTTCGCTGCTGATGTCGGTGCGCACACTGCCAGCCAACGCATAGGCCACGACCAAGGGCGGCGACGCCAGCCAGTTGGTTTTCACCAGCGGGTGAACACGGCCTTCAAAGTTACGGTTGCCCGACAGCACGGAGGCCACGGTCAGGTCGCTTTGGGTGATGGCTTTTTCGATGGGGTCCGGCAGCGGCCCGGAGTTACCGATACACGTGGTGCAACCATACCCCACCAGCGAGAAGCCCAGTTGATCCAGGTACGGCGTCAGGCCGGCTGCCTGGTAATAATCGGTGACCACCTTGGACCCTGGGGCAAGGGAGGTTTTGACCCAAGGCTGGGTCATGAGGCCTTTTTCCACGGCTTTTTTAGCCACCAGACCGGCAGCCATCATCACGCTCGGGTTGGACGTGTTGGTGCACGACGTAATCGCAGCAATCACCACGGCGCCATTTTTCAGGCGATAGGTTTTGCCTTCCCAACTGTATTCGGCTTCGCCCACCAAATCGGCATTGCCCACGGCCACGCCTCCACCGCCCTCACTTTCAAGACGGCCTTCTTCTTTACTGGTGGGTTTGAATTGCAGGCTCATGAAGTCATTGAACGCCTGACCGACGTTGGGCAGCGACACGCGGTCTTGCGGGCGCTTCGGCCCGGCCAGACTGGCTTCCACGCTGCCCATGTCGAGGGCCAGCGTGTCCGTGAACACCGGCTCCTGGCCCGGTTCGCGCCACAGCCCCTGCGCTTTGCAATAGGCTTCGACCAGCTTCACGGTGGCTTCGGGACGACCCGACAGGCGCAGGTACTCCAGCGTGATGTGATCCACCGGGAAAAAGCCGCAGGTGGCGCCATATTCGGGGGCCATGTTGGCCAAGGTGGCGCGGTCGGCCAAAGGCAAATCTGCCAGACCGTCGCCATAAAATTCGACGAATTTGCCGACCACACCTTTGCTGCGCAGCATTTGCGTGACGGTCAGCACCAGGTCAGTGGCGGTGATGCCTTCCTTGAGCTTGCCGCTGAGTTTGAACCCTACGACTTCCGGAATCAGCATCGACACTGGCTGGCCGAGCATCGCGGCTTCGGCTTCGATACCGCCCACGCCCCAGCCCAGAACACCGAGGCCGTTGATCATGGTGGTGTGGGAATCGGTTCCCACCAGGGTGTCGGGGAAGGCGTAGGTGCGGCCGTCCTCATCCTTGGTCCAGACCGTGCGGCCCAAGTACTCAAGGTTGACCTGATGGCAAATGCCGGTGCCCGGCGGTACGACGCTGAAGTTGTCGAAGGCACTTTGGCCCCAGCGCAGAAACGCATAACGTTCGCCGTTGCGTTCCATCTCGATATCAACGTTTTGTTCAAAAGCGTCCGGGCTGGCGAACTTGTCCACCATCACGGAGTGGTCGATCACCAAATCCACTGGCGACAGCGGGTTGATGCGCTGGGGGTCGCCACCGGCCTTGGCCATGGCGGCCCGCATGGCCGCCAAATCAACCACTGCAGGTACGCCGGTAAAGTCTTGCATCAGCACCCGCGCAGGACGGTACTGGATTTCCCGGTCCGAACGTCGTTCTTTCAACCAACCGGCGAGGGCCTTGAGGTCCGACTCGGTGACGGTTTTATCGTCTTGCCAACGCAGCAGGTTTTCCAGCAGCACCTTGAGCGACATGGGCAATGTGCTCAAATCGCCGAGCGAGTTGGCGGCCAGTGGCAGGCTGAAATAGTGATAAGTCTTATCGTCGACTTTTAGGGTAGAGAGGGTCTTCAGGCTATCGAGGGAGGACATGAAATGACTCCTTTAGATCCGCACGGTGACGGATCGTGTGGAACAAACTGAGCTTCTAACCTAGGGGCTGGTCCCGTTTCATGCAAGCCACGACCCGAAGGGACGAAAGCCCGCGTGGCGCAGGGTGGCGTGGCGCGAAGCGTATTGGGAACAACCCAACCACGCTTGTCGCGCCTTGCCCTGCACCACGTGGGTTTTCGTCGCGGCTGCTATGAAACTTGAACAGACCCTAGCCCTGATTCATCAAACTGGCTAATAACTGGACTGCCCATGCGGGTTCAAGGTTCCAATCTCAGTTATCATGCCGGCCTTTTTGTGACAGTCCTTGCTCCAAAGCAGGGTTGTGCAGCAGACCAATCCTTGTCAGCTGCCCAGGAGTGATTCAATGAACACCGTTTTTATGCACTGCCGCCCCGGTTTTGAGGGTGAAGTTTGTTCGGAAATTGCCGAGCATGCCGCGCGCCTTAATGTGTCCGGCTACGCGAAAGCCAAACCGGCCAGTGCCTGCGCTGAATTCGTCTGCACCGAAGAGGGTGGCGCCGAACGCCTGATGCGCGGTTTGCGTTTCGCCGAGCTGATTTTTCCCCGGCAGTGGGCGCGGGGAACGTTCGTCGAGCTGCCTGAGACCGACCGTATCAGCGTGATCCTGGGCCGCATGGATGGTTTCCCCGTGTGCGGCAGCCTGTGGCTGGAAATGGTCGACACCAATGACGGTAAAGAGCTGTCGAATTTTTGTAAAAAATTTGATGCGCATTTGCGCAAGGCACTGATTAAAGCCGGCAAATTGGTGGAAGACGATGACAGCAAGCCGCGCCTGTTGCTGACAGTCAAAAGTGGCCGCGAGTTGTTTCTCGGGCTTGCAGAGTCCGACAACAGCGCGATGTGGCCCATGGGCATCCCGCGCCTGAAGTTCCCCCGTGAAGCGCCGAGCCGCTCGACCTTGAAGCTGGAGGAGGCCTGGCACCATTTCATCCCCCGCGACCAGTGGGACGAGCGCCTGCACAGCGACATGACCGGGGTTGACCTCGGTGCGGCGCCCGGCGGTTGGACCTGGCAATTGGTCAATCGCGGCATGCTGGTGACCGCCATCGACAATGGCCCGATGGCCGAGAGCCTGATGGACACCGGGCTGGTGCAGCACTTGATGGCCGATGGTTTTACCTTCAAGCCCCGCGAGCCGGTGGACTGGATGGTCTGCGATATCGTTGAAAAACCCGCGCGCAATGCGGCAATGCTGGAGGAGTGGATCGGCGAAGGCCACTGCCGTGAAGCGGTGGTTAACCTCAAATTGCCGATGAAACAGCGGTATGCCGAAGTCCGGCGTTTGCTGGACCGTATCGCGGATGGCTTCAAGGCACGCGGCATTACGGTTGAGATCGGCTGCAAACAGCTGTACCACGACCGTGAAGAAGTCACTTGCCATTTGCGTCGAATAGACGTCAAAAAACCCAAATCTCGCTGATTCAGGAGTCACTGATGAGTTTTGCAGACCTGCCGGTTGACGGCACGCTGGACGCCACCGGGCTCAACTGCCCCGAGCCGGTGATGATGTTGCACCAACACATTCGGGACCTGGTGCCAGGCGGCCTGTTGAAGGTCATCGCCACCGACCCGTCTACGCGCCGGGACATTCCCAAGTTTTGTGTGTTTCTCGACCATGAACTGGTCGGACAGGTAGAAGAGGCGGGGACCTACCTGTACT
The DNA here is from genome assembly GCF_012985745.1 of Pseudomonas sp. WS 5078. Classification (NCBI taxonomy): domain Bacteria; kingdom Pseudomonadati; phylum Pseudomonadota; class Gammaproteobacteria; order Pseudomonadales; family Pseudomonadaceae; genus Pseudomonas; species Pseudomonas sp. WS 5078. The sequence continues at coordinate 207,044 of NZ_JAAQWX010000008.1, read as the reverse complement.
GGATCCGTAAAAAACAGGGCTGAAACGGATCGCTGCCAATAGTCGCTGCCCGTGCAGGCGAAGGGCTGTACCGCAACCCGTTCAGCCAATCGCTGCCTGGCAGCGCCAGCCCTTTATTGGCCGACGGCGCGAATGCGTTTTTTCGCGCTGCTTACCAAGCGTGCGCTGAGCATCATCGCGGCGCACGTCAGGCCCACAATCAAGCCCTGCCACAGCCCGCTCGGGCCGCTCGGCTCACCGAACCAGTCGGTCAGGCCTAACGCATAGCCCACCGGCAAGCCCACTCCCCAATACGCAAACAAGGTCATGATCATCGTTACCCGCGTGTCCTGATAGCCGCGCAGCGCGCCCGCCGCTGTCACCTGGATCACGTCCGAAAATTGAAACAGCGCCGCGAACACCAGCAACAGGGTGGCGACTTCCAGCACCATAGGGTCAGCGGTGTAGATACTGGCAATCGGCCCGCGCAGCAACAGAATCAAGCTGGCTGACATGCACGCCCAGATCAGCGCCGTACCCATGCCCACGCCTGCGACAAACCGGGCTTCGCGCGGTTGCTGGCGCCCCAGTGCCTGACCGACGCGCACGGTGATGGCCATGCCCAGCGAATACGGAATCATGAACACCAGCGAACTGAAGTTAAGGGCAATCTGATGGCCCGACACCACGGTGGCGCCCAGACTGCCGATCAACAGGGCGATGACGGCGAAGATGCTCGACTCGGCAAAAACCGCGATGCCAATGGGCAGGCCGACGCTGAGCAAACGCTTGAGGATCGACCACTTGGGCCATTCAAACTGGCTGTAAACCTGGCTCGATTGATAGATCGCACCGCGAAAGGTCCAGACCAGCATGCCGAGTGCCATGAACCACATCACGATGGCCGTGGCCCAGCCACAACCGACGCCGCCCATGGCCGGAACGCCAAAGTGACCATAAATGAACACGTAGTTGATGGGGATGTTCAGCGCCAGCCCCAACAGGCCCAGCACCATGCTTGGTCGGGTTTTGCCCAGGCCGTCACTGAACCCGCGCAATACGCAGTAAATCGCCACGGCAGGCATACCGCTGGCAATTCCGTACAAGTAGCCCATGCACGGCTCGATCAGGTCGGGTGCGACCTTCATCCAGTGCAGCAGCGGTTCTGCGGCGATCAGGATCAACGCAGCGCACAGCCCGGTAATCAAGGCCAGCCACAGTGCCTGACGCACGATGGGGCCGATTTCGCTGTGGGTGTTGGCGCCAAAACGCAGGGCGACTTTCGGGGTGGTGGCCAGCAGAATCCCCGACATCAGCAAAAACACCGGCACCCACACTGAGTTGCCCAGCGCCACCGCCGCCAGATCCCGTGGCCCGACACGGCCAGCCATGACCGCATCGACAAACCCCATTGCCGTGGTGGCCACTTGCGAAATGATGATGGGAAACGCCAGTAAAAGCAGGGCGCGCACTTCGGTGCGCACACGTGCAGGGCGGCTGACAAGGGGGGCAGATCGATCAGGAGAAACAGAGTTCACAAGCGTGCATCCAGAGTGTTTAACGCGCAAAGGCAGGGATTGTACGCCCCCTTCACCCTCGGGCAACTGTGCAGTTGTAGGCAGTTTGTAAGAGGGGGGTAGACACAATTAATTAGACTGACTGTTCCTTCTGCCTGAACAGCCCTGAAGTCATGGCTAAAACGGACGCCCTCGCTCGATTGCCGCTGAGTACTACCCACTGCTGGTAGTGCAACCTGATAGTGGCGGTGCACTATAAATTTTTCGTACCTTAATACCTTTATATAACTTAAATATTATTAGAAAGTTCAGAAAATTCCTTCAATCTCTCACGCCTCTTTCTAATAAGGTGCTCATCTCAATCCCCTTCGGTAGCACTTAAATGCGTGTTCTCAACCGTTATACTTTTGGATCGAAAAAAATAAAGTTATATGGCCAGAAATAAAGGCATACCTCAGGTTTGGGAACGTTATGGCGGAGGCGGTGGCAGTGGTATCGGCGGTCGTTATTTGCGTGACATGACAGATGCTGAAATTGCCGAACGTGAGGAAAGGCAAAAGCCTTATCAGGCCATGTTGGCAAGGCAGCACGCTTATGAAGACCGCTTGTTCAAGCATTCCAAACAGCAAGAGCGGTCAGTCGTCGGCTGTACTTTTACAAAGCCCTGCAAACTGCCTGATGGCATGTTTAATTACGTTAGCCATTGCGGCGCGATTCCCACCGATACGGTTAAAGAGTATGGCGAATTCGCGTTGCTCGGCGGTCGCGAAACGGACGCCAACGGCAACATCAAACTAAAAAAAATCAGCGGCAGTGCCTTACCCTCTGAACTCGGCAGCCTCTTGCGCGGCGCAACGGCCATGGCCTCTGCCGGTGCTTCATGTGGAGGTCTTTGCACCGCGGGAGCTGGCACGGCGACAGGAACAGGCGTTGTTACGGCAGGTGTTGCTGCAGGTACTTTGGCCGGTGTGGTTGCAATGCTCTGGCCGTCAAGCCTTGGGGATAGCAGTCTGTACACCGACGAACAGCTGAAGTCGCTCAAAGAAGGGCGCACACGGGTTCGATTGCATGTCGAGCAGCAGGCCGATGGAACCTTGAAGGGGTACGGGTACAACACTCAGAAGCGTCGTGACTGGGAGATGATTCCGGTCGCGCAGTTCGTTGCCCAAGGCGAACAGCAGGTAGCCGACTTTGGCGACGGCGTTACATTAATCTGGACGCCTGCCGCCAATCCTTCCGACGCGCTGGGCATTCCAGCACTGGAAGCCGCTCCGCAGGCCCCGCAGATCTGGATCTACCCACCGACCGAACACGCTGACACGATGATCGTTAACCCGATTCATCCGCCGGATTACAAAGATTTTATCCTTGTGTTCCCCGCCGATTCGGGCATAAAACCGCTATACATCGTGATCAGCGTGCGCCTCGATCCAGGCACTGTGACAGGGCGGGGGCAGGATGTTAAAGGCATCTGGCTGGCGGGTGCCGGGGTTGGGCTGGGTTCGCCAATTCCAACTCGTATTGCGGACCAGCTCCGGGGTGTAAAATTTTCTAGTTTCGACGCTTTCCGTAAAGCGTTTTGGCAGGCTGTAGCTGAGGATTCAGAGCTAGGCAGTCAATTTATTCCAAGAAATATAGATCGTATGCGAGATGGGTTTGCTCCAACCGCCCGCTATGCAGATGCCATTGGTAAGAGAAAAGTGTTTGAGTTACATCATGTTGAATGGGTATCTGAAGGCGGCAATGTATACGACGTGGACAATTTGCGCGTCAATACTCCAAAAAATCACATTGAAATTCACAGGTAGATGCATCAATGAAAAAAATAATTTCTGATTATACGGAAGCTCAATTCGCCAGTTTCATACAGGACATACTTGTAGCTAATAGTAGCGGCGCCTCGGATGAAGTAATGGCAGACCTTCTAGACCAGTTTTGCGAGATTGCTGATCATCCCGCCGGAACTGATCTGATTTACTACCCCGAAGAAGGTGCTGATAACTCTGCCGAAGGCATTACGCAAACCGTCAAATTGTGGCGTGCAGCCAATGGTCTGCCGGGTTTTAAAGACGTCTGAGTGTAAAGAACCCTGGGCTATTCACTGAGCATCGGACGTCACGCCTTGCTGGCCCATTGTGTACAACAACGCCTACACTGCTGCTCCGCCAAAGGAGCCTGCCATGTTGATTGTTGCTGATGAAAATATTCCGCTGATCGAAGCGTTTTTTGCCTCATTCGGTGAAATACGCCGCTTGCCCGGGCGCCAGATTACCCGCGCCGACGTGCATGACGCCGATGTGCTGCTGGTCCGCTCCGTCACCCGGGTCGACCGTGAGCTGCTGGAAGGCAGCGCCGTTCGATTTGTCGGTACCTGCACCATCGGCACCGATCACTTGGCCCTGGACTACTTCGAGCAGGCTGGCATTCAGTGGTCCAGCGCCCCCGGTTGCAACGCCCGCGGCGTGGTGGACTACGTCCTCGGCAGCCTATTGACACTCGCAGACATCGAAGGAGCTGACCTTGCTCAGCGCACGTATGGTGTGATCGGTGCGGGTGAGGTGGGCGGTCGTCTGGTTCGCGTGTTGCGTGATCTGGGCTGGAACGTGCGGGTGTGTGACCCCCTGCGTCAGGCGGCTGAAGGCGCAGGTTACGTCAGCCTGGAGCAGATCATCGAACAGTGTGACGTCATCAGCCTGCACACGCCGTTAAGCAAAAACGGCGAATTCGCGACCTGGCATTTATTGGATGAGGCCCGGTTGAACCGGCTCAAGCCCGGCACCTGGCTGATCAACGCCAGCCGTGGCCCGGTGGTGGACAATGCCGCGCTGCGCAAGGTGCTGAACGCCCGTGAAGACCTGCAGGCTGTATTGGACGTGTGGGAAGGTGAGCCGCAGGTCGACGTTGAATTGGCGGACTTGTGCGTACTGGCCACGCCGCACATCGCCGGATACAGCCTGGATGGCAAACAGCGCGGCACGGCGCAAATCTATGAGGCACTGTGCGATTTCCTCGGCCAGGCGCCACAGGTGCAGTTGGCCGATTTGTTGCCCGCGCCGTGGTTGGCCAGGGTTGAACTGAGTGCCAACAGTGATCAGGCGTGGGCGTTGGCCATGCTGTGCCGTGGCGTCTACGATCCGCGCCGGGACGACGCCGATTTTCGACGTACTCTGACGGGCTCGGGTGACCAGCAAAAGCTGGCGTTTGATGCCTTGCGCAAGCTTTACCCGATGCGCCGTGAAATCGAAGGGCTCACCGTGCACATCGAAGGGCATAATCCCGCGTTGACTACTATGGCCGCCGCCCTGGGCTGTGTGGTGGTTTAACCGGCCATAAAAAAACCGGCCACAGAGGCCGGTTTTCAAAAGACGGGGTCTATCAGTTTTTGTGCTCGGGTGTAACCAGGCGTTTATCCAGCTCTTCGCATGCCTGTTGAATCATTGCTTCGGTGATGTCGACTTCTTTGCCCTGCGCATCAATGATTGCGCACCCCAGTGACTGGTTGGGCTGAGTACGAATCACCGGTACTGATTGAGCATTGTGTTGCAAATCCATGGCCTGTCTCCTCATCAGGGTGTAGCGCTAATGTAGTTCCATTTAGTGACCAAGCTGTGACAACCCTTGGCGGCCATTTACTCAAACAGAAATATCCTGAAACTTCCAGTCTCACCTTAGAACAATCCGACCTAGGGTTGAGGTGAGCAGGTCATATTCAAAACGAGTGAGAAAGGTTTACATCAAAGCCTGTTTTTTCGTTGTAGGCTGTGGACTGCCCAGATGGGGCATTACTGGTTTATTCGGGTGTTCTGAATGCTTTCTTCTCGTCATCGCCGTGCGCTTCGTCTGGCGACTCATTTTGTAGCGCCTTATCGCTGGCACACCGTCGGCGCCTTGCTGGCATTGATTGTGACGGCCGGCATCACGCTGTCGATGGGTCAGGGCATTCGTCTGCTGGTGGACAAAGGTTTTATGACTCAGTCCCCGCACTTGCTCAATCAGTCCATCGGCGTGTTCCTGCTCTTGGTGCTGGCGCTGTCCGTGGGCACGTTTGTGCGCTTTTATCTGGTGTCGTGGATCGGTGAACGGGTGGTGGCCGACATCCGGCGTCAGGTGTTCAACCACCTGATTGACCTGCACCCCGGTTTTTATGAAAACAACCGCAGTTCGGAAATCCAGTCGCGGCTCACGGCGGACACCACGTTGCTGCAGTCGGTGATTGGCTCTTCGCTGTCATTGTTCTTGCGCAACAGCCTGATGGTGATCGGGGGCATCGTGTTGTTGTTCATCACCAACCCCAAGCTCACCAGCATCGTGGTCGTGGCTTTACCGCTGGTGCTGGCGCCGATTCTGATTTTCGGACGCCGGGTGCGCAGCCTGTCGCGTCAAAGCCAGGACCGGATTGCCGATGTCGGCAGCTATGTGTCCGAAGCGCTGGGGCAAATCAAAACCGTCCAGGCTTACAACCATCAACAGCAGGACCGGCAGCGCTTTGCACACACGGTCGAACAGGCTTTCGCCACCGCGCGCAAGCGTATCGTACAGCGTGCCTGGCTGATTACCTTGGTCATCCTGCTGGTGCTGGGCGCAGTCGGGGTAATGTTGTGGGTGGGCGGCATGGACGTGATTGCCGGGCGCATCACCGGCGGCGAACTGGCGGCCTTCGTGTTTTACAGCCTGATAGTGGGCAGCGCGTTTGGCACGTTGAGTGAGGTCATCGGTGAGTTGCAGCGAGCGGCCGGGGCCGCAGAGCGGATTGCCGAGTTGTTGCAATCCAAAAGCCTGATCTCGGCGCCGGTCAGCGGGTTGCTGACATTGCCCGATCGGGTGGCGGGCAATTTGCACCTGCAGGGCGTGTCGTTTGCCTATCCCTCGCGCCCGGAACGCTTTGCCCTTGAAGACCTCACACTGACCGTCAATGCAGGCGAGACGCTGGCGCTGGTCGGGCCGTCGGGGGCGGGCAAGTCGACGTTGTTCGATTTGCTGTTGCGCTTTTACGACCCGCAGCACGGTCAGATCCTGCTGGACGGGCTGCCCATCACGCAACTGGACCCGCAGGACGTGCGCCGCTGCTTCGCGTTGGTGTCGCAAAGCCCGGCGCTGTTCTTTGGCTCGGTGGAAGACAACATCCGCTACGGCAATCCCGGTGCCACGCTGGAACAGGTTGAAGCGGCGGCGCGCATTGCCCATGCCCATGACTTCATTTTGCAAATGCCCGACGGTTACAGCACCCATTTGGGGGAAGGCGGACTGGGGTTGTCTGGCGGCCAGCGTCAGCGGTTGGCGATTGCCCGTGCGCTGTTGGTGGATGCGCCGATCCTGTTGCTGGATGAGGCCACCAGCGCGCTGGATGCCCAGAGCGAACACTTGATACAGCAAGCCTTGCCCAGCCTGATGTCAGGCCGAACCACGCTGGTGATCGCCCATCGGCTGGCCACCGTCCAAAATGCCGACCGCATTGCGGTGATGGATCAGGGCAAGTTGATAGCAATCGGCACCCACGCGCATCTGATTGCCACTAACCCGCTGTATGCGCGGTTGGCAGCGTTGCAGTTCAATGTGCAGGGGTGAGTGACTGAAGGGGGGCTGAGAGAGCAGATTGCTTTGCAATTGTTCACAGCCTGCGCCAGCGACTGCGCGGGCTGGATGCCCCGCAATCGCTGGTGAGGTGGGCGTCAGACGCCCGTTAGCGGTATTCGCACAGGTAGGCGGTTTCAACCACGACCTTGAGCTGGAACTTGCTATTGGCCGGTACGTTGAACTGGCTACCGGTCTTAAACGTTTCGAAGACCTCGCTGCCCGGCAATTTGACGTTCAGCTCACCCGACACCACGTGCATGATTTCACGCTCGGCAGTGCCGAATTCGTATTCGCCCGGGGCCATGACGCCGATAGTGGCCTTGCCTTCGGCTTGCGTGAAGGCAATCGACTTGACGGTGCCGTCGAAGTATTCGTTGACTTTAAACATGGCGATTCCTCGGAATGGGCTTAAAAAGGCTGGCCAGTATGCAGAAGCCGATTTATCCCGTCACGCCCTTTTAAGGGCACTAATCGGCAAGAATCAGCGGCAGTAAACGTGCGGTATTTCGCGCATCTTCCAGCGCCCGGTGCTGCTGTCCGTGAAACTGCATGCCCGCCAGTTGCAGGGCGCTGTTGAGCCCTAATGCCCGCTTCAAATGGCGTGCGTGCGCGAATTGCTGTTTAAGGTTGTGGTGCGGCAGTCGGGCTAACGCACTGTTCAACTGTTTTTGCTGCCATTCTTGCTGCAGTTGTTTGCGGTCGTAGTCGCCCCAGCTGGCCCAGGCTTCAAGGTGGGGCAGGTGCTGGCCCAGCCAGCGCTCAAACTGTTCCCAAACCTGCGTCATCGGCGCGGCGGTGTCGATATTGGCCTGGGTAATGCGCGTCAGCTGGCGACAAAAAGGGGTCAGTAAAGGGCGGCGCACGGGGCGAATGAAACGTTGAAAATGGTCAACCTCACGTCCCGAACGGGTGACGATACTGGCACCGATTTCAATTACCTCCATTTCCTCCAGAGGCCAGCCGCCGTCGTCGGTGGTGGCTTCCAGATCAATTACCAGCCAGTGAGGCATGTGCGGCTTCCTTAAACAGCATCGGTGTCGAGCATTGGAGCGTAGCCAAAGCGTTGAGATCCGCCTAGGCTCTATTTTGTGTGGGCCAGCCAAGGGCTTCCTTGATAGGCTACGCGGGTTTGTATTGCCATCGCGCCCGATCTCAGGTCGTGTGCAGAACAATAAGTTCCAGCCAAAAGCGTAACCAGAGGTATACGGTTTGAAGTGTCTGCCAGTTCGGATGGCTCACAGCATAGTGCTTGTCTTTGGCATGACGGTCTTGACGCCCGTGTGGGCAATTCAGGAAGTCAGGGTCGGCGCTGCTCACTTCCCGCCGTACACCGTGCGTCCCGAAAGTGGCGTCGACACAGGCTTGTTGCCGCAATTGCTCGATGCCCTCAACCAGCTGCAAAACGACTACCGTTTTGTGCCGGTGCCCAGTTCAATTCCCCGTCGTTTCCGCGACTTCGATCAGGGGCGGGTCGATGTGGTGATGTTTGAAAACCCGGCCTGGGGCTGGCAGGACATCGCCTACAGCGCGGTCGACATGGGCCTTGAAGATGCCGAAGTGTTTGTCGCCAGGCAACAGCCGGACCGGCAGCAAAATTACTTCGACGATTTGACCGATAAGCGACTTGCGCTGTTTAGCGGCTACCACTATGCGTTTGCCGGGTTCGACCCATCGCCCAGATACCTGGCGCAGCATTTCAATGCCACGCTCACGTATTCCCACGAAAGTAACCTGCTGATGGTGCTGCGTGGCCGGGTCGATGTGGCGTTAATTACCCGCTCCAACCTCACCGAGTTGCTAGCCCGTAACCCGAAGATCAAGGCACAGGTGCTGGTGTCCGAGCGCATTGACCAGATCTACCACCACTACGCCTTGCTGCGGCCCCAAGCGCCGATCACCGCCCCGCAGTTGGCCGCGATGTTGCAGCAACTGCGTGATAACGGCCGGATCAAGGCGATCTTTGAGCCTTATCAGGTAGCGCTGGTGCCCATGCGTCGGCCACTGGCCGAGGTCTTGCCCTAAATTCTGCGGGCCGGCTAACGTCAAACAGCCTGACTGTTGACGCTAACCGTGAGCCCAAGCCATGACTTTTGAGTTTCCGTTTCAACCTCGCTGGCGCGATCTGAGCGCCGACCTGACTGACACCCGCCTGAGCCTATCTCTGGGGCAGCACCCGCTGATCGATCTGCGCCTGGAGCGTGGCGACACCCTTGAACTGCACCTGCAAGACGATCAGCCCGGCGCCTCGGCGCAAGGCGTTTGGGCGGCCTGTTACTGGTTGTTTGCCAGTGACCCTGCCTGTCAGCAATTGACCTGGCAGCTGGATCAGCCTCCGTCGGCGGCATTGCGCAGCGGGTTGTTGCGCGCCACCGATCGTGCCGGTCACTACCACTGCCTGCGCAGCCTGTTCTGGCAACTGCCGCACCCCTGGACCGGCGAAACGGCCGTGGCGGCGTATCCGCAGCATATGGTCATCAGCGAAGGCAAACGTCATCCACTGCGTGCACCCAAACCGGTGGGCGAGGTGTACCGCCGGTTTGATGCACGGTTGGGCAGCTGGATTTCCCTGCGTACGCTGGATATCGAGGCCGACCTTGAACACTTCAACCGCTGGCAGAACACGCCCCGGGTTATGGCGTTCTGGGAGGAAGGGGGCACCCTGGAGCGCCATCGCCAGTTTCTCGACACCCTGGCCGCTGACCCGCACACCCTGACCCTGATTGGCTGCATGGATGACGAGCCGTTTGCGTATTTCGAAGCGTACTGGGCGAAAGAGGACCGTATCGCGCCGTTTTATGACGTGGACGATTATGACCGGGGTATTCACATGCTGGTGGGGGAGCACGCGCATCGCGGGCCGCACAAAGTCGCCTGTTGGCTGTCGGCGCTGACCCACTACTTGTTTCTGGACGATCCGCGCACTCAGCGCGTGGTGGCCGAGCCGCGTGCCGACAACGCAAAAATGATCGGCTACATGCAGTCTCAGGGGTTTCACTGCGAGAAAACATTCAACTTCCCGCACAAGCGTGCGGCGCTGATGATGCAAAGCCGCGAGCGTTTCTTCGAAGATTGCGAACTGGTCTAGAGGCTGACCGGGACTTGCAGGGGCGGGTGCGCACCTGCAAGAGGCAATGATGCTCAGCGGCGCGCAAAGGTATCGCGCTGGGTGCCCGAAACCTTGCGGCAGTGGATCAGGGCGTCGCGGATCATGAAGTTCACCAGCGTGGGTGATACCCCCAGCTCCTTGGCAATGTCCTTTTGTTGCACCCCGTGCAAACGGTACATCTCGAAGGCATAGCGCGTACGGCTTGGCAGTTCGGTCAGGGCGTGGGCAATGTTTTCCAGGGTTGAAAAGTTGATGTGCGACGTTTCGGGCGATGCCCCCTGGATGACCACATTCAAGCCTTCCTCTTCCGTGCCGGCGTATTTCTGTTCCAGCGCCTGCTTGCGGTAATGATCGATCGCCAGGTTACGCACGATCTGAAACAGGTAACTCAATTGCGCCTTGAACGATGAGGTGATGTGCGGCGCAGATTGCAAACGGAAGAAGGCGTCTTGCACCACATCTTCAGCCCTGGACCGACACCCGGTGATGCGCGCTGCGATCTTGACCAGGATGAGTCGGTTATCAACAAAGGCTTGAAGTAAGGGTGAATCGCACCTGCTTGTGGACACTTGTTCCGTCATGGAAATCACCTGTTGCAATTGAAAAAGTGCGGGCGCTTGAACAAGCCGCGTCCTACACAGCTGGCAACAAATTAGGTTGAATGATAATGATTGTCAATTGAGAAAGAGAATTAATGAAGCCGCGCGCTCAACTTTGAGATACGCCTCACATCACGCAGCATCCGCTCAACTATGCCGCCTCCTGTGCGACTAATTCTTTGCGTTGGCCAACCGTTCTCTATGCACATGGGCCGGGTTGAGAGCTGGCCACGTAATGGCTCGGACAGGAGGGCGAGATGGCAATAGACCGTAAGCACGTAGCGCATGCAGAGGGCGCTTGCGCGTACCTTCTGCGCAGCTTTCAGGCGTTATGCAATGGCGCCGGGCGATGAGTGAAGTGATCAAAATGCGCCTGTTTTGCCTGCCGCACTCGGGCGCCAGTGCCATGGCCTACAGCCGCTGGCGACGTTCATTACCTGAATGGCTGCATGTGCGCCCGCTGGAATTGCCGGGGCGTGGCATGCGCATGGATGAACCGCTGCAACGTGATATCCAGCGTCTGGCCCATCAGTTGGCCGACGAAATCAGCGCCGAGCTGGACCGGCCGTTTGCCATTTTTGGCCACAGCCTCGGCGGGTTGCTGGCCTTCGAACTGGTGCATGCCTTGCGTGACCGCGGCCTGCCAGAGCCGCTGGCCCTGTTCGCGTCGGCCACTGCGGGCCCGGCCCGGCGCGATGTCAGCGAATACGCGGTGGTCAAGTCCGATGAACAACTGCTCGCGCGCTTGCGTGAGTTGAAGGGCACCGACACCGCCGTACTGGCCAATACCGAGCTGATGCAATTGATGCTGCCCATCCTGCGCGCCGATTTTCTGCTGTGCGGCAGTTTCACCTATGGCCAGCGAACGCCACTCGCGTTGCCGATTCACGTCTTTGGCGGCAAGCAGGACAGCGTTCGCGCCGATCAACTGCTCGACTGGCAGGTTGACACCAACTGCCTGTTTTCCCTCGACATGTTTGAGGGGCATCACTTCTTTCTGGTGGAGCAGGAACAACCCTTGCTGCGTTGCCTGCGCCGCTATGCCGAAGAGCATCTGGCGCGCTGGCGCAACCTTCAGGCCCGGCAAATAGCCAGCGGCCACGTGTAAAGCGCAACCCCGGCTCCTCGTACTTCAAGCAGACCGATTTTTTTCAAGCCTGGAGCCTGTTGGCGTTTCGCTGTCACCGCGAAACCCTGTCGGCCCTCTACAGGAAACCCCCATGATGGACGCGTTCGAACTCCCCGGTACATTGGCTCAAGCCCTGCAACTGCGCGCAGCCCGCACCCCGGACCGCTTGGCTTTACGCTTTCTTGCCGACGATCCGCAGGGTGGCCAGGTGCTGAGCTATGGCGACCTGGACCGGCGCGCGCGGACCATCGCGGCGGCCTTGCAGGCCACGGCCGGGCCCGGGGATCGCGCCGTATTGTTGTTCCCCAGCGGGCCGGACTATGTGGCGGCATTTTTTGGCTGTTTGTATGCGGGCGTGATTGCAGTTCCGGCGTACCCGCCCGAATCGGCGCGCCGCCATCATCAGGAACGTTTGCTGTCGATTCTGGCGGACGCCCAACCCCGCGTCTTGCTCACCAGCAGCGACCTGCGCCAGCCGCTGATGCTCATGGACGCACTGAGCGCTACTGACGCGCCGCAGCTACTGTGCGTGGATGCGCTTGAAACCGGCCTTGCCCAGCCGTGGCAGCAGGTGAATGTGCAGCCCGATGACATTGCCTTTTTGCAATACACGTCAGGCTCCACGGCCTTGCCCAAGGGCGTGCAAGTGACCCACGGCAACCTGGTGGCCAACGAAGTGCTGATCCGTCGTGGCTTTGGCATCGACCTCAACCCGGACGATGTGATCGTCAGCTGGTTGCCGCTGTACCACGACATGGGCCTGATCGGCGGCCTGTTGCAGCCGATTTTCAGCGGCGTGCCGTGCGTGCTCATGTCACCGGCGTATTTTCTGACGCGCCCGCTGCGCTGGCTGGAAGCCATCAGCGAATACGGCGGCACCATCAGCGGCGGCCCCGATTTCGCCTATCGACTGTGCAGCGAGCGGGTCAGCGACAGTGCGAAGGCCGGCCTCGACTTGAGCCGTTGGCGCGTCGCGTACTCGGGCTCCGAACCGATCCGTCAGGACACCCTGGAACGCTTCGCTGAAAAATTCGCGCCCTGTGGCTTCAGTGCCAGCAGCTATTTCGCGTCGTATGGCCTGGCCGAGGCCACGCTGTTTGTGGCGGGTGGCCAGCGCGGGCAGGGCATTGCGGCGTTACGCCTGGACGAACAGGCGCTGGCAGAAAACCGCATCGTGGCCGGTGACGGCAGCGCGGTCATGAGTTGCGGCACCCAACAGCCGGATCACGCGGTCTTGATCGTCGAGCCCAACAGCCTGGCGGTATTGGCAGACGATTGCGTGGGCGAAGTCTGGGCCAGCGGCCCGAGCATTGCACACGGCTATTGGCGCAACCCTGAAGCCAGCGCCAACACCTTCGTTCAACTCGAAGGCCAGACCTGGCTGCGCACGGGCGATCTGGGCTTTATGCAGGGCGGTGAACTGTTTATCACCGGGCGCCTGAAAGACCTGCTGATCGTGCGCGGTCAAAACCTTTACCCGCAAGACATCGAAAAAACCATCGAGCGCGAAGTACAAGCCGTGCGCAAAGGCCGGGTGGCAGCGTTCGCGGTGAATGTCCAAGGCGAAGAGGGGATCGGCATTGCGGCCGAGATCAGCCGCAGCGTGCAAAAAATCCTCCCGCCCGACGCGCTGATCAACACCATCCGCCAGGCGGTGGCCGACGCCTGCCAGCAGGCGCCGAGTGTGGTGCTGCTGCTCAACCCTGGCGCCTTGCCCAAAACCTCCAGCGGCAAACTGCAACGTTCTGCCTGTGGTCATCGGCTGGCCGATGGCAGTCTCGACTGTTATGCGCAGTTCCCGTCCCGCGACGGTGCGCAGGTGGCCGAAGCGGTCGCAGCGCGCGGCTGCGCGCTGGAAGCGTTGATCGCGCGGGTCTGGTGCGAACACTTGCAGGTCGAGCACGTCACCGCCGACGACCATTTTTTCCTGTTGGGCGGCAACTCAATTCTGGCCACGCAGGTGATCGCTCGCTTGCGAGAAGCACTCAAGCTGGCGTTGAGCCTGCGTGCGTTGTTCGAAGCGCCGACACTGCGGGCGTTCGTCGCGCACATTGCAACGTTGCAAGGCGCTGGGGACCTGGTGCCGGAAGCGATTAGCGTGTTATCGCGTGAACAAGGGTTGCCACAATCGTTGGCGCAAAACCGCCTGTGGTTCATGTGGCAACTGGACCCGACCAGTAGCGCCTACACCATCCCCGGTGCGCTGCGCTTGCGCGGTGAACTGGATGAGGTTGCGCTGAGCAGCAGTTTTGCGCAGTTGGTCGAGCGCCACGAAGCGTTGCGCACACGCTTTTACGAACAAGACGGGCAGGCGATGCAGCGTGTCGAGGAAGCCGGCGGTTTCGACCTGCACATCATTGACATCAGCGACGTGCCCGCCGCTGAGCGAGAGGCGCGTGCGCAGCAGATTCGCGAGCAAGAAGCCCGCACCCCATTCGATCTGGAGCATGGCCCATTGTTCCGGGTCATGCTGGTCAAGCTCGCCACGCACGAACACCAACTGCTGCTGACCTTGCACCACATCATCGCGGATGGCTGGTCGCTGAACCTGCTGGTCGACGAATTCTCGCGATTGTACGCGGCAGCCTGCCTCGGGCAGTCGCTGGAACTCGCCCCTTTGGCCGTTCAATACGCCGACTACGGCAGTTGGCAGCGGCAATGGCTGGCGCAGGGCGAGGCCGGGCGCCAGCTCGAGTACTGGATCAAACAACTGGGCGACGAGCACCCGGTGCTGCGTCTGGCCACTGACCACCCACGGTCGGCTCGCACACTGTCCAGCGCTGCCCGCTATACGCTGACGCTGGATGCCGCCTTGAGTGACGCGGTGCGCTCGGCAGCCCACGGGCACAACACCACGCTGTTTATGTGGCTATTGGCGACATTTCAAACGTTGCTTTACCGCTACAGCGGCCAGCGTGACATTCGCATAGGCGTGCCCAGCGCGAACCGTCCGCGGCAGGAAACCCACGGTCTGATGGGGTTTTTTATCAATACGTTGGTGCTGCGGGCCGAGCTGGACGGGCGATTGCCGTTTAATGAACTGCTGGCGCACACCCGTAAGGCCACGCTCGAAGCACAGGCGCACCAGGACGTGCCGTTTGAACAGTTGGTCGAAGCGCTGCCGCAGGCCCGTGAACAGGGGTTGTTCCAGGTCATGTTTAACCACCAGCAGCGCGACTCGGCGGCTTTGCACCGACTGCCGGGCTTGCTGGCCGAAGAGCTGGACTGGCACAGCCGCGAAGCCAAGTTCGATGTGCAGTTGCAGGCCGAAGAAGACCGGCAAGGACGGCTGAAACTGTCGTTCGATTACGCCGACGAACTGTTCGAAGCCGGCACCATTTCGCGTCTGGCCGAGCATTACGTCAGCCTGCTGCGCCAAGTCAGCAGCGCCCCGGAGCAGGCATTGGGCGACTTGTACCTGGTCACGGCCGAGCAATGCGCCGAGCAACAAAGTTGGGGCGCAGCGCCTTGCCCTGCGGCGTCTCAGTGGTTGCCGCAATGGCTGGAGCAACAGGCACAGCAGACGCCCGACGCGCTGGCCCTTCTGTGGGACGGCGGCAGCCTCGACTTTGCCGGGCTGCATGCCCAGGCCAACCGGTTGGCCAATTACCTGCGTGACAAAGGGGTGGGGCCGGACGTGCCGGTGGCGATTGCGGTCGAGCGTTCAGCGCACCTGTTGATCGGCTTGTTGGCGATTATCAAGGCGGGCGGCGCCTACGTGCCGCTGGACCCGGACTACCCGCCAGAGCGTTTGGCCTACATGCTTGAGGACTGCGGCGCGGCATTGCTGCTGACCCAAAGCCCGTTACTGGCAGCCTTGCCCGTCGTGCAAGGCGTCAGCGTGATTGCGATGGACCTGCTCAAGCTCGACACCTGGCCCAGCCATGCGCCGGGCCTGCACCTGCACGGCGATAACCTCGCGTATGTGATTTACACCTCGGGGTCGACCGGCCTGCCCAAAGGCGTGGGCATTACCCATGCCGCGCTGAGTGAACGTCTGCACTGGATGCAGGCCACTTATGGGCTGCAAGCCGATGATGTGCTAATGCAAAAAGCGCCGATCAGTTTTGACGTGTCGGTGTGGGAATGTTTTTGGCCATTGGTGACCGGTTGCCAACTGGTAGTGGCCGGGCCCGGCGAGCACCGCGACCCGCAGCGCATTGCGCATTTGGTGCAGCAGTTTGGCGTCACCACGCTGCACTTTGTGCCGCCCCTGCTGCGTGTGTTTGTGGACGAGCCGCAAACCGTGCACTGCCGCAGTCTGCGCCGCGTGTTTTCCGGGGGCGAAGCGTTGCCGGCTGCGCTGCGGGACCGGGTGCTGGCGCGGTTGCCGAACGTGCAGTTACACAACCGTTACGGGCCGACTGAAACCACGATTAACGTCACCCATTGGGCCTGCAGCGTAGCCGACGGCGAACGTTCGCCCATCGGGCGGCCGCTGGGCAACGTGCTGTGCCGGGTGCTCGACAGCGAACTCAACCCGCTGCCTGCCGGGGTGCCGGGTGAGCTGTGCATTGGCGGTAGCGGCCTGGCGCGGGGTTACCAGCAGCGTCCCGGTTTGACCGCTGAACGGTTTATTGCCGACCCGCTGGGCGAGCCGGGTTCGCGTTTATACCGCACCGGCGATCAGGTGCGCTGGGGCGCACAGGGTGCGCTGGAATACCTCGGTCGGCTCGATCAGCAGGTCAAGGTGCGCGGGTTCCGGGTCGAACCGCAGGAGATCGAAGCGCGCTTGCTGGCGCAGCCCGGCGTGGCACACGCGGCGGTGTTGATTCGCGACACGGCCGCCGGGCCGCAGTTGATCGGGTACTTCACAACGGTTGAACATCACGCGGTCGATGGCCCGCAGCTCAGTGCCGCTCTGGCACGGGAACTGCCGGATTACATGGTGCCCGCGCAGCTCATACAGCTGGCGGCCATGCCCTTGAGCCCCAGCGGCAAGCTGGACGCGCGCGCCTTGCCGCAACCGCAATGGTGCGTGCGCGAACATGTCGAGCCAGACACCGCGCTGCAACAGCAGATTGCCGCCATCTGGCGCGACGTGTTGGGGCAGGCGCGCATCGGGCTGCGTGACGACTTCTTTGCCTTGGGCGGCCACTCCCTGCTGGCCACGCAAATCGTGTCGCGGGTACGTCAGGCCTGTGACGTCGAACTGGCGCTGCGCACGCTGTTTGAAGCCAGTGAGCTGGGCGCATTCGTGGACGCCGTGGCGCTGATTCAGTCAGCCGGTGCGCGCAACACGCAACTGCCGATTGAAACGGTCGATCGCAGCCAACCGGTGCCGTTGTCGTATTCCCAGCAGCGTATGTGGTTCCTCTGGCAGATGGAGCCCGACAGCCCGGCTTACAACGTCGGCGGCATGGCGCGCCTTAAGGGTGTGCTCGATGTGGGTCGTTTTGAGGCAGCCTTGCAGGCACTGATCCTGCGTCACGAAACCCTGCGTACCACGTTCCCGAGCGTAGACGGCGTGGCCTGTCAGAAGGTGCACCGTGACGCTGGCATAAACATGGCTTGGCTCGACCTCAGCGCCCTGGACGAAGCCACCCGGCAGCAGCGTTTACAGGCGCTGGCCGACACCGAAGCGCATCGCCCGTTCGATCTGGAAACCGGGCCGTTGCTGCGGGCGTGCATGGTCAAGGCCGGGGAGCGCGAACACGACTTCGTGCTGACCTTGCACCACATCGTGACTGAAGGCTGGGCGATGGATATTTTCGCCCGCGAACTGGGCCAGCTCTATGAAGCTTTCCTCGATGACCGTTTATCGCCGCTGGCGCCGTTGGCCGTGCAGTACCTGGATTACAGCGTGTGGCAGCGGCAGTGGCTGGCGTCGGGCGAGCGTCAACGCCAACTCGATTACTGGATCGCCAAACTGGGGCATGAACACCCGCTGCTGGAGTTGCCGGGCGACCGCCCTCGGCCCCCGGTGCAGAGCCATCAGGGTGAGTTGTTCCGCTTTGACCTGAGTGATGAACTGGCGGCCCGCGTGCGTCGCTTCAATGCCGAGCACGGCCTGACGCTGTTCATGACCATGACCGCCACGTTGGCCGTGTTGCTCTATCGCTACAGCGGCCAGACCGACGTGCGCATCGGTGCGCCGGTGGCCAACCGCATTCGGCCCGAAAGTGAAGGGCTGATCGGCGCCTTCCTCAACACTCAGGTGCTGCGTTGCCAGCTCGACGCGCACATGCGTGTCGGTGAGTTGCTGGAACAGGTACGGCACACCGTGATTGAAGGTCAGTCCCATCAGGACTTGCCGTTCGATCACGTGGTCGAAGCCCTGCAACCGCCGCGCAGCGCGGCCTATAACCCGCTGTTTCAAGTGATGTGCAACGTTCAGCGCTGGGAATTCCAGCAGCGCCGCGAACTGGCGGGCATGACCGTCGAGTACCTGGCCAACGATGCGCGGGCCACCAAGTTTGACCTCAACCTGGAGGTGACCGACCTCGACCATCGGCTGGGGTGCTGCCTGACTTACAGCACGGACTTGTTTGATGAGCCGCGCATTGCCCGCATGGCCGCGCACTGGCGCACCCTGCTGGAGGCGTTGCTGGGTGATCCGCAACAGCGCTTGAGCGACTTGCCACTGATGCACACCGACGAGCTGCAACAACAGGGGCAGGCCATGGCTGCGCCAGCAGGCGATCACGCGCTGGACCTGTGCATTCACACGCTGTTTGCCGAACAAGCGCGCACGCGTCCCGAGGCCATCGCCTTGACCTTTGCCGGTCAACACATGCGTTATGGCGAGCTGGACAGCCGCGCCAACCGTCTGGCGTGGATGCTGCGTGAACGGGGCGTGGGCCCGCAGGTTCGCGTGGGGCTGGCGCTGGAGCGTTCACTGGAGATGGTGGTCGGTCTGCTGGCGATCCTCAAGGCCGGGGGCGCCTACGTCCCGTTGGACCCTGAATACCCGCTGGAGCGCTTGCATTACATGATCGAAGACAGCGGCATAGGCCTGCTGCTCAGCCACCGCGCGTTGTTTGACGCACTGGGGCCTTTGCCTCAAGGCGTGGCGCGCTGGTGTGCAGAGGAAGACGGCGCGCAACTGGCGGCGTACCCGGCAGCCGAGCTGCCACTGATTAGCCTGGCGCAGCATCAGGCTTACCTCATTTACACCTCCGGATCCACTGGCCAGCCTAAAGGTGTGGTGGTGTCCCACGGTGAAATCGCCATGCATTGCCGCGCGGTGATTGACACCTTCGGTATGCGCCCGGACGACTGTGAACTGCATTTTTATTCCATCAACTTTGATGCGGCGACCGAGCGCTTGCTGGTGCCGTTGCTCAGCGGTGCGCGGGTGGTGTTGCGCGCTCAGGGGCAGTGGGACGCTCAGGCAATTTGCCAGCTGATACGCGAGCAGCAGGTCAATATTTTGGGGTTCACCCCCAGCTATGGCAGCCAGCTGGCGCAGTGGCTGGCGACGCAGCAGCAGACCTTGCCGGTGCGCCTGTGCATCACGGGCGGCGAAGCCTTGACGGGTGAGCATTTGCAACGCATTCGGGCCGCGTTCCAGCCGCAACAGTTTTTCAACGCCTATGGCCCAACAGAAACCGTGGTCATGCCGCTGGCCAGTCTGGCGCCTGAGCACCTGGAAGACGGGGCGGGCAGTGTGGCGATCGGCCGGGCGATCGGCGCCCGCGTGGCGTACATCCTCGACGCCGGGCTGGCGCGGGTGCCGCAGGGCGCCATCGGCGAGCTGTACGTGGGAGGTGCCGGTTTGGCACAAGGCTATCACCAGCGCCCGGCCATGACCGCCGAACGCTTTGTGGCCGACCCGTTTTCTGACGAGGGCGGACGGCTGTACCGCACCGGCGATCGGGTGCGCCAACGCGCTGACGGGCTGGTCGAATATGTGGGTCGGGTCGACCATCAGGTCAAAATCCGGGGTTTCCGCATCGAGCTGGGGGAAATCGAAAGTCGCCTGCTGGAACACCCGGCCGTGCGCCAAGCGGTGGTGCTGGCGCTGGACATGCCCGGCGGCAAACAGCTGGCGGCGTACCTGGTGTGCGACGCAGCGCCCCCGGAGGACGCGCAGCACGCGGCCTTGCGCGAAGGGCTGAAAGCCCGGCTCAAGGCGCAGTTGCCCGATTACATGGTGCCGACTCATATGATGCTGCTGGCCAACATGCCGCTGACCGCCAACGGCAAGTTGGACCGGCACGCCTTGCCGACCCCGGACCCTGAGCTCAACCGTGCGCAGTACGTGGCCCCGAGCAACCCGCTGGAACAGCGCTTGGCGCAGGTCTGGTGTGATGTGCTGAACCTCGGGCAGGTCGGTCTCAATGACAACTTCTTTGAGTTGGGTGGCGACTCGATCCTGTCGATTCAGGTGGTCAGCCGGGCGCGGCAGCTGGGCATCCATTTCAGCCCGCGGGATTTGTTCCAGCATCAAACCGTGCACGCGTTGGCGAGCGTGGCCACCCGTTGCGAGCAGACCACCGCTGAGCAAGGACAGCTCACGGGCGAATCGGCGTTGACCCCGATCCAGCATTGGTTCTTCGATACCCCTATGCCGCACCGCGAGCATTGGAACCAGTCAGTGCTGTTGCAGCCGACCCTGCGCCTTGAACCCGAGCTGCTTGAACAGGCACTGGTGGCATTGCTGGTGCATCACGATGCCTTGCGCCTGGGTTTTGAGCACCGTGCCGGGCAATGGCGCGCCGAATACCGGGGCGATGCCGATCACGGTGTGTTGTGGCAGGCCGATGTGACTGACTGGCGCGCCAGCGAAGCACTGTTTGACGACGCCCAGCGCAGCCTCACGCTGGAGGACGGGCCATTGCTGCGCGCATTGCTGCTCAACGGGCCGCACGGTGAGCAGCGCGTGCTGCTGGTGATTCACCACGTGGCCATCGACGGTGTGTCCTGGCGGGTGCTGCTGGACGACCTGCAAACGGTTTACCGCCAACTGGCGGCGCATCAACCCCTGAATTTGCCCGCCAAGACCAGCGCCTTCCGTGCCTGGGCCGAACGTTTGCAGGCCTATGCCAGCAGCGATGCGCTGCGCGAAGAGTTGGGGCAGTGGCAACGGCAACTTAACGGGCCACCGGTCGTGTTGCCGTGCGCCCGGCCGCAGGGCAGCAGGCAATACCTGCACGCGCAGACTGTCAGCGTACGGCTGGATGCCGAGCGTACCCGTCAATTGCTGCAACACGCGCCCGGCGCGTACCGCACGCAGGTCAATGACCTGTTGCTGACTGCGCTGGCACGGGTCATGTGCCGCTGGACGGGGCAACCCTCGACGTTGGTGCAACTGGAAGGCCACGGGCGTGAAACCCTGTTCGACGGTATCGACCTGAGCCGCACCGTGGGCTGGTTCACCAGTGCCTACCCGGTGCGCCTGACCCCGCCGCTGAGCGACGATCAGGGCGCTTCGATCAAGGCCATCAAGGAACACCTGCGCAGCGTGCCGCATAAGGGCCTGGGCTATGGCGTGCTGCGTTACCTGACCGACAGCGCGACCCGGCAGGCACTGGCCGCATTGCCGGAAGCGGCGGTGACGTTCAATTACCTGGGTCAGTTCGATCAGAGTTTTGCCAGCGATGCGTTATTCCGGCCGCTGGATGAACCGGTTGGGGCGGCCCATGACCCGCAGGCGCCGTTGCCCAACGAGTTGAGCATCGACAGTCAGGTCTACGGCGGCGAGCTGCTGCTGCGCTGGACCTTCAGCGCTGACCGCTATGACACGACCACCGTGCAGTCGCTGGCGCAGGCCTACCTGCGCGAGCTTGAGGCGCTGATTGCGCATTGTGTGAGCGACGGTGCCGGGGGCCTGACGCCGTCGGACTTCCCGCTGGCCGCGCTCACTCAGGCGCAGTTGGACGCGCTGCCGGTGCCCGCCGAGTGCATCGAAGACGTGTACCCGATGACCCCCATGCAGGAAGGCATGCTGTTGCACACCTTGCTGGAGCCGGGCACCGGGTTGTATTACATGCAGGACCGCTACCGCATCAACAGTGTGCTGGACCCGCAACGTTTTGCCCGGGCCTGGCAAGCCGTGGTCGCGCGGCACGAAGCACTGCGTGCTTCGTTCTGCTGGAACGCCGGTGAGCACATGCTGCAAATCATTCATCGTCCCGGCGCCACCGCCGTGGACTATCAGGACTGGAGCGATGCGCCGCAGGAAGGCCACGAAGCGCGGCTGCAAGCGTTGCTCAAGCAAGAACGTGAAGCCGGTTTCGACTTGCTCAACCAGGCGCCGTTCCACCTGCGCCTGATTCGGGTCGGGGAGGCGCGCTACTGGTTCATGATGAGCAACCACCACATCCTGATCGATGCATGGTGCCGCTCATTGCTAATGAGCGATTTCTTCGAAATCTACAGCGCGCTAGGCGAGGACCGAGCGCCACAACTGGCGCTGGCGCCGCGCTACCGCGACTACATTGGCTGGTTGCAACAGCAAAACCTGCAACAGGCCAACCAATGGTGGCAGCGTAACTTGCAAGGCTTTGAACACACCACGTACATCCCGAGCGACCGTCCTTTCCTGCGCGAGCATGCAGGCGACAGCGGCGGCATGCTGGTGGGTGATTGCTATACCCGGCTTGAGGTGCAGGACGGCGTGCGGCTGAGGGAGCTGGCGCAACAGCATCAATTGACCATCAACACCTTTGCTCAGGCGGCCTGGGCATTGGTGCTGCGCCGGTTCAGCGGCGAGCGTGACGTGTTGTTCGGCGTCACTGTGGCCGGACGCCCGGTGGCGTTGCCGCAGATGCAGCAGACGGTCGGGTTGTTCATTAACAGCGTGGCCCTGCGGGTGCAGATGCCGGAGGACGGGCAGGCGCTGAGCGTGCGTCAATGGTTGAGCGATCTGCTGGCGCACAACATGGAGCTGCGCGAGTACGAATACTTGCCACTGGTGACGATTCAGGAGCGCAGTGAGCTGCCAAAGGGCCAGCCGCTGTTCGACAGTTTGTTCGTGTTCGAGAACGCGCCCGTGGACATGTCGGTCATGGACCGGGCGCAGCGCCTCAAGGCAACCTCGGACTCAGGCCGCACCCATACCAACTTCCCGCTGACAGCCGTGTGTTACCCCGGTGATGACTTGGGCCTGCACCTGTCCTATGACCAGCGCTACTTCGAGCGCAGCAGCGTCGAACGGTTGTTGGCGCACTTCAAGCGCCTGCTGTTGGCGTTGATGGACGGGCTGGAAGGGGACATGGCGCAGTTGCCCTTGCTGGACGACAGTGAGCGCGCCTTCCTGATCGACGGCTGCAACCAGAGCCAGTGCGACTACCCGCTGGAGCAGAGCTATGTCGCCTTGTTTGAAGCACAGGTGGCGGCGCACCCCGAGCGTATTGTGGCCACTTGTCTGGATGAGCAATGGCGCTACCGCGAGCTGAATACGGCCAGCAATCGCCTGGGGCATGCCCTGATCGCTGCCGGTGTGCGCCCAGACCAACCTGTGGCGTTGCTGGCTGAGCGCGGCTTGCCGTTGCTGGGCATGATTATCGGCAGCTTCAAGGCCGGGGCCGGTTATTTGCCGCTGGACCCGGGGCTGCCGGGTGCTCGTCTGAGCCGCATCCTTGACCTCAGTCGCGCGCCATTACTGGTGTGCACCCAAGCGTGCCGGGAACAGGCGCAAGGGTTGATCGACGACGCCGGGTGCCCGGTCCGTCCGCGCCTGCTGGTGTGGGAGGAGGTACAAGCCGCGGCGCTCGCTGAGCATAATCCGCAGGTTTACAGCCAGCCGGACCACCTCGCGTACGTCATCTACACCTCGGGCTCGACCGGTTTGCCCAAAGGCGTGATGGTGGAACAGCGCGGCATGCTCAACAACCAATTGAGTAAAGTGCCGTACCTGCAACTGACCGGGCGGGACGTGATTGCCCAGACCGCCTCGCAAAGCTTTGACATCTCGGTCTGGCAGTTCCTGGCCGCACCGTTGTTTGGTGCCCAGGTGGCTATCGTGCCGAACACCCTTGCCCATGACCCGCAGGCATTGTTGGCGCAGGTCACTGCGCAGCGCATCAGCGTGCTGGAAAGCGTGCCGTCGCTGATTCAGGGGATGCTGGCGCAGGAGCCCGTGCCGCTCGATAGTGTGCGCTGGATGTTGCCGACGGGTGAGGCGATGCCGCCCGAACTGGCCCAGCAATGGCTGGCGCGGTACCCGGGGATCGGGCTGGTCAACGCCTATGGTCCGGCTGAGTGTTCTGACGACGTGGCGTTCTTCCGTGTCGATCAGGCGTCGACCCAAGGCAGCTATTTGCCGATCGGCACGCCGACCGACAACAACCGTTTGTATGTGCTGGACAGCGCCTTGCAACTGGTGCCGCTGGGCGCCGTGGGCGAGTTGTGTGTGGCGGGCACCGGGGTGGGGCGCGGTTACGTGAGTGATCCGCTGCGCACCGCCACGGCTTTTGTGCCGAACCCGTATGGCGCGCCGGGTGAGCGGTTGTACCGCACCGGCGACCTGGCCCGTCGTCGCATGGACGGGGTGCTGGAATACGTGGGGCGCATCGACCATCAGGTAAAAATTCGCGGTTACCGTATCGAGCTGGGGGAAATTGAAGCGCGGCTGCATGAACAGCCGCATGTACGTGACGCAGCGGTTGGCGTGCAGGAGGGTGCCAATGGCAGGTACCTGGTGGGCTATTTGGTGGCCGCACCTTCGGCGCTGAGTCATGGCGAGCGTCTGGAGCACATCAAGCGACGTCTGCGTGCCGAACTGCCGGAGTACATGGTGCCGCTGCACTGGACGTGGCTGGAGCGGATGCCACTCAATGCCAACGGCAAGCTGGACCGCAAAGCGCTGCCCGCACTCGAGATCGGCCAACAGCCGCGCGAAGATTACGTGGCGCCGCGTACAGAACTGGAGCAGACCCTGGCCGATATTTGGGCTGAGGTGTTGCAGGTGGACCGGGTGGGGATCACCGACAACTTCTTCGAATTGGGCGGGCATTCGCTGCTGGCCACGCAAATTGCGTCACGGGTGCAGAAGGTGTTGCAACGTAACGTGCCATTGCGGGCGATGTTTGAGTGCAGTTGCGTACAGGCACTGGCGCAGTACATCCAGGGGCTGGAAGACAGCGAGATCAATGAAGAGAAGGTTGATCGTCTGAGTGACTTGATGGCGGAACTGGAAGGACTGTAATCAACGTTCAGGCCCGTGCGTGTCACCGGCACGGGCCTGACAGGGGGTTATTTCGGGCCGAGGATTTTCGCCAGTTTTTCCGGCGACGGCGCACCTTGCTGCTGTTGCAGGTTGCCCTGTTCGTCGAGGTAGAAAATCGCCGGGGTCGCTGCCACGTCCAGTTCCGACATCAGTTGCATGTTGGCGTCGAGCTGGGCCTGCACGTCAGCCGGGATGCTGCCCAGTGCCTTGAGGGTGCTGGCCTTGCCGGCTTTTTCGTGGTCGTGAAGGGCTTGCTGCGGGTTTTTGGCGGCGAGCAGAGCGGCGGACTTGCCTGGACTGTCCTCACGGATGATGCCGACCATGATGTGGCGCAATTGCACCTTGCCCGCGTCCACCCACGGACGGGCTTGCTCCCAGAACATGTTGCAGTACGGGCAGTTGGGGTCGCTGAACAGATACACGATGCGCGGTGCGTCTTTTTTGCCGTCGGCAATCCAGTGGGTTTTCTCCATGTTGGCCCAGACTTCCTTGGCCATCGGTTCGTACACCATCTTTTGCAGCGGCGCGAGGCTCAGGTCATTGCCGTTTGCGTCATACAAATTACCTACCAGCACGTTGCCATCTTTGGTCAGGTACAGCGCCATGCCGCGGTTCTGATACTGCGCGGCATACCCGCGCAGGCCACTTGGCGCATCAAAACTGCCGACGATTTTCGCGCCCTTGGCTTCGATTTTCTTGATTGCCGGTGGCAGTTCTTCGGCGTGCAACAACGGCGATTGCAGCAGGGCCGCGCCAAGCAGGGCGGTCGTGCTCAGGTTTAACAGTGTGCGGTTACGCATTGGGTATTCCTTGCAGGGTCGCCCGGGCGGGCTGACGGTGAAATAGGTGGATCAAAAGTCTCGAGGGCGCGCGCCAGGCTGGCTTCGGACAACTCGCCCAAATGACTGGCCAACAGGCGGCCGTCCGCGTTGTAGAACAGTGTAGTGGGTAACGCCATGGAGCCGACTTTCTGCCCCAACTGGCCACCACTGTCGAACAGAATATTGCTCAAGTTCAGGCCCTGAGTTTCGAGGAAGGTGCTGACACTCTGCATGCTCTCGCCCTGATTGACGAAGAGGAACGTCACGCCTTCGTGTGCATGCTGCGCGTTCTGCAATACCGGCATTTCGCGGCGGCAAGGCGGGCACCAGGTGGCCCACAAATTGATCACCAGCGGGCCGCCTTTGTAACTGTCCAGTTGGACAGATTCGCCATTGGCGTTGCGCAGTACGATGTCAGGTAATTGCGTGCCTTTTTCGTACAGGTTCGAGGCCAAGCTGGCCAGTAGCCAGAATGCCAGGCCACTGGCTATTCCCCAGCCCAGGGGGCGTCGCAAGCCCGTGCGGCGCCAGCCCCAGATTACAGCGCCCACCAGCACCGCCACTAAGCCTGTCCACGCCAGGAAGCCGCCATCGCGCAGGTCAAGCATTTGCAGCGGGTCCTGTTGGAAGTAGCGCCAGTAGGCGATGACAAAACCGATACGCGCCGCGAGCAAGCCCATCAGGAACAGGCTGAACAGCACTGACTCAGGGTTTTCGCCGCCGCGTTTGGCCACCCGCCAACCCACCAGCGTCGCCAGAGCGAGGGCCAGGATCAGCAACAGGTGGTTGATTGCCAGTGCAAACGAACCGATGGTCAGGGTCAGCATTTAGTGGAGTTCCCGGGTGGATTGCCAGTTATTCAAAAAGGTCTCGGCGCTCACTTCGCCCGTGATGCGCTGGGCGCGACGCTCAACCCCGTTCGGCCCGATCCAGATAAACGTAGGGGGGCCGGGTACGTGATAACGGCTGAGCAGGTCGCGGCTGGCGACAGTATCGTCGGTCACGTCCAGACGCAACAAACGCACACCTTGCAGGGCTTGCATGACCTGCGGTTGGCCGAACACTTTTTTCTCCATCACTTTGCAGGACACGCACCAGTCCGCGTAGTAGTCGAGCATCACCCATTGGCCCTGCGCCTTGGCGGCTACCAGTTCGCGCTCCAGGTCAGGCAAGTTGTTGACTGTGATGAACGCGTCGTGGGCCGCTTGTGAAGGGCTGCCGGCCACTGTTTTTGCGGTGTACACCTGCATCGGCTGCCAAGGGTCGGTGCTGCCGCCCGCGGCGCCGATCAGCATCAGACTGCCCCACAGCCCCGCCAGCAGGCCCAGGGGCGCAAACAGCGCTTTCACGCGCAAATACTGTTGCGCCTGTTGCCACAGGCTGCCTGCCACGATTAGCAACAGCACGCCCCACAAGGCCAGCCACAGCGATTCATCCAGCACCGGGCGCACCAGCAGCAGCGCGGTGCCCAGGAACAGGAAGCCAAACAGACCCTTCATCAGGTTCATCCAGGCCCCTGGCTTGGGCAGGAAGCGACTGCCGACCGTGACCAGCAGCAACAACGGCATGCCAATACCGACGCCCATGGTGAACAGCACCAGGCCCCCTTGCACGGCATTGCCGCTTTGCGCGATGTAGAGCAAGGCGCCGGCCAGCGGAGCGGTCATGCACGGCCCGACCAGCAAGCCGGAAAGGGCACCGAGGACACCGGCCCCGATCAAGCTGCCACCTTTGCGCCCGCGTCCGGCGGTTTCCAGACGATCACGCAGCGCCGCAGGCAATTGCAGTTCGAAAAAACCGAACATCGGCAAAGCAAGCACGACAAACAGCGCAGCAAAACTGCCCAGCAGCCAGGGTTGTTGCAACAGCGCTTGCAAATTGGCACCGAGCAGCGCGGCCAGCACGCCGAGGCCGGCATACACCAGCGCCATGCTGATGACATAACTGCCGGCAACCGCAAAGCCACGGCCTGGGCCCGCGCTGCTACCGACCACCAGCCCGGCGAGAATCGGCAGCATGGGCAATGAACACGGGGTGAAAGCCAGCAGCAGGCCGAGTCCGAAAAACAGCAACAGGCTCCAGCCCAGCGAGCGTTGCTGCAAGCTGGCGGCCAGTGACTGATCCTGGGCCTGCCCCTGCTCGACAACCGCCTGCGTGCCACCCAGGTCCAGCGTCTGACTTTGTGGCGGGTAGCACAGCCCGGCGTCCGCACAACCTTGCCAACTGACGTTGACCTGACCGCTGGCACCTGCCGGGATCAGCAGCTCCAGGTAGTCGCGGTACACCTGCGTGGCGCCGAAAAATTCGTCGCTGTGTGCTTGCCCTTCAGGCAGTACCGGCAGATGCGCGGCATCCAGTCCTTCGAACTTGAAGCGTTTTTTGTACAAGTAGTATTTATTGGTGATTTGCCATTGCAGCCGGGTTTCACCTGAAGGCAAAGGCTCGGACGTGAACACAAATGCTTGGTTAGCCGGCAGGAAATCAGCCTTTTGTTCAAATGGGTTGTCACTGGCGTACGCCTGACTCAAACCCGTGAGTAGCAGGAAAAAAAACACAATCAACTGAGGCATGCGCCAAACCCTGGATGTTCGAATTGACGCTACCTTGGCGGCACTTGATTAACCGAGTGTTAAAAACGGCATAATCGGGCCTTAATCCCAGCGCCCTTAAATTGGTCTCTTTACGCGGGTATCTGCATGCACGTATTGGTTTGCGAAGACGATGAACTGATTGCCAGCGGCATTGTGGCCGGGCTGACGGCTCAGGGCATGACGGTTGAGCACGTGAACACCGCTGGCAAGGCGCGCGCGATGCTCAAGGCCGCCGCGTTCGATGCCATGGTGCTGGACCTCGGGTTACCGGATGAGGACGGGCTCAAGCTGCTGCAACAATTGCGCCAGCAGGGCTTTGAGCTGCCGGTCCTGGTATTGACTGCGCGGGATGCGGTGACCGACCGGGTGGATGGCCTGCAGGCTGGCGCCGATGATTACCTGCTCAAGCCATTCGACCTGCGCGAACTGGCCGCGCGCCTGCACACGCTGCTGCGCCGTGTGGCGGGGCGTAGCGTCAACCTCATCGAGCATGGCCGCCTGACCTACGACCCCAGCAGCCGCGCCACGTTGTTGGGGGGCAAGCCCGTGGACCTGTCGCGCCGCGAGCAGGCGTTGTTACAAGCCTTGCTGCATAACCGGGGGCGGGTGCTGTCGACCGAGCAACTCAAAGACAGTATTTACGGGTTCAGTGACGAGCTGGAGAGCAACGCCTTGAACGTTCATATCCACCACCTGCGCCGCAAATTGGGTAATGGCATCGTCGAAACCGTGCGTGGTCTTGGCTATCGCCTGGGTCCGGCCGATGGCAACGAGCCCGAGGCATGATGAGCCTGCGCCTGCGGTTAAGCCTGACCATTGGTTCGGCGTTCATCTTGATCTGGATGCTCGCGGCGGCATGGATGCTCAGCGATCTGCGTCAACAAATGATGTTTTCCCTCGATCAGCGGCTTGTGGCCTCTGCACGGATGGTCGCCGGGCTGCTGGAGCAATTGCCGCAATTGCCGGTAAAAGGCGAGGGCACGCATTTCAGCGCTGAACAACTGACCATCCCCGGTGGCATGGCCTGTCAGGTCAGCTCCTTGCGGGGGGAGATTCTGGCCCGCAGCCATAACAACCCGGATCAGCCGATGCAGTCCGAATCCACCGGTTTTCGCGATCAAATCATCGACGGTGCCGCCTGGCGCACCTTTACCCTGGACCGTGGCGACCTGCGCATCACCACAGCCGATCGTCAGGTGGAGCGGGAGGCGTTGAATCTGTCAGTGCTGCTGGCGGCTTCAGTGCCTGTGGGCATGGCGTTGGTGGGCTGTTTATTACTGCTGTGGCTGGGCATCGGGCAAGGGTTGGCACCGCTCAAACGGATGCGTGATGCCCTGATGCGCCGCGATGCCGATTCGTTGCAGCCTTTGCAAATCAGCCCGCTGCCCAGCGAATTGCAACCGTTACTCGATTCACAAAACCAGTTACTGGCCCGTATCGCCAAGGCCATTGAGCGCGAGCGGCGTTTGACCGGCGATGCCGCGCACGAGTTGCGCAGCCCGCTGACGGCAATTAAAACCCACCTGCAAGTGGCACGCATGACCGAGGGCGCTGCCCGCGAGCAATCGCTGGCCCACGCTGAAGCCGGGGCCGACCGCTTGCACCGTACCCTTGAGCAACTGCTGTTGCTGGCCAGGGTCGAAGGCAGTTTGTCATTCGATGACGGTGTCCAATGCTCGCCCGAGCAGGTGGCGCGTCTGGCCATTCATGATGCGGCCAGCGGGGCGGCGGATCGCATTGTCCTGAATGTGCCCGCGAATCTGCCCGAGACCCCGCTTAAAGTGCCGTCCGTGCTGGCCATTGCAGCTTTGCGCAACTTGCTTGAGAACGCCCTGCGGCATACATCGGCCGATACCCGCGTCGAATTGACACTTCGCGTAGTGGCCACAGATGTGTATTTTGTCGTCCGCGATCACGGCCCCGGCATTTCGCCTGAGACCTTGCAGCACATGACCCAACGTTTTTGGCGTCACGACAACAGCAACGGCTGCGGGTTGGGGCTGGCCATCGTGCAGGCCATTGTCGAGCGCTGCGCCGGTGGGTTGAGCTTTGACAGTCAGCCCGACGGGCTGCGGGTTGAGTTGCGCATGCCCTTGCAAACTGAAAGCGGCCAGTAAGGCCGCTTTTTCATGATCCTTCCTGTCTGCAGGACAGTCCGGCAAGCACTGATGCAGCTCAGTGTTTTGCCTGCGCGTCGCCTTTAAAGTACCTCTCGGTTTATGAGGGGGTTAAGTCAACTCCACCTATAAGAAAAATCCACTTGCAAGGTAAAAAAACATTGAAGGATTCAGCGTTTGATCACCCGCCTGTCGGTGAACCTCACGAACTCCAGCGCAGTCTGTCCAACCGCCACATTCAACTGATCGCCATTGGCGGCGCCATCGGCACCGGCCTGTTCATGGGGTCGGGCAAAACCATCAGCCTGGCGGGCCCCTCGATCATTTTTGTGTACATGATCATTGGCTTCATGCTGTTTTTTGTCATGCGCGCGATGGGTGAGTTGCTGTTATCCAACCTCAAGTACAAATCGTTCATTGATTTCTCGGCGGACCTGCTGGGGCCGATGGCCGGTTATTTCATGGGCTGGACTTATTGGTTTTGCTGGATCGTCACGGGCATTGCGGATGTAGTCGCGATTTCCGGGTACACCCAATTCTGGTTTCCGGGCGTCCCCTTATGGATGCCTGCTGTCGGGTGCGTGGCGTTGCTGCTGTCGCTGAACCTGATCACCGTGAAGATGTTCGGTGAGCTGGAATTCTGGTTTGCCATGATCAAAATCGTCGCCATTTGCGCGTTGGTGTGCACCGGCTTGTACATGGTGGTAACGGCCTATCAGTCGCCTGCGGGGCACGCCGCCACGCTGAGTAACCTGTGGAATGACGGCGGGATGTTCCCCCATGGCCTGATGGGCTTCTTTGCCGGGTTCCAGATCGCCGTATTTGCGTTTGTCGGTATCGAGCTGGCGGGCACCACTGCGGCCGAGACCAAAGATCCCGAGCGTAATTTGCCCCGCGCGATCAATTCGATCCCGCTGCGGATCATCATGTTCTACGTGTTCGCGCTCATTGCGATTTTGGCTGTTACCCCGTGGCGCGACGTGGTGGCGGACAAAAGCCCTTTTGTTGAGTTGTTCGTGCTGGCGGGGCTTCCGGCTGCGGCAGGAATCATCAACTTCGTGGTGTTGACCTCGGCTGCTTCGTCGGCCAACAGCGGTGTGTTTTCCACCAGCCGTATGCTCTACGGCCTGGCGCTGGAAGGTGACGCACCGCAGAAATTCAAGCACCTGTCGCAACGTGCCGTGCCATCCAACGGGCTGATTTTTTCTTGCATTTGCCTGCTGGCCGGGGCGTTGGTGATTTATCTGATCCCTAACCTGATGCAAGCCTTCACCCTGATCACCACGGTGTCTGCGACCCTGTTCATGTTTGTCTGGTCGATGATTCTGTTGTCGTACCTGGCCTATCGCAAACAACGCGCAGACTTGCATCAGGCATCGCGTTACAAGATGCCGGGCGGCAAAGTGATGGTCTGGGTGTGTCTGGCGTTCTTCGCGTTCATTTTGGTGTTGTTGGCGCTGGAGGACGACACGCGGCAGGCGTTGTACGCAGTGCCGGGCTGGTTCCTGCTGTTAGGGCTGGCCTACCGGTCTATCGTGCGCAACAAGCAGCAGGTCACTAAGCCTGTGCAATAACGCGCAGTGTGCTGCTGTTTGAAACAAAGGGGATGGCCTGCAAGGTGCCATCCCCTTTGTCGTTTTAGCGATCCATAGCGCGGGGATTCTGCGATTCACCTCTAAATCCGGGCCCTGCCAATGCGTTTCCAAAGCAGGAAAGCCTGCAGCGATTATTCGTACCGCGAAAGTCCTCGCAGGTCAGCAGTGTTGGTCAATCTCTTCAGCGCATTGAGGGTCCCGCAAATGTCAGTCGCTACCAGTCTTGTCGACAATCAGCCGGTTCGGGTCAGTACGACCGAAACGCTGTATCGATTTGAAGAATCTCCCTTGCTGGCCCGCCAGAGCCGTCAAGAATCCAATGCGCGCAGTTATCCGCGACGTATCCCGCTCGCGTTGAAGCGCGCCAAGGGGTTGTATGTCGAGGACGTGGAAGGCCGACGTTTCATCGACTGCCTGGCAGGCGCGGGCACGTTGGCGCTCGGGCATAACCATCCTGTGGTGATCGAGGCGATCCGCCGGGTGCTGGACGAGGGGCTGCCTTTGCATACGCTGGACTTGACCACGCCGGTCAAGGATCAGTTTGTGCAAGACTTGTTTGGCCTCTTGCCGGACGCCTTGGCCCAAGAAGCGAAAATCCAGTTTTGTGGCCCTACAGGCACCGACGCGGTGGAAGCTGCGTTGAAGCTGGTGCGCACGGCCACCGGGCGCAACACGGTGATTTCCTTTCAGGGCGGCTATCACGGCATGAGTCAGGGTGCCTTGAGCCTGATGGGCAGCCTTGGCCCGAAGCAGCCCATGGCCGCCTTGTTGGGTAATGGCGTGCAATTCATGCCGTATCCCTACGATTACCGTTGCCCGTTTGGCCTCGGGGGGGAGCAAGGGGTCAAGGCCAATTTGAGTTACCTGCACACCCTGTTCAGTGATCCGGAAGCCGGTGTGCAGTTGCCTGCTGCCGTGATTGTAGAAGTGGTGCAGGGCGAGGGGGGCGTGATTCCGGCCGACCTGGACTGGCTGCGGGGGCTGCGGCGCATCACGGAACAGGCCGGGGTGGCTTTGATCGTTGATGAAATTCAGAGCGGTTTCGCCCGCACCGGCAAGATGTTTGCCTTTGAGCATGCTGGCATCGTGCCTGATGTGGTGGTGCTGTCCAAGGCCATTGGTGGCAGCTTGCCGTTAGCGGTGGTGGTCTATCGCCAGTGGCTCGACACTTGGCTGCCTGGCGCCCATGCCGGTACTTTCCGCGGTAATCAGATGGCCATGGCCGCGGGCAGTGCCGTGATGCGCTACCTCAAGGAACATCATGTGGCAGCGCATGCGACAGCCATGGGTGAGCGGCTGAGTGAGCACTTGCACCTCTTGCAGCGCGACTTCCCGCAAGTGGGTGACGTTCGGGGGCGCGGGCTGATGCTGGGTGTGGAACTGGTTGACCCGACTGGCATGCCTGACGCATTGGGCCACCCGCCAGCATTCGGCCGTCTGGCGCCGTTGGTGCAGCGTGAGTGCCTCAAGCGCGGGTTGATTCTGGAGCTGGGGGGGCGCCACGGCAGTGTGGTGCGGTTCCTGCCCCCGCTGATCATCACCGGCGCCGAGATCGATCAAGTGGCTGCCATTTTTGGCAATGCCTTGGCGGCTGCCATCGCCCGGCTCTAATTCCCGGTGATGGTCGCTCGTTTGTTCTATGACCCCTGCTGCGCGTGTTGGCGCAGCCTGCCTAATGCGATGGAGACCCGCACATGAGTTCAGTATTTGACCGCGACGATATTCTTTTTCAGGTGGTGGTGAACCACGAGGACCAGTATTCGATCTGGCCTGACTACAAAGCCATTCCGAACGGCTGGCGTGCCGTGGGCAAGAGCGGCCTGAAGCCGGAATGCCTGGCCTACATCGAAGAGGTGTGGACGGACATGCGCCCGCTGAGCCTGCGCCAAAAGATGGATGCCGTGGCAACGCACTGAATCGCGCTCTCACAAAAAAGCCAACTGACATAACGGTGTCAGTTGGCTTTTATAATGCTCACACGGTAAGGAATCCGAGTGACTTAGTATTCCCAGAAAATCCGCTGCAGCTCTTTGCTGTCCTGGGTTTTGGTCAGGGCGACCATGGCCAGGATGCGGGCTTTTTGTGGGTTCAGGTCGTGTGCAACGACCCAGTCGTTTTTGTCATCAGGTTGCTCTGCGTTACGCAGTACGAAACCACCAGCGTTCACGTGGGAAGAACGGATGATCTGTACGCCGTCTTTACGCAATGCTTGCAGGGTCGGCACTACGCGGGACGAAACCGAGCCGTTGCCGGTGCCGACGTGAATGATGGCCTTGGCGCCGGATTGAGCCAGTGCCTTGTAGGCGGTGTCATCAACGTTGCCGTACGAGTAGGCGATACCCACGTTTGGCAGGCTCTTGATGTTCTTGATGTCGAACTCAGAGTCCATGGTGTGACGCTTGGCAGGCAAGCGGAACCAGTAGGATTTGCCTTCAACCACCATGCCCAATGCGCCCCATGGGCTTTTGAACGCTTCGGTCTTGATGTTCATCATTTTGCTGACATCGCGGCCCGACTGGATCTCGTCGTTCATGGTGACCAGAACGCCTTTGCCACGGGCTTCTTTGCTGCCTGCTACAGCAACGGCGTTGTACAGGTTCAGCATGCCGTCAGCGGACATTGCGGTGCCCGGACGCATCGAGCCCACCACCACGATTGGCTTGTCGGTCTTTTCAACCAGGTCCAGGAAGTAGGCGGTCTCTTCCAGTGTGTCGGTACCGTGAGTGATCACGATGCCATCGACGTCTTTGCTGTCGGCCAGTTCGGCAACACGGCGGCCCAATTGCAACAGGTTGTCGTTGGTGATGCTTTCAGAGGCGATCTGCATCACTTGTTCGCCACGCACGTTGGCCAACTGGCTCAACTCGGGCACACCTGCGATCAGTTGATCGATGCCCACTTTGGCAGCGGTGTAGGTTGCGCTGTTGGCAGCGCTGGCGCCTGCGCCTGCGATGGTGCCGCCG
Organism: Pseudomonas sp. WS 5078; assembly: GCF_012985745.1. Lineage (NCBI taxonomy): Bacteria > Pseudomonadati > Pseudomonadota > Gammaproteobacteria > Pseudomonadales > Pseudomonadaceae > Pseudomonas > Pseudomonas sp. WS 5078. Next base: position 171,939 of record NZ_JAAQWX010000008.1, on the reverse strand, counting down.
GTGGCCAGAATGATCACATTCGGCTTGGCAGCGGCTTCTTGTGCGTGAACGGTTGGCATGACCAGCAAAAGGGCCAAAGCGCCCGGAACAATGGATTTCAACACAGCTTTTTTCATTATGTTCTCTCTTAATGATGAGAGTGCTGATGCACATACACCTAGCACGGCACGTGCCATCCACTGGCCACATGCTGGTCATATAAAGGCATATTTTGTGCCAGCCAGATCGGATCGCTTTGAGTTTTTATAAGTAATTGATTTATATGAATAAAAATTAAAAATAGAGTGATTGTTCAGGTTTTTGGAGACGGGTTGCCGAATTTAGAGGTAACTTTTCGTACGGAAAGTCGTCCATTCGTCGGTTTAATGGCGCCGATTTTTGTGATTGACAAATGCCAGACGCGTTTTCATAGTGAGGTTCAAGCAAACGTTTGCGCGGTCTTTTTTTCGCTGACTTGAGTGCCTTCACGGCTTCCGGTCAAGCGACTCTGTCAATGCGTTGGCAGCCCGTGCAAACAGGATGTTGCTCACAATAATCATAAGATCGGAGTACTCCCATGAAGCTGCCCTTTGCTGGACGCTTGCTCGCCGTCGCCTTGTTTGCAGCGGCCTCGTTTTCCCTTCCGCTTGCGCACGCCGACTCTCCCACCCCCCCAAAAATCGGACTGGTCATGAAGTCATTGGCCAATGAGTTTTTTGTCACCATGACCAAGGGTGCCGAGGATTATCAAAAACAGCACCCGGCTGATTTTGTGTTGATTTCCAACGGCATCAAAAACGAAACCGATACGCAGGGGCAGTTAGACATCATCAATCAGATGATCGTTGCCCAAGTCGATGGTCTGGTGATCGCTCCGGCTGATTCCAAGGCGTTGATCAACGCCCTTCAAAAAGCCCAGGATGCCGGGATTGTCGTGGTAAACATCGATAACCAGCTCGACCCGCAAGTGCTTAAAAGTAAGAAGATGGATGTTCCGTTTGTAGGGCCTGATAACCGGGCTGGCGCGCGCAAGGTGGGTGAGTACCTGGCGAGCAAACTCAACGCTGGCGACGAAGTGGCCATCATTGAAGGTGTTTCGACCACCACCAACGCGCAGCAACGCACGGCTGGCTTCACGGACGCCATGAACGCGGCGCAAATCAAGGTGGTGTCCACGCAGTCCGGCAATTGGGAAATCGAAGGGGGCAACAAGCAGGCCGCTGCGATTCTTAGCGAGTATCCAAACGTGAAGGCTCTGTTGGCGGGCAACGACAGCATGGCGATTGGCGCGGTATCGGCCATCCGCGCAGCCGGTAAGGCCGGGAAAGTGCTGGTGGTCGGTTACGATAACATCGATGCCATCAAGCCGATGCTCAAGAACGGTCGTGTGCTGGCCACCGCAGACCAGGCGGCCGCCCAGCAGGCTGTCTTTGGGATTCAGACCGCGCTCAAGCTAATCAGCAAAGCGCCAGTCGACGCACTAAAAGACGGTGTCATTGCCACGCCGGTTGAGCTGATCACGACCCCCTAATCTATCCATGCCCTCGGCACCTGCGTGTTTGACCGGGTGCCCGGAGATGTTTGATGGCAAATCCAGATGCTGGCGTGGCGCTTTCAGTGCGCGGCATAGGTAAAACCTATGCGCAACCTGTTCTGAGTGCGATCGACCTGACCCTGTATCGCGGCGAAGTATTGGCGTTGACGGGGGAGAACGGTGCTGGGAAAAGCACCTTGTCAAAAATCATTGGCGGGCTTGAAATGCCCTCCACCGGCCAGATGCATTTCAACGGCCAGCCTTATGCGCCCGGCAGCCGCGCGCAAGCCGAGCGCCTGGGTGTGCGCATGGTGATGCAAGAACTCAATCTTCTGCCGACGCTCACCGTGGCGGAAAACCTCTTTCTCGACAATCTGCCTGCCAGCGCCGGGTGGATCAACCGCAAGCGCTTGCGTACGGCTGCGATTGAGGCAATGGCACAGGTCGGCCTTGACGCCATTGATCCCGACACAATGGTGGGTGAGTTGGGGGTTGGGCACCAGCAGATGGTGGAAATCGCCCGCAACCTGATTGGCGACTGTCAGGTGTTGATCCTCGACGAACCCACGGCCATGCTCACGGCCCGCGAAGTCGAGCTGTTGTTTATCCAGATCACCCGGTTACAGGCCCGGGGCGTAGCGATTGTTTACATCTCTCACCGGCTCGAAGAGCTGGCACGGGTAGCCCAGCGCATTGCGGTGCTGCGTGACGGGCATCTGGTGTGTGTCGAGCCCATTGCCAACTATGACAGCCAGCAACTGGTCAATTTGATGGTCGGGCGCGAGCTGGGCGATCACCTGGAGATGGGTGAGCGCCCTCTGGGGGAGCCTGCGCTGAGGGTTTCAGGGCTGGGCCGTGGGACCAAGGTTATGGATGTGTCGTTTGAGGTCCGCCAGGGTGAGATTTTCGGCATATCTGGCCTGATCGGGGCAGGGCGCACAGAGTTGTTGCGCCTGATTTATGGCGCCGACCACGCTGACAGTGGCACGGTCGCGGTGGGCACCCCCCTGCAACCCGCGCCTATTTGCAGCCCGATGGACGCTGTCAGGCACGGTATTGCATTGATTACCGAAGACCGTAAGGGCGAAGGTTTGCTGATGAGCTTGCCCATCAGCGCCAATATCGGCTTGGGCAATATGCAACAGCTGTCGCGTGCGGGTTTCATCAAGGGGGCGCAAGAGCGTGCGCTGGCCCGGCGCCAGATCGATGCGATGGGCATTCGCTGTGCCGGGCCCGAGCAGATCGTCGCGCAATTGTCGGGGGGCAATCAGCAGAAAGTCGTGATCGGCCGCTGGCTTGAGCGCGACTGCGCTGTGTTGCTGTTTGATGAGCCCACGCGCGGCATTGATATCGGGGCCAAGTTCGATATCTATCGCTTGCTCGCGGAGTTGACCCGACAGGGCAAGGCAGTGGTGGTGGTGTCCAGCGACCTGCGGGAATTGATGCTGATCTGTGACCGCATCGGGGTGATGTCGGCGGGGCGCTTGACCGCTACCTTTGAGCGCGACAGCTGGAGTCAGGAACAACTGCTGGCGGCTGCGTTTGCCGGTTATCAAACACACGATGCACCACTGACGTCAGTGGCGCCCAAGGACATTGCATGAACACCGCTTCCTCGCCGCGCAACGCTGCGCACAGTTTTTACGGTATGGGCACGTACGTGGGGTTGGCTGGCGCTTTGCTGGCCATGATCGTGCTCTTCTCCAGTCTGAGCGATCACTTCTTTTCTTACGGTACGTTGAGCACCTTGGCCAATCAGATTCCTGACCTGATGGTGCTCTCCGTGGGCATGACCTTTGTCTTGATTATCGGCGGCATTGATCTGTCCGTCGGCTCGGTGCTGGCGCTGGCGGCCTCCGTGGTGAGTGTGGCGATCCTGGGGTGGGGCTGGAGTGTCTTGCCAGCCGCATTGTTGGGCATGGGCTGCGCTGCTGCGGTCGGTACGCTCACGGGGTCGATCACCGTCGCTTGGCGCATTCCTTCGTTTATCGTGTCGCTGGGCGTGCTGGAAATGGCCCGCGGCGCTGCTTATCAAATGACCGGATCGCGCACCGCCTATATTGGCGACGCGTTCGCCTGGTTGTCCGATCCAATTGCGTTTGGCATTGCGCCGTCTTTCATCATTGCATTGCTGGTCATCGTGGTCGCGCAGGTGATATTGACCCGCACGGTGTTCGGACGCTACCTGGTCGGAATCGGCACCAATGAAGAGGCGGTCCGCCTGGCCGGCATCAACCCCAAGCCCTACAAAGTTCTGGTATTCAGCCTGATGGGGCTGCTGGCCGGGGTGGCAGCCTTATTTCAGATCTCGCGTCTGGAGGCCGCAGACCCTAACGCGGGGGCCGGGCTGGAGCTGCAAGTGATTGCTGCGGTGGTCATTGGCGGGACCAGCCTGATGGGCGGCCGCGGTTCTATCATCAGCACGTTTTTTGGGGTGCTGATTATCTCGGTCCTGGCTGCAGGGTTAGCGCAGATCGGCGCGACCGATCCGACCAAGCGTATCATCACCGGTGCTGTCATTGTGATGGCAGTGATTTTGGATACTTACCGCAGTCAACGGGCACGGCGACGGAATTAAGCAATGGCAACCATCAAAGATGTGGCGGCAATGGCGGGGATCTCCTACACAACGGTGTCCCATGTGCTGAACAAGACCCGGCCGGTGAGCGAGCCGGTGCGGTTGAAAGTGGAAGAAGCCATTGCGCGTCTGGATTACGTACCGAGCGCTGTAGCGCGCTCCCTGAAAGCCAAAAGCACCGCCACCATTGGTTTGCTGGTGGCTAATAGTCTCAACCCTTACTTCGCCGAGTTGGCACGGGGAATCGAGGATTACTGTGAGCGTAATAACTACTGCGTGATCCTCTGCAATTGCGACGACGATCCGGATAAGCAGCGCAACTACTTGCGGGTGTTGCTGGAAAAGCGTGTGGACGGTCTGGTAGTTGCTTCTGCGGGCGGTGATTTGGGACTGGCCAGCGGTTTATCAGGGGTCCGCACGCCCATGGTGATTGTTGACCGTAGCCTGGAAGGTATCGACGCCGATCTGGTGCGAATCGATCATGAGCAGGGAGCGTACCTAGCGACCCGTCATTTGCTTGAGCTGGGTCATCGGGCGATTGCCTGTATTGGCGGCCCAGCGCTTAACAGTGTGGCGCAGCTGCGACAGGCCGGGTATCTGCGAGCCTTGAACGAGGCCGGGATCGAGCCTGCGGCGCACTGGAGGGTGGAAAGTGATTTCAGTTGTACAGGCGGTTATGTCGCAGCCAATCGCTTGTTGACCGACGATCCGCCTACGGCCGTGTTCGCGTGCAACGACATGATGGGCATTGGTGTCTTGCGTGCGGCCGCTGAACGCCAGATTCAGGTGCCGCAGCAACTGTCTGTCATCGGCTTTGATGATGTTCAACTGAGCCGGTATGTGTACCCGGCGTTGACGACGGTAGGTCAATCAATCCTGCAGTTGGGGGAAACCGCTGCACGGGTTTTGTTGCAGCGTATTGCAACGCCCGCGCGATCTGTTGAGCAGTTAATCGTTGCGCCGAGTTTAGTGCTACGTGAATCCACCGGGCCGTACCGAGCGATCGCCCGGCAACGCCTTCAGCAATCCATCGGTTGAGTGTCGAGCATGCACGCAAATGTAGTAGTGGTTGGCAGTCTGAATATGGATTTGGTCACACGAACGCAGCGGTTGCCGCAGCCGGGCGAAACGCTCTTCGGTGATTCACTGCAAACGGTACATGGCGGTAAAGGCGCCAACCAGGCGGTAGCGGCTGCACGGTTGGGCGCGCGCGTCGCGATGCTGGGGCGTGTGGGCAGTGACGCCTATGGCGAACAGCTGCGAGCAGGTCTTATGGATGAGCAGATTGATTGCTCGGGGGTGTCGAGTGTCGCGGGGGGTGTGAGTGGCATTGCCCTGATTGTTGTGGATGCCAACAGTCAAAACACCATTGTGGTCGTGCCGGGCGCCAACGCTTCCCTGGCACCTGGCGATATCGAATCATGTGACGCGATGCTGCAGGGGGCAGAGGTGATCGTCTGCCAGCTCGAGGTGCCCTATGACACCGTTGCCCATACGCTCAAACGGGGGCGAGCGCTCAATAAGACCGTAATCCTCAATCCGGCGCCGGTTAACGGGCCGTTGCCGTCACAGTGGCTTGAGGCTATTGATTACCTGATCCCCAATGAAAGTGAGGCTCAGGCCCTCAGTGGCGTGGTTGTTGATTCGCTGGCGTCTGCAGAGTGTGCTGCTTTGAAGCTGATTGAGGCGGGCGCGCGCAACGTGATTGTGACGCTGGGGGCCAAAGGCGCGCTGTTCGTCAGCGGGCGCGATACCGTGCATTTTTCGGCGCCCAGCGTTGAGGCGGTCGATGCCACTGCGGCGGGTGACACTTTTGTTGGTGCATTTTCTGCCGCCCTCGCGGGGGGGAAGAGTGAAGATCAAGCCATCCGGTTTGCACAAATTGCGGCAGCTTTGTCTGTCACGTGCTCAGGCGCTCAACCGTCCATTCCAAAGTTGGCTGACGTTTTAGGTTTCGCACCGTCATGAAAAAGACACCCCTGCTGAATATTCAACTGTCACGGCTGATCGCGTCATTGGGACATGGCGACATTGTGGTGATTGCCGATGCCGGTTTGCCGGTGCCTAAGGGCGTTGAGCTGATTGATCTGGCACTGACCCGTGGAGTGCCGGACCTGGAGACCACATTGTGTATCGTCCTGAGTGAGATGCAGGTTGAAAGCCATGTACTGGCTAAAGAGTTGCTTGAACATCCGTGTGCTGCGCTCAGTGCCATTGAGGCTCAAACCAGCCTTGGGTTGATGGGAGGCAGGCGGATGCTTGCTCACGATGCCTTTAAGGGCTTGTGTCTGGGCGCAAAAGCGATTGTGCGTACCGGGGAATGTCGTCCGTACTGCAATATTGCGCTGATCGCTGGTGTTACGTTTTAAAACGGTGTGGTGTAAGCATCAGTTGATACAAGGCTTGAGCGTTCAGGGGGTGCCCGTGCAGGTCGCAGCGTTGTATGTACGTGCTGAAGCCGTGTTTTTCAGTGGCTCAGCCAGTGCGAAGGCAGAATCAAGGTTGATGCCTGACCGATGTGGGCTTGAGTCTCTGTACCCTCAGGTCGTCTCTACAGGCGGGCCATATTTCTCGAAAACCTGATGGCTAAACGCTTTTGCCGCTTCGATTCCGAGTTCTTTAACCAGCAGATCTATCCCGATAATGGCCAGTTCCTCGGGGCTGCCCGGGCTGTAAGAACATTGCCCCTGTTGCCATTTCGCCTTGATGTCGGCGTCAATACTGACGTTGCTCATGGTTGGACTCGTTGCGTTAAAACGCTAGATCTTAGCAAAATGCCATTGAGATGCCATCAGTGTGAGAGTGGGCATGGGCGCAGGAATGGCCGCGCCCATGTCACACTGACCCTTTGAGGGAGGGGCATTACTATGTATATCGATTTGAATAAGCCTGAGGGGCTGACGCTGGAGGCTGTACGACAGCTATTGGCCTCAGCCTGTGATGATGTGCACACGCAGCTGCGAGTCTCGAAAGTCGGGCGGGCTTACCTGTCTTCAGGCGTGGTTGGCGGTACAGATATTGACGGGCTGCTTTTCAGGCTGGAAACCTGGTCAGCGGGTTCTGGGTATGTGGGCAATGTTGCAGCGAGTGACGAGGTTTGGGTTATGCAGATCTTCAATGCTTTGAAGGCGAATTGGCCCAATCCACCGTTCGATTACATCGATGTGTACTGATACAGCACATATTCCGTGACGATTAAGCCAAGGCGATACACGGCTTCTCGTCCAAAATCACGCGCCTGCGCTCACGCGTACTTCTTGCATGGCGCTGTGCAACCTCTTTGCGTAAAAACTGTCGCAAAGGTCTCGACTATTTATTTTTAAGGAGGCTTCATGTCCTGGAAGCTAGTGTCATTGGGTTCATTGCTGGCAGTGCTGGCGTTGTCCGGGTGCAGTACCTCAAGTTCTGACAAGGAACCTGCGGCGGCCACCCCTGCGCACACGCGGTGCGACGCTCAGGCGGCAGCCTTTGCAGTCGGGAAAAAAGCGTTGGCGCAGCTTTTGGAGCAGGCCCGCGTCAAAGCAGGTGCGCAGACCGCCCGTATCCTCGGGCCTAACGATGTCATGACGCTTGAGTACCGCTCAGATCGCCTGAACCTCAATGCGGATGACAATGCCGTGATTACGCGCGTGAACTGCGGCTAAGCAGTTCGCGTTTGTATCAGGCACAAAAAACCCCGTCACGTGGACGGGGTTTTTTTGTTCGAAGGAGATTTACTCCGGACGAACCTGTGCAGCTTGCATACCCTTTTGGCCTTTCTCAGCCACGAAGGAAACGGTCTGGCCTTCTTTCAGGCTTTTGAAACCGTCGCTTTCGATAGCTTTGAAGTGTACGAACAGGTCGTCACCGCCACCTTGAGGAGTGATGAAGCCGAAGCCTTTTTCATCGTTGAACCATTTTACGGTGCCGGTTTGGCGATTAGACATGGTGTATCTCCAAGAAACTTATATTTTCAGTAGTACTGTGCTGCTCAGGCCAACTGGGCACACTTGGCTATCATAGTCGAAATGTGAGGTTTGGGAGCCCCCCTGCGTCACAGTTTGATGCTTTGTAAGCTTCCCAGAGCTGCTCGGAAGGCTTGAAACCCCCGATTTATGGGGCTTTGCCGCTTTCGCCGGCACTTAAAAAAAGCATCACTCCTTATGTTTTTTTTAAGGAATGGCCCATTATCGGGCTTTTGTCAGTGGCTCAAGGCGTAAGTGGCGGTGACCCTAGGGGGATTATTTCTTGGGTTTGGCGGGGGTAGGCGCTGTCGCGCGGCATGACTCGATGGCCTTCAGCGCTTGTGCGCGCAGCTCAGCACTGGGTTGTACCTCTTTACTCATCAACTGCTTGATCTGAGCTGTCGAAAAATTGGCAGACAATTTATCCGCGCCACATGCGCAATATTGCGTAGCCGTTTTTTTATCAATATTTTGGCTGGCAGCAGCGACACAATCCTTCATATAGTCATTTTTAAGGGCTGCAGGCCAATTGTCCGCGTGGGCGCTCAGCGGCAGAAGTAGTGCCAATAATGGGGTTGCGAGAGCTAATAAGCGTTTAGTGGGCATGTGATGCTCCTTACAGGGTGATAAGGCTAAATGTGACTCACGGTGTATCTGAGGGGGAAAGTGCAGCTCAAGTTCACCATTGTGCAATGCGAGCAGTATTTTCGCTGCCTCAAGCTGAGCGCTCCATCAAGCGCTCATGTGTGCTAGCATGCCGCCCTTGGCCTGTCGTGGCGATTTTTTATATCCCGCGAAACAGAGCCCTGAACTTTTTGATTTGAACTCCAGTCACTCTGGTTCGGTTAACGGTTGGCCGCAAGGCTCCTGCCACTGTGAGGCAGGCTCACCACCGAATCGCGTACTGGCTCATCCCAACCCACGTGACCTTTGGTAGGGGTCACCACTAGGAGAGGAGGCGCCATGCCAACTATTACTCTTCCCGATGGCAGTCAACGTAATTTCGATCACGCAGTGTCAGTCGCCGAAGTTGCCGCTTCGATTGGTGCAGGTCTGGCAAAAGCCACTGTCGCCGGCAAAGTCAACGGCAAGCTGGTTGATGCCTGCGACCTGATTGAAAATGACGCCACGCTGCAAATCATCACGCCCAAGGATGAAGAGGGGCTGGAGATCATTCGTCACTCTTGCGCCCACCTCGTTGGTCATGCAGTGAAGCAATTGTATCCAACGGCCAAAATGGTCATTGGTCCTGTCATTCAGGAAGGCTTCTATTACGACATTTTCTACGATCGTCCTTTTACCCCTGAGGACATGGCTGCCATTGAACAGCGCATGCAGCAGTTGATCGAGAAAGATTACGACGTGATCAAGAAGGTCACGCCTCGTGCCGAAGTGATCCGGCTGTTTTCCGAGCGCGGCGAAGATTACAAGCTGCGCCTTGTCGAAGATATGCCGGACGAACAGGCCATGGGCCTGTATTTCCACGAAGAATACGTCGACATGTGCCGTGGCCCTCATGTGCCAAACACGCGCTTCTTGAAGTCCTTCAAGTTGACCAAGTTGTCGGGCGCTTACTGGCGTGGCGATGCCAAGAATGAGCAGTTGCAGCGTATCTACGGCACTGCGTGGGCTGACAAGAAGCAGTTGGCTGCTTACATTCAGCGTATTGAAGAGGCCGAGAAACGCGATCACCGCAAAATCGGTAAGCGCCTGGGGCTTTTCCATACTCAGGAAGAAGCGCCGGGGATGGTATTTTGGCATCCAAACGGCTGGACGCTTTACCAGGTGCTTGAGCAGTACATGCGCAAGGTGCAGCGTGAGAACGGTTATCTTGAGATCAAGACGCCTCAGGTTGTGGACCGCAGTTTGTGGGAGAAATCCGGTCACTGGGCCAACTACGCTGAAAACATGTTCACGACTGAGTCGGAGAGCCGCGATTACGCAATCAAGCCGATGAACTGCCCGTGCCACGTGCAGGTCTTTAATCAGGGCTTGAAAAGCTACCGCGAGTTGCCAATGCGTCTGGCAGAGTTCGGTGCTTGCCACCGTAACGAACCGTCGGGTGCGCTGCACGGCATCATGCGGGTGCGTGCCTTCACTCAAGATGACGCGCATATTTTTTGCACCGAAGAGCAGATGCAGGCCGAATCTGCGGCATTTATCAAGCTCACGCTGGATGTCTACGCTGACTTCGGTTTCAAGGATATCGAGCTGAAATTGTCTACTCGCCCGGAAAAGCGTGTGGGTTCCGATGAGTTGTGGGATCGTGCCGAAAGCGCATTGGCCTCGGCGCTTGACAGTGCTGGCCTTGCGTATGACCTGCAACCGGGTGAAGGTGCTTTTTACGGTCCGAAGATTGAGTTTTCTTTGAAAGATTGTCTGGGTCGTGTCTGGCAGTGTGGTACCTTGCAGCTCGATTTCAACCTGCCGATTCGTCTTGGCGCTGAATACGTCTCTGAAGACAACAGCCGCAAGCACCCGGTTATGTTGCACCGTGCGATCCTTGGATCGTTCGAGCGTTTCGTCGGTATTCTGATTGAACACTACGAAGGTGCGTTCCCTGCGTGGTTGGCGCCAACCCAGGCAGTGATCATGAATATCACTGATAAACAGGCCGAATTTGCTGCTGAAGTTGAAAAAACTCTCAATCAGAGCGGATTTCGTGCCAAGTCAGACTTGAGAAATGAAAAGATCGGCTTTAAAATCCGCGAGCATACTTTGCTCAAGGTTCCTTATCTCTTGGTTATCGGAGATCGGGAAGTCGAGATGCAGACTGTCGCTGTGCGTACACGTGAAGGTGCTGACCTGGGCTCGATGCCCGTCGCGCAATTCGCTGAATTCCTCGCACAAGCGGTTTCCCGGCGTGGTCGCCATGATTCGGAGTAATTATTATTAAGCGTGAAATGAGACAAGATAAACGAGCTGCACCGAAGGCCCCGATCAACGAGAATATCTCGGCACGCGAGGTTCGGTTAATCGGAGCTGAGGGCGAGCAACTTGGCATTGTCCCGATCGAAGAAGCGCTTCTTAAGGCTGAAGAAGCCAAACTGGATTTGGTGGAAATTTCCGCTGATGCAGTACCACCTGTTTGCAAGCTGATGGATTACGGCAAATCGATCTTCGAAAAGAAGAAACAGATTGCCGCAGCGAAGAAAAACCAGAAACAAATCCAGGTTAAAGAAATCAAGTTTCGTCCAGGGACGGAGGAAGGGGATTACCAGGTAAAACTGCGCAACCTGGTACGTTTCCTGAGTGATGGGGACAGGGCCAAGGTGTCGTTAAGATTCCGTGGCCGTGAGATGGCCCACCAGGAGCTGGGTATGGAACTGTTGAAGCGGGTTGAAGCTGACCTTGTGGAATACGGTACCGTCGAACAGCATCCTAAGATGGAAGGACGCCAGCTGATCATGGTCATCGCCCCGAAAAAGAAGAAGTAACCACCAGGGCACGGCAGGCCTTGCGGTTATGTTTATCAACTGAATGCGGAGTATCCGAACATGCCAAAGATGAAGACTAAAAGTGGTGCTGCTAAGCGGTTTCTGAAAACTGCTAACGGTATCAAGCACAAACACGCTTTCAAGAGCCACATCCTGACCAAAATGTCGACCAAGCGTAAGCGTCAATTGCGCGGTAGCAGCTTGCTGCATCCGTCTGACGTGGCAAAAGTCGAGCGCATGCTGCGCCTTCGTTAATTTTTGGTTAAGACTAGAGGAAGTAACTCATGGCTCGTGTAAAGCGTGGCGTTGTCGCCCGTAAACGTCACAAAAAAATTCTGAAACTGGCTAAAGGCTACTACGGTGCACGCTCGCGCGTATTCCGTGTTGCCAAGCAAGCGGTAATCAAGGCAGGCCAATACGCCTACCGTGACCGTCGTCAGAAAAAACGTCAGTTCCGCGCTCTGTGGATCGCCCGTATCAACGCTGGTGCACGTATCAACGGCCTGTCTTACAGCCGTTTCATCGCCGGCCTGAAAAAGGCGTCCATTGAGATCGACCGTAAGGTTCTGGCTGATCTGGCAGTGAACGAAAAAGCGGCGTTTGCTGCGATTGTCGAGAAAGCTAAAGCCACTCTGGCTTAAGTACCCCCGACAGTCACTTGGGCTTGCTTATGTAAGCTTGGGTGTTAAACGTCATAAACAGGGGAAGAGCCTTCAAGCTCTTCCCCTGTTTTGTATCTGGAGTCTGTACATGGAAAACCTGGATGCGCTGGTCTCTAAAGCACTAGAGGCTGTTGAGAGCGCTGAAGATATCAATGCCCTGGAGCAAATCCGGGTTCTTTACCTTGGTAAAAAAGGCGAATTGACTCAGGTGATGAAGACCTTGGGGAATTTGCCGGCAGAGGAGCGTCCTCAAGTAGGCGCGCTAATCAATGATGCCAAGGAGCGTGTCACAGAGGTTCTCAATGCGCGCAAGGCTCAGTTTGAAGAGGCCGAGCTGGCCGCCAAACTGTCTGCCGAATCCATTGATGTGACCCTGCCTGGTCGAGGCCAGACCTCCGGTGGTCTGCATCCGGTAACCCGGACTCTGGAACGTATTGAGCAGTTCTTTACCCGCATTGGCTACGGCATTGCCGAAGGTCCCGAGGTTGAAGACGATTACCACAACTTCGAAGCACTCAACATTCCGGGTCATCACCCGGCGCGTTCTATGCATGACACCTTCTATTTCAATGCGAACATGTTGCTGCGTACCCATACCTCTCCGGTTCAGGTCCGCACAATGGAGTCGAAGCAACCGCCGATCCGCATTGTCTGCCCTGGGCGTGTATATCGAAGTGACTCGGATATCACTCATTCGCCAATGTTTCATCAGGTTGAAGGCCTGCTGATCGATCGCGATATCAACTTTGCTGATCTCAAAGGCACCATTGAAGAGTTCCTTCGGGTGTTCTTTGAAAAAGAATTGGCCGTACGTTTTCGTCCTTCTTACTTTCCCTTCACTGAACCCTCGGCAGAAGTGGATATGGAGTGCGTGATGTGTAGCGGCAAGGGTTGTCGTGTCTGCAAGCAGACGGGCTGGCTCGAGGTCATGGGGTGTGGAATGGTTCATCCTAATGTGCTGCGTATGTCCGGGATTGACCCTGAAGAGTTCTCAGGTTTTGCTTTCGGCATGGGTGTGGAGCGTTTGGCCATGCTGCGTTACGGTGTGAATGACTTGCGTCTGTTCTTCGAGAACGACTTGCGATTCCTCGCGCAATTTCGCTAGTCGTAACGCATTTTTAGGAGAGCAGGATGAAATTCAGTGAACAGTGGCTGCGTGGTTGGGTTAACCCGCAGGTAGAACGCGACGAGTTGGTTGCTCGTCTGTCGATGGCTGGACTTGAAGTGGACAGTGTGGCTCCGGTCGCAGGTGCATTCAGCGGTGTTGTGGTGGGTGAGGTATTGGCCATCGAGCAACACCCGGACGCTGACAAACTTCGTGTTTGCCAAGTTACAAATGGTATTGAAACTTTTCAAGTCGTCTGCGGGGCGCCGAATGTACGTCCGGGCCTGAAGATTCCGTTTGCCATGATCGGCGCTCAATTGCCGGGCGACTTCAAGATCAAGAAAGCCAAGCTGCGCGGTGTTGAGTCCAATGGCATGTTGTGCTCCGAAGCCGAGCTGCAAATTGGCGAGGGTAATGACGGTCTGATGGAGCTTCCTGCAGATGCTCCGGTAGGCGAGGACATTCGTGTTTACCTAGACCTCGAAGATGCGAGTATTGAGGTCGATTTGACCCCGAACCGCGGTGATTGCTTGTCTTTGGCAGGTTTGGCCCGTGAAGTGGGCGCTTTGTACGCAGCAGAAGTGACACGCCCGGTGATTGAGCCTGTCCCTGCCGTACATGACGAAGTCCGCTCTGTAGATGTGTTGGCGCCTTCTGCATGCCCTCGTTATCTGGGCCGTATCATCCGCAATGTAGATTTATCCCGACCTACACCTCTGTGGATGGTGGAGCGCTTGCGCCGCGCCGATGTGCGCAGCATCGACGCTGCGGTCGACATCACTAATTATGTGATGCTGGAGCTGGGGCAGCCTCTTCATGCATTTGATCTCGCCGAAATCAACGGTGGTATCCGTGTTCGCATGGCGGAAGAGGGTGAAAAACTGGTTTTGCTTGATGGCCAGGAAGTTAGCTTGCGCAGTGATACGCTTGTTATTGCAGACCATCAGCGGGCGCTGGCCATTGCGGGTGTAATGGGTGGTGAGCACAGCGGCGTATCTGCGACAACCCGAGATGTATTTCTTGAAAGCGCTTTCTTCGACCAAATTGCCGTAGCTGGTAAAGCACGGTCCTATGGGTTGCACACGGATGCGTCCCACCGATACGAGCGTGGCGTGGACTGGAATTTGGCCCGTGAAGCTATGGAGCGCGCCACTGGCTTATTGCTAGAAATTACCGGCGGTGAAGCAGGTCCGATTATCGAAACAGTTGCCGAACAGTTCTTGCCGTCGATTGCCCCCATCAACCTGCGTGCTGCGCGTATCAGTCAGATGTTGGGAATGGAGATGGATCCCGGCCAGGTCGAGCGTTTGCTGTGTGCCTTGGGGCTTGAAGTCACTGCAATTGGCGGGGGGCAATGGCGCGTAGGCGTCCCAAGCCATCGTTTTGATATCAGTCTGGAAGTGGACTTGATAGAAGAGCTTGCTCGTTTGTACGGGTACAACCGTCTTCCAGTCCGTTATCCGCAAGCCCGACTGGCGCCTCAAGCCAAGACTGAAGCTCGCAGTGAGTTGCCAGAGCTGCGTCGTTTACTGGTAGCGCGCGGATATCAAGAAGCTATCACCTACAGTTTCATCGACCCTAAACAGTTTGAGCTTTTCAACCCTGACCTTGAGCCTTTGCTGTTAGCCAATCCTATATCCAATGATATGGCGGCAATGCGTGCTTCCTTGTGGCCTGGTTTGGTCAAAGCATTGCAACACAACTTGAACCGTCAACAAGATCGCGTCCGTCTTTTTGAAAGCGGACTACGGTTTGTAGGGCAGTTGGAAGGTCTAAAGCAAGAGTCCATGCTTGCGGGAGTTGTGTGCGGTACTCGCTTTCCTGAAGGTTGGGCGCAGGGGCGTGAAGTGGCCGACTTTTTTGACATTAAAGCTGATGTGGAAGCTGTATTGGGCTTTGCGGGTGCTTTGGATGCTTTTGAGTTTGTTCCTGGTCGGCACTCGGCGCTCCACCCTGGACAGACTGCACGTATTGAGCGTAATGGTCGTCAGGTAGGTTTTGTAGGCGCGCTTCACCCGGAACTGAACAAAAAATTGGGTCTGGACAGGCCTGTTTTTGTTTTTGAATTGGTTTTGGCAGAAGTGGCGTCGGGCAAAATGCCGAAATTTTCTGAGCTTTCGCGCTTTCCGGAAGTCCGTCGCGATCTGGCTTTGATTGCCGACAAAGACGTAGCTGCCAGTGATGTGTTGAATGTCATTCGTGAAAATGCGGGCGAATGGTTGACAGACCTGAGGCTTTTTGACGTTTATCAAGGTAAAGGTATTGATCCCAATAGAAAAAGCCTTGCGGTCGGCTTGACCTGGCAGCATCCATCGCGCACTCTTAATGACGATGAGGTGAATACCACGACGCAGAACATCCTCACCTCGCTCGAACAAAGGTTAAACGCCACGTTAAGGAAGTGACGTATGGGGGCTCTGACGAAAGCTGAAATGGCGGAACGTCTTTATGAAGAGCTGGGCCTGAATAAACGTGAAGCCAAGGAATTGGTGGAGCTTTTTTTCGAAGAGATCAGGCACGCTCTTGAAGACAATGAACAGGTCAAGTTGTCCGGTTTTGGCAACTTTGATTTGCGTGACAAGCGACAGCGGCCTGGCCGCAATCCGAAAACGGGAGAGGAAATCCCGATCACGGCACGCCGTGTGGTCACTTTTCGTCCAGGGCAGAAGTTAAAAGCCCGAGTAGAGGCTTATGCTGGAACCAAGTCATAACGACGAGCTCCCGCCAATTCCGGGCAAGCGCTACTTCGCCATCGGCGAAGTTAGCGAGTTGTGTGCGGTCAAACCGCATGTGCTGCGATATTGGGAGCAAGAGTTTCCTCAACTTAACCCCGTAAAGCGGCGAGGAAATCGCCGGTATTATCAACGACAGGATGTGTTGATGATCCGGCAGATTCGTGCCTTGTTGTATGACCAAGGCTTCACAATTGGAGGTGCGCGGTTGCGTCTTTCAGGTGATGAAGCGAAAGATGATACAACCCAGTACAAGCAGTTGATCCGCCAAACCATTTCAGAGCTTGAAGATGTTTTGTTGATCCTTCGCAAATAACTTGATCATTACTACTTTCGCTTTTTTTAGGCTTAAGGTATATTTGCCCGAGTTATTTCAAATAGTTCTAACGCCTAGTCGGGGCGTAGCGCAGTCCGGTAGCGCACTAGCATGGGGTGCTAGGGGTCGAGTGTTCGAATCACTCCGTCCCGACCATATTTTTCAATGACTTAGCCACCTTTTGGGTGGCTTTTTCATTTCTACCCCAGTGACTTTTCGAGTGACCTTGGGTTTTCCTGCTATCCCTGCCTCCTCTTCAGGATCGTCAGCGCTGGTGCGCGTGAGTCGGTTACTGATACCTTGTTTGCAGCCTCAATCAGTTGGTCCAGCTCTGCTGCTGAGTAGTGACTGGTGATGCTGCCGTTCTTATGGCCGAGCAATGCTTTGCGATCCTCCTCAGTCACGCCTGCTGCACGCAGCCTTCTGCCAAAGGTGTGCTTCAGGTCGTGAATGCGGATCCGGACGAAACCATCATGTGCCGGCCGCAAATACTTCTCCTGCCATTTCTTCGCCGCCCTGACCCTGGCCTTCTTCCAAGCTGAGTCGTTCATGCGGTGAACCATTGTTTCGTCCCCGTCGCCGTCTGGCTTGCCGAAAGGGAAGACGTACAACTTGTGCTGGCCGCGCTGCTTCTCAATAACTGACTTAGCCACCGTGTTGAGAATCACCAGACGTTCGTCTCGGTTCTTCACACCAGACCTTGCGCTTCGTCCGCCGAACCCGGCCGGAATCAAAAACACCGTAGTATCCAGCTCCGGTACCGCGATTTCCCAATCCCATTGAAGCTTGCAAACCTCCTGCTCACGACACCCCGTGTTGACCTTGAACATGGCCATGGCCTGCAGGTGTGCCGGCAGTTCAGCGAACAAAATCGATTGCTCTTCCCAAGAAAGCGGGTAGGGCTTGCGGCAGTTCGTCTTCTCATCCAGCAGGGAGATCATCGGCACAACATCGAGCCATGGTCTGCGCTCGTCATCACGCCATTTGCGCGCGCACAGATTCAAAACCCGGATCACTCGCTGAAGAGCGATGTTCACTGTCCGATTAGTCACTGGCTTGCCCGTCATCGGCTTGAGCTTAGAGCTGATGTAAGGGGCCAAGGCATCATCATCAATATGTGTGATTGGCATGTCCCCAATGAACGGATCCAGCTGTGCCATGTACGTTGCCGAAATATGGATCGAGGCCTGATCCTTTACCTCTAGCAGGAAGCGAGTCGCCGCTTCCCGCCACGTTCTCACCTTCCTGACCCCGTACACCTTCTCCTGTCGGCGCTGTTCCAATAAATAAATCAGGTACTGCTCCGCTTCGGCGCGGTCACGAGTGCCAGTGCTTTCTTGAATTCGTTCACCTCGGTATTTCTTGTCGATCTTCCAGATGCCGCTCGGCATTTGCTGGAGCCCAGTGATTGCTTTTTGTGCCATTGCGTATCTCCTTTGGATCCGCCCTGGCGCTCGCTGCGGGGCCGATTGTTGTCCTGATTCGCTCCTTTTTCAATTGCCGTGGCCTGAACGTAGGCGTCGGCCCAAGCTTCAAGCTCCAATCGGTCGAAGCCAACACCCTGTTTTCCGATCGGGAATTCCCGTACGTGTGGCCGAACGGTTTTATTGAATTCGTCCCGGCACATGCCGAGATAGCCGTATGCCTCACCGGCGCGAATAAACCGCGGGAGGATTCGTGCAATTTGAGCTGGTCTTTGATTTGCCATAACTTTTTCCATACCGTCCGGGGCGGCAGAAGTTGGGGAGGGTGGTTTCAGGCTGTCTGAAACATCCAGCACCGAACGGTTTTCGCTTTGTTAGCGGCGTCGACATCCCATGCAGAGCAAACATTTCTGTTCGTCTCTATGAACTTGGGACACTTGCTTGTTTTAAGGTGGCGTTTCAGTTCTGTCAGATCCGGCACTTTTTGGCGCTTCTCTGCGGCTTCCTTGGCGAAGTCGTTGAGGTTCACAGCAATTAGGCCGTCATTTCGGGAGTGGTTGAGTCCGCCCGCAGCACTGTTCAAGTACTCGTACAGTTCCCAGAATTCGACGACGATCGGGTGATCGGCGTTGATCGCCAACTGACGTTCTTTGGCCATGCTCTGGATCTCGCTATGGGCCGCGTCTATCTGATGCTTTTTCAATGGAATAACGTGAACCAGGGCGTCTATCAACGCGTGTAACTGAGCGTGGTTTTTTGCGATCCGGACGGTGCGTATCTCCGGCAGGGCCAACAGCTGTTGTTCGTAGACTGGCACTTGCTCACGGACGGTCTGCATCACGATGCTTTCTTTCATCGTTGCTTTGATAAGGAACCCGCTCACGCGGTCGACCGGCATGCGCTCCAGTTTTTCCACCAATAATTTGGTTTGTGGCGTCTGACCTTCCTTCGTCATGGCGATATGCACCAGTCGTTGCAGGATGGGTTCTGATGCATTCACCGCATGGTTCTGGCCGATAACAACCGCCCCTCGGAAAGGGGGTTCACGGGTATCGTTACCGTTGTTTTTTACGCCAGTAGAGCGAACGCTCCGGCCGTTATAGGCGGTCTTGAGTTCGTCCCAGTCGTATTGCTTGGTCTGGCTACCGTCCGTCTTTTCCCGCTCTGACTCGATGAGTACAACCGGCAGGTTGCCTACCTGGGCGAAGTTCCGCGCCCGAGCAACTGGCGTGCCTTTGGTTGGGTCAAAGCCCTCATAGTCGATACGGCCACACATTTTCCACAGGAACTCGATCAGCGTGGACTTGCCTGCGCCTGGCTCACCGATGATTTCCATGAAGGGGTAGCTTTTCTGGTGCTGGCGGATCTGTTCAGCAAACAGTGACCCGAACCAGAACGCGAGTGCGACCAAACCTTTGGCACCGAAGCACTGCCAGATGATGTCCAGCCATTCTGTGTCGAACTTCTCCAAGTCCGTGTTCAGGTTGAGAATGACCGACTGGCTCAGGGTCTTGATGCTCAACCGATCCATATCGAAGAAATCTTCTTCGTTCAGTTTGAACACTTTTCCATCGCGTACTGCCACGTCGCCGTAGATGTACGCGCCGTGTTCACGGGTGTAGCCGGTGAAGTCGATGGTTTGCACGGTCTTGAGCGCGTCGGTCTGTTCTTCAATGAACGCATCCAACTGTTGAGTGGTGCCGGTGAACATGCCGCCAGGGGCAATGCCAAGCAGACGCTTTTTAAACTCTGCTGAGGATGCGATTTGTGAGCTGGTAAAGGTGTTTTTTATCGGCGCCGCGTCGTGAGCGAACGTGATCCGGAAGTAATACCAGGACTCGTCGGTTAGCTTGTTCTCTTGGTAATACAGTGCCTTCGGGTTGCAGGTAGCAATGCGTTGTAACGCGCCGCATTGCTGCATTGCCTTGGCCCGCATCTGTTTGTTGTTCAACTGCTGATCGTCGTGGTGTTCGCTGTCTTCCAGTTCCTGAATCGCTTTGTTGTACTTCTCAAGATCGAGCTTGAACCAGTACAAACGATTGCCGAACTCCAAGTGAAATTCGCTCCGACGCTTCCAGTCGAACATCACCAAGGCTTTCTCAGTTGCGCTTTCAGCAATTAAAAGGGCGCCATGATGGCGAGCAATCGTCAGGTCTTTGTCTACCTGAACATCACGTTTCTCACCCTCATCGAGAAACTGCCAACGTTGGTGTAGATCATTCCAGTCAGACTTTTTGTTATCCCGCTGTGGGATTTGCGCAGCTTCACAGTTAAAGCCCAGCTCGCGAGCCATCCGAACCCAGCGCTTGGTGTAGGCATGCGCGCCTGGTTCGTTATCAAGTGCCCACACAAGCTTGGGCAAATTGCCCGGTCGTGCGGTTGCGAGCGCTTGCAGCGAGTCGGCTGGGAAGGCATTCGAAGACATTGCGGATACAGCAGCAATATTGTGATGAGCCAATGCGATCGCGTCGAATATGCCTTCGACGATCCATATTTCTTTTGCTTCTAGAACGTCCACGCAAGGTGGGCACCACCAAACGCCTTTGTATGATTCGCCCGGTTTGAATCGAGCTTTCATTTTTCCGAAGCGTGCTGGCCTGTCTATCAATCGCTCCCAATACCCACCTTTTTCAAGGGCAAAGCGAACTGTGGCGCTACCTGCTTCATGCTGAGTGGAGTAATAAGTTTCCTGCGTGAACCAACCGGCGATCATTGAAATATCAAAGCCGCGGGAGAACTCAAGATAGGCACGTGCAGTTGCTGTTGGTGCGTTTTCAGTCGCAGGTACGCGCTTGCTCCAATCCTCAAAGAGGTCGTCGTAAATCTCTTTGACGTGCACCGTGTGGCCACACTTTTCCTGACGGCCACAGATGAGCTGCCACGGTCTGTCGAAGCGGGTATACAACTCTTTTTTGTTGCACTTGGGGCAGCTTCCACCCCGCATATAATTTGTGGGAGAGCGATGCTTGAGTCCGAATTCGGACTCAATCCGCTGTATTACGTCGTGGCGCAAATCTTCTCTCATGGTTACTTCACTGACTTAAGGCTGAGGGATAAGGCGGCCATCAAGTGTTTTTGGGCGGCCATCACAGGGGATTTCTCCAGGATCGATTTGTGGCGTGTGTCTTTCGGGACATAGCGGTATTCATCGGCATACCAATGCTCATTCAGGCTCATCAGGTACTGCGCACGCATGGCTGCCAACAGCGCTTCGGCATGCGCTGAGGACATTCTTGTGGTGACAATTACGGCGTTTCCCATGGTGAAACCTCTATTTCGGGCGCAGTTCACCCAAACCCACAGGGCATGGGGGCAGGCGGTTTAGTGGGAGGGGGGTGCTATGGGGCGAGCGGGGTGGTTCGTGGTGCAGAGCGGTTTGCATGTAACTGGATAACTGCCAGCACTTCGGCGTGTCGTGCAGCCATATGCAGGCTTTCAGCCTTCAGGATGGCGTCTGCTTCGGTTTGGTCTATTACGCCGTCTTCCAGCGCCTGAGCGATGATGTGATCCACCGTCCCGCGCTTGGCTGCTGTCTGTACGCACATGGTGTAAAGCTCCACGTTGTCGAGTGAATCTGGATCAGCAACAGGGACAAACATCCCGCCATACATCGCCGCCACATACTCTGGTAAGTGGGTAGTGCCAGCAGTCAGTTCTAACTGGTGCAGTTGCGCATCGGTCAGAGGTCGACTGCCGTTATTTTCATAAGCATGGTTATCGAACTTCTTTAGTTCCAAACCGATGCGGCCAGCCGCGCATTCACGCCCACCGGGATAAGCGCAAATAATGGCACTTGTCACTTGGCGTCGCGTGGTAAGAAATTTCCTGCTCATGTTCTGCTTCTACCTTTTGTTTATCAGCTTTACTGTTCTGAATACATAGCGCGTTCGGGGTCTGGCTGAAGAATTCCAGGAAGGACTTCTTGGCCAATAAATGCTGATAAATCTTTGAGAATACGAAACGAAAGTCTTCCGCTTGGAAGGTTTGAATGTCCTGCCCAGCGTTGGATAACTTGAGTGACAGTCCGAGGTTCATACCCGTGACTGATAGCAAATTTTCGGAAATTACTTCCCTTCTCTATAAGGCGTGCCTGAATCAGGCGCTTTTCCATTGCGTTGCTCATGGTTGAAGTGTTCCCGGTTGGTTAAGATGTACCCATTGCGTGTAATCCTAGTAACCCACTATGGGTAAGTCAACAGGAGATTCTTCAAATTGGGTAATAAAAGTGCGGGCGCAGTACTGGATCGTCTCCATTTGGTCTTTGGCGTTAAAAACGATTCTCAGCTCTGTGATGTGTTAGGTACGCCCCGTGCAACGCTAGGGAATTGGCGAAATCGTGATTCTGTGCCTTACCCATTGTGTGTCAGCGTTGCCGAGAGCAAAGGTATCGCGCTGGATTGGTTGCTAACGGGGGAGGGAGCCATGTCTCGCACAGCTGCAGACGGTCCACTTTCACCGACAGTAAGTAGCCCAAAGGAAGAGGCCATATTGTCGTTGTTTCGATCACTGGATGAGAGCGGTCAGCGGGATATACAAAGCGCTGCTGAAGAAAAGAAACGTCTGAAAGACATGGCCCAGCAGCTATCCGAAATAACGGCCATGCTGAATGACATTAAGCAGCAGGCTTGATCAAGCACCACAACGAAGCTTTTCAAACAGGTCTTGTTGTTCTGTGCGTGTCATGTCCCGTACTCGGTCAAAGATAAGGCTGTCTACGACTTGTGCTGATGGGCTCAGTGTATGGGAAAAGGTTAAATTCGCGACCCAAGTATGGCCACAGGTCGCTGAATTGCACTGACAATAAAGCTTCACAAATGTAGGATCCAATTGATCGCTGGAAGTAATCCTTCCTTTGCTTCGGCACTCTTTACAGTAAACTCGCATTGATCCCTCCCCAGGAATATCAAGAGCTAATATTTTGCCACGAACCTAACTAAATTATTCATTTTGGGTAATTTTTTTCGGTCGAATCGCCTTTTTTGTGTTCCTCCCGCCACCCAATCCATCGATCCCCCCTCAACACATCGTTCACCTGGTTAAACAACTGGCAGATGGGCCGTATCTCGTTGCTGGTGTAAACCCGATCGATCTTTTCAATATCGCCAAAGCCGCCGCTGTTTTCCGGGATGATGCCCGCCAGTGCAGGGTTCATTCGCCAAGCGGCGATGACGTCGTTGCGGGTGATGTTCTTCACTTTCTCCAGTTCGTCTTTGGCCTGAAAGTCACCCACGGGGATGATCTGGATGGCGTTTTCTTTACCGTTGGGGATGTTGACGAACATTGAACGGAAGTTACCCACGCCTTTGCTGGCACTGATTTGTTCGCGCAGGTTGGTTTCGTCTTCTTCGGTCAGGTCGGGGTCGTTGGTGTAGAAGATGTAGCCCGCGTGGGCGCCGTTGCTGTAGTAGCGGCGGCGGAACAGGGTCGCGGCTTCGTTGAGTAACAGCGCCTGCATGCCGCCAAGGTAGTCGGGGATGCCGTAGATGGTTTGTTCCACGTCGTAGTCCATGACGTGGACGATTTCATCGGGCTCAAAGTCCATGAATTTTCCGTCGGGCAAGAGCATGCGATAACCCCCGTCGACTTTTACCCGCATGTTGATCGCAGGCAGGTGTTTGAGCTCCAGGACTTCACCGAAGGTGTTGGTGTCGCAATACAGAAACGCGTCCCCAAACACCATGTAGTCGAGTCCCGCGCAGCCCATGGTGCGGGCGCTGCACCCCGCAGAGGGGATGAACTCACGCAGCAGCAGGTTGCGTTTGAACTTCGGTATGGCGCCGTGGTGCGCGTTGGCGCGCAACAGCTTGGCCAGCCCGGTGCGCGACACCGGGGGCTTGTAGATGTCGCCGTCGTCGCTGGGAAACACCCCCACGTACTCCCCGATGTTGCCGCTCAATACCTGTTCCGGTTCCCCGAACGTGAACGCGCGCATGGGCTGCTGTTGGCGTGGCTGCTGAGTGACCTGGTGCTGTTTGCGTCGTGCTTTGGACATGGGTTCCGCTCGTGATGTAGCGGCTCCGGCGCCGCTTGTTCGTGTTCAAGGGTTCGTTGGCGAGGGCGTGCATGATTGCCCAGGCGATGTCGGCGTGGCCGGTGGCGTCGGTACGCGATGCGCTGTAAGTGACTTGGCCGCTGCCGGTGGTGCCGCGCTTTATGGTCAGGAATGCCTGGGCGACGTCGGTCCATCCCGCATCCCACTCGATACGGCTCCCCTGAATCGTGTCCTGTGCCTTAAGCACCAGGGTGTTTTTGGTCTCCAGGCTGTAGTGAATCGATGTTGCCCGAGGGTAGAAGTCGCGCACTAGGTCAAACACGCCGTAGCCAATGCCCGTGGTGTCGATGCCGATGTGCTGGACGTTGAATCGCTCGGTGAGCTTTTTGACCTGCTCGGCCTGGTACTTGAATGACTGGCCCCGCCAACTGTGTTTTTCGAGGATGCGAAACTTCGCCCCGGGCTCCAGCGGCGGTGCAATAACCACGCACGTCGCGTCGTCGCGGGTGCGGCTCGGGTCGTACCCCAACCACACCGGGCTGTTGCCGAAGGGGCGTTCGTCGTCGGGTGTGTAGTCTTCCCACAGCGTCAGGTCGGAATAGCAACGCTCCAGATCCTTGAGACCAAACGCGCTCTGCGTGCTGTCGATGAACTTGCAATAAAACAGTTGCTGGAACTTGTCTTCGTCGTACTCCAGTTGCAGCTGTTCCATGTCGAACAAGTCGCACCCGCCGTCGATTGCGTCCTGAATGGTGATGGTCTTGCGCCATTGACCATCCGGACACAAAGCGCCCTGCGTGTACGCCGCCTCGACCGGCCACGTACCACCGGCTTTTTTGCCGCGTTTGCTGTTGCGAAACTCTTCCCCGGACCAAAACGGGTACGCCTGGTGCGACACCGCGCTGGGCGTGGAAAAGTAGGTTTTGCGCCACTTCTTGTGGGTGCCCATGGCACTGGCCACGGTACTGAGCTTTTCGAAGTCGCGGATCCAGAAGTATTCATCGACGTAGACGTGACCGTGATAGCCCTGCGCGGTACTGCTGTTGGTGCTGAGAAAGCGCAGTTCGGCGCCGTTGCTCAAGGTAATCGGGTTGCCGGTCAGCTCGATGCCAAACCACTGCTGGGCAAACTGAATGATGTAGCTGCGGAAAATCTCCGACTGCGATCGGCTGGCCGACAGAAACACCTGGTTGTCGCCGCTGAGCACGGCGTCCATGAAAGCCTCACCGGCGAAGTAATAGGTCAACCCGACCTGACGGCTTTTCAGGATGTTGCGCACCCGGCGCGTGAGCGGGTTCTGTTTGGCCGCAAACAGTTCTTGCTGATAGCGGTACATCTTGGAGATGAACTTATCCAGAAAGTCCACTTCCGTCAGGCAGCTGATGTCGTTCTTGGCCTTTTTCTCGCGCTTCTTGCCGCTGCTGTCTCCACGGCGCGATCGTTCACTCCGCGAGCCTTGGCGGCTTTCAGGCGGCGCTTCGGCACCGTCACCGATCGGAGCTGATGCCGGTTTAGCCGCCTGTTTTAACAGCCGCTCCCGAACGGTGGTTAGCCGGTCCAGCTCGTTCAAATCGTCCTTGGACAGGCTGCCAGCCTTGTCCAATAGCAGAGTGATTCGGCGTCTCAGGGCGGTTAGCGGCTCTTCATCCGACAGCATGTCTTCCCAGCCGCCCTGACGGATCCAGTAATAAACGATCCGGATGTTGGGCAGGTTGAGTTGCGCCTGAATTTCCTTGGCCTTGCAGCGGCGTAGAAACAGGCGTTTGGCGGCGTCTTTAACTTCGGTCGAGTAGTACATGCGCAGCAGTCTATGCGGCGAAAACGCCGAAAACGTGGGGATAATTTCCGCGATTATCCTAAAAGTCGAATATAGGAGAAACGCGCAAGTGAACCGTTTGTTTCGGGCTGAATCGCTCCCTATCTTGGCGGCTCATTCAACCGATTGAGCGCAGTTAACCACCATGCCCCGTTCCCTTGTCTCGTACTGGAAACGTGTCGCCACCAGCGGCCCGACCACTGATGGTCGCGAGATCCTTCCCCAGGAACTGCGTGATATCGCTGAGACCTACAAGCCGTCGTTTTACACCGCTGTGATCTGGTGTGAACACGAACGCTGGCAAGGCTGCTTCGGCACCGTGTTTGCCGTCCGCCTGATCGAAGAGGGCGAGGACCTGGAGCCCGGCCAAGTCGCGCTGGAGGCTCAACTCAAGCCAAACGACCGCCTGCTGGCCCTGAACGATCAAGGTCAGAAGCTGTTTAGCAGCATCGAGATCTACCCGAATTTTCGGGGTAAAGGCAAAGCCTATATGACCGGAATGGCCGTCACGGACGAGCCCGCCAGTACCGGCACCCAAGAACTCTACTTTTCGAACAAGACCAGCCAGCGCACGTATTTCACGGGCGCGGTTGAACTTGGCCGCCCGCAGGACGACATGCAAACCCCTTCTGAAACAGGGCTGATCAACGCCCTGACCGGTTTTTTCAAGCGCTTTTCCGCCGACGTCTTACCTGCCGATACCACCTCACCTCAAACAGAGAGCAAACCCCCAATGGATGAAGCCACTGCAACGGCCCTCAAAGCCTTGCTTGAACAATTGATGGTTGTCGCCGCTGGCATTCAGGCCGTGATCGAGCCTGCCGCCGCAGACGCGCCCGAGCCCGATCAAGAGCCGATCGATGATGTCAGCGCTGCTGTGGATGAGATCGTCACCACTGCCGAAGAAGAGCGTGAATTTCGTCGCAAGGGTAATTCGTCGAACAAGGCGGTGCTGGCTGCGTTGAACAGTCTGCAAAAGCAGTTTTCCACCTTGCAGAACACCGCGACCGGTCGCCAGTTGCCACGCCATTCCGGCCCTGTAGTGACTGCCAAGAAAAAGGTGCTCTGACATGGCTCAACTGAGCGCCAAGGGCGCCAAGCATTACGCCGAATTGCAGGACGCTATCGCAGATACATATGGCGTCGAACGTGCCAGCAAGATGTTCAGCGTTGATCCTTCCGTTGCCCAGGAACTGAACGACGCGATCACGGCGAAAGCGGACTTTCTGGAACGCATCAACATCGTCCCGGTCAGCGAAATCAAGGGCGAGAAGGTGTTTATTGGTGTAAATGGCCCGGTCACTGGCCGCACCAACACCAAAACCACTGACCGCCAGGCCAAGGATGCTTCGGCGCTGGAAAACACCACCTATGAGCTGGTGGATACCCAGTCTGACGTGGGCCTGCCATACGCCAAGATCGACGCATGGGCGAAGTTTCCCGACTTCCAAGACCGCTATTCCGCTGCGGTGCAAAAGCGCATTGCACAAGACCGAATTGTGATCGGTTTTCACGGTAAAACGGCGGCACCCCAGACCGATCTGGACGCTAACCCCAAGTTGCAGGACGTCAACAAAGGTTGGCTCCAGCAACTGCGTGAAGATGCCCCGCAACAAGTGCTCAAAGAGGGCAAAAACGCTGGCAAGATCACGTTGGGTGCCGGTGGCGATTACGCCAACCTTGACGCCCTGGTGCATGACACCAAGCAAATGGTTGACGAAATCCTGCGCGAAGACGGCGACCTGGTGGCGATCATCGGTACTGACCTGTTGGCCGCTGACAAAGCCAAGCTGTACACCAAACAGGGCGATACCCCGACCGAAAAAGAGCGCATCGAAAACGCCCAAGTGATTGCCACCTACGGCGGTCTGCCCGCGTTCAGCGTGCCGAACTTCCCGGTCAATGCGGTGCTGGTCACCAGTTGGGACAACCTGTCGATTTACTTCCAGGACACCAGTTGGCGCAAGCAGACGGTCGACAACCCGAAACGCTCCCGTGTCGAGGACTACAACAGCCGCAACGAAGGTTATGTGATCGAGCAAATGGAAAAGATCGCACTGACTGAAAACGTTGAGTTGGTGGTCGCGTGAGTCTCGCCCTGGCGCACAAGCGCCGCACCTTGGCACAGGGAACCGCAGCGGTGGTTAAGGCAGCGGGCGCTCCTGTGGCGTACTCGCCCGCTGATGCCTTGAGTAGCCCGGCCAACGCCCGCAAGCACCTGATGTTGCAGGAAGCGGCTTTGGATCAGGATCTGCTGCGCCTGAGCGACCTGAAAAATCTGGTCAGCAAGCAATCGCTCAAGCGCGACGAGCTGCTGCCCAAGTACCAGGACTATGTGCAGTGCTACTGCGCATCGGGCCTGAGCTTTCCAAACCGTGTCCTGGTGCAGGTGATGGTCTGGCTGTTCGACACCGAGCAGTTCGAAGACGGTCTGGAACTGGCGGACTTCGCGATCGAGCAGGGGCAAGTGATGCCGGAGCGTTTCAAGCGCCGCGACATCCAGACCTTTGTCGCGGACGCGATGATCGATTGGGCCTTTGCTGAGTACAACGCCGAGCGCAGTCCTGAGCCCTACTTGAGCAACATGCTGCCGCTGGTCGATGGCGAGTGGGAACTGACGGAGCAGATCCCGAGCAAGTACCACAAGTTGATCGGCATGCGCGCCATGGAAGCGGGGGAGTGGAACACCGCACTCAAGCACCTTGAGCGCTCGACCGAGCTGTACCCCAAAGCCGGGAATGAAACCCGCATCTCCAAGTGCCGTAAGGCGTTGGCGAAACAACAGGCCGCACCGGCCTTCGAATAACCGACTACCCCCCCAGCGGGAAACTGTGGATGAGAGTGAGCCATTTATGGCCTGCCTCCCTGAAACAGTTCTCCCGCCCTATTTGAGCGCCCGGCAATGAGCTTTTCAGGCAAACCCACCACATTGGTGGAACAGCACATCGACAACGACGGCTTCTGGCCGGACTTGTCTGTAGGCGAGTTCCAGAAAGGCTACCGCCTGCCGGGTGAGTACCTGGGCGACATGCTTGTCGCGGATCTGACCACTGCCATGGTCGAGGTCAATACCGATTTGGCGCGCTGTAAGTCCAGGTGGCAATCCGTAGGCGTTGTCTGTGTGGAATCTGCTGACCCTATGGTGCTGCCCGAGCGTGCTTTTCACGTAGCGACGTACAAGCGCGCCGTGTATGCACGCGCCAAAGCCAGCCTGTTGACCCAGTTCGCCACCGTGACCCGTCGCGAGAGCGCGGAAAATACCGGCAAGGAAGCCCCCGAGCGCGCCGAGACCTTCCTGTCTTTCAGTCAGCAGGCTGTGCGCTCGCTGCAAGGGCGTGGGCGCATTACGGCGGTGTTGCTATGAAGAAGCTTCAAGCCCTTACCAGCTACTTGATCGAACGCCGCCTGGTCATGCCGGAGCAGCTCGACAGCTGGGCCAACCAGATCAGTCTGGAGTTGATCTGGAAGCCGGATGTGAAGGGGCTGCACTTTGCTGACATGCGTTATAGCGCCGCCATTGTGCTGGAGCGTTTTGCGGATGAGCCGGGACGGCTGATGGCGTTGCTCGGCAGTTGGCTGGAGAGCAACGACCGGGACCGCGACGGGCTGCCAGCCCTCACGTTCGCCATCGACATGCTGGACAACGACCTGGCTGACGTCGAAATCACCGTGGAGTTTGTCGAGCCGCAGTACCTGGCCGAAGACCCCGACGGCGAAATCGAGGCGTTCGAGAAGACCTGGTCATTCATCCCGTTTGACCTGTGGGTCGCGGAAGAAGGCGAGGTGGGCAGCGATGGCCGCTAGTCCGCTCGACCTCGATGTCCGGGGCTTGCTCAACGTTGACGCGCAACTGGCCTTGATGGAGCTGCGCCCACAACTGCGCCGCCGCTTGCTGAACAACGTCACCAAACGCGTGCGCTCGATGAGCCGCAAGCGCGTGCGCGAGCAGAAAAACCTGGACGGTTCGCCGTTCGCTGAACGTAAGGGGTCGGCCAAGGGCAAAAAGAAGATGGAAGCCGGGTTGGCCAAGCTGCTGCAAGTCACTCGCGTCAGCCCGGACGAAGCCGAGTTGGGCTGGAAAAACGCCCTCACGCGTTGGGTTGCATCCCAGCAGCACAACGGCGTCAGCGAGCGCCGCACGGCCGCGCAGATGCGCCGCTGGAACAAAGTCCCGCCCGGTGTCGCCTGCACGGACAAACAGGCCAAACGCTTGCGTCAGTTGGGTTTTCGAGTGCGCGTCAAAGGCAAAAAGAACCTGACCAAACCGTCTGTGGCGTGGATTCAAGAGCATGTGAACTACGCCAAGGCCGGTCTGTTGATCCGCATTTTGAACGATGAAAGAACCGAGTCCTCGGGCGCACAAAGCTGGGACATCACCCTGCCCAAACGCCAGTTCCTCGGCGTGCAAAGCAGCAATGAAACCCGCGAACTGGTTAACCAGGTCTTTGAACAAATCCTAAATTCACCCCGCTAACGAGGCAACCATGGCACTCGGCAAAGTCAGCGTTAACAATCTCAATCTGGGCCAGGGCGAAGTGACCGCGATCGAGCGTTATTTCCTCTTTATTGGCCCCTGCACCAAGAACGTCGGCAAGTTGCTGGCCCTCAATACCGACAGCGATCTGGACAACGACCTGGGCATTGCGCCAAGTGATCTGAAAACCCAGATCATTGCGGCGCGCCTCAATGGCGGTGACCGCTGGGCCTGCGTAGCAGCACCGATTGGCGCAGAGGGCGAGTGGGCTCCCGCGCTTGAAATGGCTCAGCAGCAAGGCTTTTCGGTCGAGGCGGTGGTCATCACCAAACCCGTCACCACCGGCGACGAACTGTCTGCCATGCACGACGCGGCGATCCAGTTGAACAACGTGTACGGGCGTCGCTCGTTCGTCATGGCCGCGTCACCGGGCATCACCCTGTTGCAGCCGTGGTCGCAATACCTGACCGAACAGAAAGCCATTACCGCCGACTTGGCCGCACCCCGCGTGCTGGTGGTGCCGCAGTTGCACGGCAACGATCTGGGCGTGTTGGCCGGTCGTTTGGCGAATGCGGCCGTGAGCATTGCTGACACACCGATGCGTGTGGCCAGCGGTGCAGTGCTGGGCCTTGGCCCGGTGCCATCGGACTCTGAAGGCGTGCCGCTGCCGTCCGCGATTCGCGCCGAGCTGGACAGAGCGCGGTTCTCGGTCTCACAGACCTACCCGGACTACGAGGGCGTGTACTGGGGCGACGGCAATCTGCTGGACACCCCAGCCAGTGACTTTCAGGTGATCGAGCATCTGCGTCTGGCTGACAAGGCAGCGCGTCAGGTGCGCCCGCTGTTGATCCGTCGCGTGGGTGATCGGCGCCTGAACAGCACGCCCAACAGCATGGCCGTGAACATCAACGCGCTGATGGCCCCCCTGCGAGCAATGGCCAAGTCCGTCACGTTCGCAGGGCAAGTGTTCCCCGGCGAAATCCAGACCCCAAAAGACGGCGACATCGTGCTGGTCTGGAAGAGCAAAACCGCCGTAGAGGCCTACATCAAGCTCAAACCCCACAACTGCCCGAAAGACATCACGGCCAACATCGCCCTGGATCTTTCCAACGACGCCACGGAGTAACCCCTATGTCACGCATTGGCGGCAAGAATTTTGACGTGAACCTGGGCGACCTGCTGGTTCACGTGGAGAGCTGCACCCTCGACATCACCGACAACAGCGCCGTGGCGCAAACCCGTGGCGTGCCCGATGGCCACGTGGACGGCGACGTCTCGGCCAGCGGCGAGTTTGAGCTGGACAGCTACAACTTCGGCCTGCTGGTAGATGCGGCACGCACGGCGGGCAGTTTTCGCGAGTTGAAGCCGTTCGACAGCGTGTTTTTCGCCAAGAGCGGCGAAGAGGAAATGCGCATTGAGGCCTTCGGCTGCAAGTTGAAGGTGTCCAGCCTGCTGAGCATCGACCCCAAGGGCGGCGAAAAGACCAAGCACAAGGTGCCGTTTGACGTCACCAGCCCGGACTTTATCCGCATCAACGGCGTGCCGTACCTGGCTGCGTCCGAGACTGAGGGTCTGAGCTGATGTCGTGCCCGTTCGATCGCGCCCAGGCGCTGGAGCAACGTCAGCGCGATCAGGCGATTGCCGCCCAGTTGGCCAAAGCGCGCCCGACCGGGCCAAGCCGTACCGCGTGCCTGGACTGTGAGGGCGACATCCCTGCCGCCCGCCAGGCACTGGGCGGGATCCTACGTTGTGTGCCGTGCCAGTCCTTGTTTGAAAAGGAGGGGCTGCGATGAGCACAAATCAGGCCGCCCAGGACACCGCCATTGCGATCGTAAAAGCCTCACCTGCCATCGGCGTGGCTGCAACCGGTGCGACCGGAGCCGTCGATTGGTCGGCGGTGGCTTACATGCTGACCGCGCTTTACATGGTGTTGCAGATCCTGCTGTTGGCTCCCAAGTACCGCCAGATGTTGCGCGACTGGAAGCGCAAGCCATGAGCCTGCGCCACAAGATCGCCACCGGCGCCATTGCGCTGGCCAGCGCCTCGTTGGTCGCTTTTCTGGGCAAGTGGGAAGGCGAAGGCCAGCACGTGGTGTACGCCGACACGCTGGCCCGTGGCCTGCCCACGGTGTGCAAGGGCATCACCCGCCACACCAGCCCTTTTCCGTTGGTGGTAGGTGATTACTGGTCACCGGCCCGCTGCGCCGAAGTTGAACAGCTGGTGGTTGAGAAGGGCCAGCTTGCCCTGGCGGACTGCCTGACCAATCAACGTATTGGCCAGAACACCTTCGACGCCCTGAGCAGTCACGGCCATAACGTCGGCATGCCCAGCACCTGCGCCAGTCGCGCAGTGGGCCTGATAAACGCCGGACGCATTGCCGAGGGCTGCAACGCGTTGGCGTGGGCGGCGGATGGCAAAACCCCGGTGTGGGCGTATGTCACCGATGCACAGGGCCGCAAAACCTTCGTTCCCGGCCTGCATGCGCGCCGGTTGGCCGAAGCCAAGTTGTGCAGGGCCGGGTTATGAATTCGATCAGCTCAACGCTGGTGTGGCTGTTGGCCGGGGCGCTGATGTGCCTGCTGCTGGACCGCCTTCTGGATGAGCGAAACGACGCCGTGCGCGAGCGTGACAGCGCCCGAATCGAAGTCACTGGACTGCGCGAAGCGGCCCGAATCAGCGGCGAAATGCTGGCTGACCGTGACGACATTGACCGAGCCCGAAGCGAGGCACTGAACCATGCACGTTCTGAAAACACTGAGCTGCGCCGCGCTGTTGACGCTGGCCGTCAGCGGCTGCGCGTCAACGCCGTGTGCCGTGCCCCCGAGCCCCACCAAACCGGCCCCGGCGGCGTGGCTGATGCAGCCACCGCCGAACTCGCAACAGACGCTCGACCGGATTATTTCACCCTCCGCGATCAGCTCGCCCTCAGCCGCGAAATGATCCTGGGGCTGCAAGATCACGTGCGCCGGATCTGCCTGCGCTGACCCGAATCACCCACTTTAAACCTGAACGGACAACACCCCATGACTGAACGTCGCGAAATCGAACTGGAAATTGGCACCAACGAATTCACCTTTGAGCTAACCCCTCAAGACGTGACCAAGTACTTCAACGCCGTTAACCAGAACAACAAAGTGGCCCCGGCCAACAACCTGCTGGTGACCACGGTGAAGCAAGAACAGCGCGCAGCATTGAAGCCGCTGCTGGCCAACCCGGTGATGGTGATGCAACTGGCCGGCACGCTGTTGGAAGAATACGGCCCGGACGTTGAAATCATCGTAAAAAAGCCCTCGACCACGCCGAAGGACTGAGTGAGAACGGTTTGGGCCAGTTAGTGGCCCTGGCCAACCGCTGGCTGCCCGGTGCCGAGCCCACTGCCGAGGTGATGGGCACGGCCAAGTGGCTGGAAGACGAGTACTGGAAACGCATGGAATTTGCCGTGGCTAACGGCATTGCCCATGCCCTGAACGGATAACCACACATGGCAGATCGCAGCGCTCGCCTGGCCTTTATCTTGAGCCTGACCGACAAGATCACCGCGCCCCTGGGCAAGGTGAAAACCAGCTTTTCGGATTTGGCCGAGCAAGGGCAAAACAACATCAAGACCATGGGCCTTGGCCTGGGTGGCTTGGTGGGGGCGGGTGTTGCGATCAGCCAGTCACTGGAACCGGCGCTGGAGATGAACCGCGCCCTGGGCGAAGTCCGCTCGTTGGGTGTGGCCGAGGACGCCTTGACTGCGCTCAACCGTAAGTCGCTGGAGTTTTCGGTGGCCTACGGTGAAAACGCCCGCGACTTTGTGGCTTCGGCATACAGCATCGAGGGCGCGATCAAGGGCTTGAGCGGCAGCCAGTTGGCCACCTTTACCAACACCAGCAACCTGTTGGCCAAGGCCACCAAAACCGACGCCGAAACCATGGGCGCCTACGTCGGCACTATGTACAACCTGTTCAAGGATCAGGCCGACGCCATGGGCAAAAGCCAGTGGGTCGAGAAGATGGGTGGGCAAACCGCGTTGGCGGTGCAGCTGTTCCGCACCGACGGCGCCCAGCTCAAGGATGCGTTTAAAGAAGTCGGCGCGATCGCCACCACGGCCGGTGTCGATCTGGCCGAGCAATTCGCGGTGATTGGCACGCTGAGCAGCACCATGGAAGGCGGCGACGCCGGGGGCATGTACAAGGCGCTGTTTGAAAACATCGGCGCAGGGTCGGAAAAACTGGGCATGAAGTTCACCGACCAGAACGGCAAGCTGCTGCCGATGCTCGACATCCTGGACAAGCTGCAAGGCAAGTTTGGCGACCTGACCACCGCTGCCGCAGGCACTGCCCTGACCGATGCTTTTGGCGGTGAAGGGGCGCGGGTGATTGGCGCTCTGGCCAAGGACACCGGGCGTTTGCGCAATGGCATGGAGCAGTTAGGCAACGTGCGCGGGCTGGAGAGCGCCGACAAGATGGCGCGGGCGATGGTTGACCCGTGGCAACAGTTCGGCGCCGCTGTGCAGGCGTTGCGTATTGCCTTCGGCCAAGCCTTGATTCCGATTCTGGAACCGCTGATGGCCAAGCTCACGGGCGTGGCGCAAACCCTGACGCGCTGGTCGCAACTGTTCCCCAACATCACCCGCGTGGTGAGTATCACAGCGTTGACCGTGCTCGGCATCACGGCGGTGATGTCCGCGCTGACGCTGGTGGTCGGGATCAGCAAGATGGTGTGGCTGGGCCTGGTGACGGTCTGGAAGATCCTCACTTGGACGGGCTTTCGCAGCATTGCCATGTTCCTGATTCACGTGGCCATGGCCACCACTTTCGTGTTGAGCATGATGGCCATGGTCGCGTGGATGGGCCTCGTTCGCGGCGCCATGCTGCTGTGGCAAGGCGCGATCTGGCTGGTGAACGCGGCGCTGCTGGCCAACCCCATCGTGTGGATCGTGGTCGGCGTAGTGGCATTGATCGCCGCCGTAGCCGCGGCTGTTTACTACTGGGATGAATGGACCGCCGCGCTACTCAACAGCGAGGCCTTCAAGTGGGTCAGTGACCAGCTTCATGGCTTGAGTGACTGGTTCAATTCCATGGGTGGCTGGACGGGCATGGCCAAGGCCGCGTGGGACGGGATTATCAACATCTTTAAAGGTGCGATTAATGGCCTGATCGAGATGTTGAACAAGATCCCCGGGGTGCAGATCGATACCGCGTTTGGCGACCTGCCAGCACCGCCGCAGGTGCCGGACATCGGCGTGGCCCAGATGCAGGCCCAACTGGCGCCGCCGCTGGTCATGGCACCCGCGCCGAAAGCCCCCCCGGCCATGCTGCCGGAGATGGAAAGCCCGTTGCAGCTCGTGCCCCAAGCGCCGCCGTTGGTGATGGCACCGGCCCCCGCGCAACCCAACATCCCCGGCCCTCGGGCGCTGACCACCCCGGCCATGCCGCAAAACGATGCGCTGCAACCGCCGCTGCAAGTCCCTGCACTGGTGACGGCGGCACCGCCGCAAGCCAAGGCCGAACAAAGTCAGGAGCGCCTCAACAGCTCGCTGAGCAGCCTGTCACCGTCGCGGCCCAACGCTGTGCCCAAGGGCGGTCTGTTGAGCAGCATTCAGAACAACTCTCAGACCCAGAACAAGGGCACCCACGTGGAGAACCTGAACATCACCAATACCAAACCCATGAGCCCGCTGGAGCTTGAAAACATGATGAGCATGGCGGTGGGCGGATGAGTGAATACATTGACCTGTGGATTGTCGGCAACGACTTGGCACTGGACCCGTCGCGCCAACCGTTGCTCATCGATGACCGCGCCAGTATTGCCCAGGACATTGCGCACATGATCCGCGAAAGCGGCTTGCTGGTGACGTTGGTGGCCGAGCGCAGCCGTCTGCGTCAGCGCGATTGCATCCAGCAACTGGAGCTGCTGGTGGAGGCCGACGTGCGCCTGGTGCCGGGCACCGCGCTGATTCAGTCGTACGACACCGGCAAGTACCTGGTCACGGCGAAAACCCTGAAGTTCGGCCCGATCGAGGTGTACCTGTGAGCGACGTGGATTTTAAGCAAGCACTGACAGACGCCGGGATTCCAACCACCGAAGCGGGCCTGCGCAAGGCGTGGGAAAGCGAGGTGGCGACCCAAGGCAGCAAGCTGAGCAACACCAGCGCCTATTCGCCGTTCTGGCGGCTGATTACCGCGCTGGTGACCAAGCCGGTGATGTGGCTGATCAGTTTTATCAGCGACACCGTACTGCCGAATTTCTTTGTGAAAACCGCAAGCAACGCGTGGCTGGACACCTTGGCCTGGGCGGTCAACGTCGAGCGCAAAGGCGCGACCAAGGCCAAGGGCGTGATCCTGTTCACCCGCATTGCAGCCGGTGGCACGCTGGAATTGCCTGCGGGGATCGTGGTGCAGTCGTCCGCGATCAACGGCCATATTTATCAACTGGTCACCACCACACCCGCGACCTTTGCCGATGGCCTGCTGCAACTGGAAGTGCCGGTGGAGGCGCAAGAAGTGGGCAGTGGGTACAACTTGGCGCCCGGTTACTTCGCCATTTTGCCGGTGCCACTGGCGGGTATTGCGCAGGTGGTGAACGCAGACGGCTGGCTAATCTCTCCCGGCGCCGACGCTGAGCCGGACGAGCAACTGCGCTTGCGCGTGCGCAACCAGTTCTCGGCGGTCAACCAGTGGCACACCGACGCGGTGTACCGGGCGATGATCTCAGCGTTCCCCGGCGTGCGCCCGGACGGTGTGTATTTTCTGCACGGCGCACCTCGTGGCCCCGGCAGTGCCAACGCCTATGTGCTGTTCGATGCGGACGTGCCGGCCGACACGTATCTGGAGCAAATCAACGCCCACATCCGGGACCAGGGCAACCATGGCCACGGCGATGATCTGGTGGTGATGGTGATGCCCGAAACCCAACACGCCATCCGCCTGACCCTGTGGCCACGGGCCCTGATCGGCAATGAGAAACGCGACAGCCTGCGCGACGAGGTGGCGTTGTTCGTGCGGGCAGCGTTCCGCGAAAGCACCGCCATCGACTACCAGCCGACCCTGACCTACCCGCAGTCGCGCTTTTCCTTTAGCCGACTGGGCGAAGAGCTGCACCAACAGTTCCCCGGCATCGAGTCGCTGCATTTTGACAACGCCGACATCGTTTCGGAACTGAGCATCCCCCGGATCAACAGTCTGGAGGTGACGCTCGCATGATCCAACTCAAGTTGCCGTTCTGGCTCGACGGCCCACAGCTGAGCAAGCTCAAGGCCGCTGGCCAGTCCTGGTGGAACAAGGTCGAAGGCTGGTTGCAGTGGCCACTGCTGCAAATGGACGCCGAGACCTGTCACCTGACCGTGCTCGATCTGCTGGCCTGGCAGCGCGACATCAGCCGCTTCAAGGACGAGCCCGAAAGCCTGTACCGGCTGCGGGTCAAGTTCGCCTTTATTAACGCGGTGGATGCGGGCAGCACGGCCGGGCTCAAACGCATTTTGCAACGCCTGGGCGTTGGGTACGTGGAGATCGACGAGCGCCTGCCCGATCGGGACTGGGACGTTGTGCTGCTGCGCCTCTCCGATTCGCAACTGTCGCAAAACCCGGAGCTGATGCGGGTATTGATCCAGCAGTACGGGCGCACGTGCCGCCGCTATGACTTCGTGACCATCACCCCTGTATCGCTGCGCATCGTCGCGGTGGACTTTAACGACGACCAGCAAACGCTGGTTGCCAGCCTGTAGGAGCCTCCCGTGGGTGCCAGCATTACTCTTGCAGGTGAAAGCCTGATCGCGCAGAAAGTCGGCGCACAACAACCCCTGATCGTCAGCCGCTTCGTGCTGGCCAACGTGCCGGGCCTTGATCCGAACGGCCCGGTAAACCGTGGCGCGGCCAAGCCGCCCGTGAGCCAGGTCGTGGCCACCTACGAGGTGACCCAAAAAGGCTTTGTGAACCCCAACCAAGTGGTTTACAGCCTGATGATGGGCAGCGACATCGGGGACTTCGACTGGAACTGGATCGGCCTCGAAACTGCCGAAAACGTGTTGTTGGCCGTGGCCTACGTGCCGGTGCAGCAAAAGCGCCGCAACATCCCGCCGCTGCAAATCGGCAACAACGTCACCCGCAACTTTCTGGTGGTGTTCGACGGCGCCCAGGCGCTGACCGGCATCACCATCGACGCCAAGACTTGGCAGCACGACTTCACCGTGCGCCTGCACAGCATCGACGAGCGCGAGCGTCTGAGTAACCGCGACATGTTCGGGCGTGCGTGCTTCTTTGACGGTGGTTTTCAGTTGGAGAAAGTCGGGGCGGTGTGCCAGCTCAAGCCCGGTATTGCCTACATCGAAGGCGTGCGGGTGCTGTCAGCGGCGGCCACGCCAGTCGCCCCGGCCAACCTGCCGACCAAAGCCTGGCTGGATGTGTGCCTGGAACGCCAGTTGAGCGATGCCGTGGTCAGCTGGAAAGTGACCTTTGGCGCCTCGTTGCCCGACTACACCGACAGCGTTGGGGTGCGTCACTACGTGGTGCCGCTGGCCGACATTCCCAATTCCAACACCATCACCGACATGCGCAAGCCCGAGCCGATCACAGACGCGCTGGTCAAGCACTTTGCCGGTCGTAGTTGGGTTGAATCCGAGCTGTTGAAAAAGGCCAACAAGGGCACGACGCTGAAGGCCTACGGCATCACCGATGCTATTCAAAACGTCAACCCGTTGCCCGGTACCAGCTTGGATCTGCACGGCGGGCAGTTCGCTTTTGTGTCTGCCGAGAGCGAAACCCACCTGTGCCAGAACTGTTACTGGAACGGCAGTGTCTGGTTGCGCCATGACGTGACGAAGCCAGCTGTTGTGCTGATCGGTGGCGGTGGCCGCTTGCGGGTACAGCGCACAGGCGCAGGGGAAAACCCGATAGCCTGGACCTCTTCAGCCTCGATCCGCGACAGTGGCGACACCTACAGCATTGTTGAAATCGATCGCCTGCTGACGGCGCTCAATCTGGTGTTGGATTCTAAAGCCGACAAGGCCACAACATTGCGGG
Organism: Pseudomonas sp. WS 5078; assembly: GCF_012985745.1. NCBI lineage: Bacteria > Pseudomonadati > Pseudomonadota > Gammaproteobacteria > Pseudomonadales > Pseudomonadaceae > Pseudomonas > Pseudomonas sp. WS 5078. The sequence continues at coordinate 132,944 of NZ_JAAQWX010000008.1, read as the reverse complement.
GCTATGGCATTACAGACGCCATTCCCAACCTCAACCCGTTGCCCAACAACAGCCTGGACATTCATGCGGGCAGCTTCGGGTTTGTGAGTTCGATTCTCGAATCCAGCCTGTGCCAGAACTGCTACTGGGCGGACAGCCGCTGGATGCGTCACGACACCAGCAAGCCTGCCGCCTGTATTGCCGTCACCAATGGCCGAGCGATCATTCGCAAGGCGGAGGCCGGGGGTAATCCAATTGTCTGGGCGTATGACGCCACGTTAATGGACAGTCGCAACACCTACAGTGCCAACCAGGTGGACGGCTTGTTGGTGCCCATCAATAACGCGATCGACAAGACCAATGTGAGCGTGGGGCAGATCAATAAAGACCTGGTTGTCATCAACAAAACGCTGGATAAAAAAGCCGACAAGGGCACCACGCTTAAGGACTACGGCATCACCGACGCCATTCCAAACCGTAATCCCTTGTCGGGTGACAGCCTGGACATTCATGCCGGTCAGTACGGTTTTATAAGCTCTATCAGCGAGACCTGCCTGTCGCAAAACTGCTACTGGGACGGCGCCAAATGGATGCGCCACAACACCGGGCTGCCTGCGGTGGTGATGGCGGGGGCGGCCGGTCAACTGATCGTGCGACGTGCAGAGGCCGGGGCCAACCCGATTGTGTTTAAAGGGCAAGCCACAATCATCGACAGCTCAAAGCTGGCCACTACCGCCGAAGTGGGCGTGGCGCGCATTGCTTCTGAAGACCAGATCGATGCGGGGAACGATGACAGCACCATCGTCACCCCGAAAAAACTGCGCCGGGGTTGCTCTTGGTCGATCGGGCGCAATGGCTACTTTGCCGCCCCCACCTGGCTCGGCGGTTGGGTGTTGCAGTGGGCGACCACCAGCGAGTGTGTTTCCAACAGTGATTACCGGTACTTCCCGACCCCGTTTCCAACCGAGTGCTTCGGGATGGTGTTCGGTCTTATGTCCACCACGGTGGGTGGTTTCAGCAACAACGTCGGGATAGTTCACCAAGTTGTGGACAGTTCGCGCTTCCTCTGGAACGCGGGCGGCACCTTTTCATATCAGGGCCAAGCCTTCTTTCTGGCATTGGGGAAATAACCATGGCCCGTTTCTGCTTTCTGCTGGCCACTGACGGCCGCATCTTGACCCGCTATTCATCGGCACTGCACGGCGATGCCATACCGGACGACGCCATCGATGTGGCGAAAACGATCTATGACGGTTCGCTGAACTACCGCAAGGAGCAAGCGCCGTACTACGTCAAAAACGTGCTGGAGTTCCGCCCTTATCGGCTGGATGCCCAGCAGCAAAGCCTGCGCACGCGCCGCGACATTGACCAGCGCTGCGAGGACGCTATCACTTCGGGATTCAGCTCAAATGCCACCGGTACCCGTTTTGACTACGACAGTCAGCGGGACGACCAATTGAACCTGAACGCCGCTATTTTGCTGGGCATCGACATGCACTATCCCTGCCGTGATGCGCAGGGGGAGAAGGGCTTTCACCTGCACACGGCGCAGCAGTTGCGCCAGGTGGGGGAGGACTTCAACCAATTCAAAATGAAGCTGCTGGTGTATGGCAATGAGCTGAAACAGCAGCTCGACCAAGCGTTGGCCAGCGGCGAGCAGGAGACGGTCGAGGCCATCCGTTGGGGAGAGGCGCTTTCATGACCTGGGCACCCGTCATCCTGCGCTGGCCCGAGCAGGCCACCGGCTGGATGCAGCAACTGGGCGCGGCCAAGGACCTGGCCAGCGGCGAGCTGGCCAGCACGGCGATGCGCCTGAGTGGCCTGGACGGCATGACCAGTACTAATCCCGGGCCTGTGGGCGCCGCCGCTCAAGGCGTGATCGCGGCCGGGCGTGCGGCCCTGACTGAACAAATGAACGAAGCCCCAGCCTGTCTGGTGGTGACGCCGTTTCAAAGTGGTGTAGGGCAAGGCCGTGGCTATCAGCGTTTTCTGTCGGCGCCGAACCTGGTGCAACAGTTGGCCAGCAAACTGGTGGACGTCAGCGATGCCAGCCGCCCCGAGGGTCAGCAATACGCGTTGTGCCTGATGTTTCTGGCCACACGTTTCGACCAGTTGGCCGAGAGCCTGTCGCGCTTCAACGCATTGCTGCCGATGCCGGACCTGGTGCGCACAGAGCGCCGCGCCCGGCACCTGTCAAAGCTGGAAACCGAAAAGTGGGAAATCCCCAACGCCGGGCCGTTACCGCGCTGGCAGTCCTTACCGCTGGAGCGCTGCACCTTGCTCAAGGCCGCCAAGCAATCGATGGCGGGCCAACTGGCGGTGCTGGAGAGCTACGCCGCAGACAGCTCACCCATGAGCGACCTAGCCGCGCTGGCCAGCCGTAAGACGGCTCAGCAAAAAGGCCGTGACCAACAACTGGCTGACCTTAAAGCCTTGCTTGCCGGTGGCCACCAGGATGGCAGCCTGCGCGCGCTGATGATCGGCCCCGGCACCACCAGCGACCTGCGCCGAGACTTGCTGAGCACCGAAGCCCCCGGCCATGAATGGGTGCTTTGCGCGGGTGCGCTGCTGGTGGGGTCGGAAAAGGGCTTGAGCTTCGTGCGTGAGCTGGTGGGCCTATGACGCTGCTACTCGATGGCGAACAGGTACGCGGCAAGGGCCTGAAAGTGACGGCCAATATGCGGATCGTAAGCGCGGACATGTCGGGCCAGACCAGCAACACCGAAACCGCCCACAAGGGCTTCAAGCCCAAGACCCTCACGGCGTCCCTGATGATCCCCTACGTTGACCAGGTGCAGTTGCGCGATCTGATGCGCATGGCCGAGGCCACCGAAGGCGGTGGCCAACTCAAAACCTACCGTGTGGTCAACGACACCGCGAGCACGTTCGGCATCCGTCAGGTGGAGTTCTCCGAGGGCGTCAGCGCCCGCGAAGACGACACCCTCAGCGCTTGGCGCATTCAGTTCACCCTGACCGAAAAAGTCTCCAACCCGCAAAAAGTTGAAGGGCGCCGCGCAGCCAATGGCGTTAAGGCTCAATCCGGCCCCGGCGCTGCCGTGGGTGGCAGTGGCGGTGCTGGTGGCGATCCGGGAGAAGGTGAACAGGAACTGACCGGCTTTGAAGCCACCTTGAAAAAGGTCGACGGCTGGCTGGGTGGGGGTAATTAACCGATGAAACTGCACAAAATCCTCAGCATCAACGGCGAACGGGTGGAACTGGTCAAAGACGACGTGCGGCTGGATCTGAAAAGCCCCGGCCGGGCGACCCTCACCATTCAAGCCCAAGCCCCCGTCAGGGGGCTGGTCACGCTCGACATCGGCTACAACGAACGCACGCTGCAAAGGCACTTCATTGGCTACGTCGAGCGCTGCACCGCTGCCAGCCGCGTGGAGCAGGTGCTGTACTGCCGGGAGATGGCCGCCGTCTTGGCCAGACCGCTGCCGCTGAACCTGCGCCACGTCGATCTGGGCGCCGTGTTGACTGAAATCAGCCAGCACACCGGCCTGCGCTTTCGTGTGCCGGAACAAGCCTATGCCAGGGTGAAAGCGCCGTTTTTCTACAGCTTGGCCGCTGGTTATCAGGCGCTGGACAGCATGGCCCGCGTGTTCAACATCCCCGACTTTATCTGGCAGCAACAGGGCGACGGTGAAGTGTTCGTGGGCAGTTGGGCCGACAGCTTCTTTGGCGTGCGAGCGCCGCTAGAACTGCCTGCCGAGCTGTTCGACGGCTACGAGGGCAATCAAAGCGCCATGATCGCGGCCCTTCCCGGGTTGCGACCAGGTGCATCAATCAACCACGGCGAGCGCATCACCAGTGTGGCCCTCGTCGACAACCAGATGGCCATCCGATGGACGACGCAATCCGCCGCAGCGTAGAACGACAATTCCCTGAACTCACTGGCGGCTACCACCTGCCACGCTTTGCCCGCGTGGTCGCCGTGGCTGATGCCCCGAGCAGCGCCGGGATCTGCGACGACTTCCGCCCGCGCTACGCGGTCGACATCGAGGTCATGGGCCCAGACGGCGAACCCGACACCCAACTGCCAATCTTGGCCGGAGTCCCGCTGCCACTGCCCACGGGCGGCGAAGAAATGGGCATCTATGCCTTCCCCGAGGAAGGCACCCAAGTCGTCGTGTGCTTCGCCTACGGCCTGCCGCACAAACCCTACATCCAAACTATCCTCCCGCACGGCTTGAGCATGCCCAAAGTCCCAAAAGGGGATCAGGTCTGGCAACACAGCGAAGCGTGCCAGCAGCGCGTAGACGCCGACGGCAACTGGCTGCGCCAAACCGACGGCAAGATCCAGGACAAAGCGATCGAGCGCGAAGTGGAAGCCTTGGACAATACCGAGACGTTCCAGAACCACACCAGAACCGTGGACGACCATTCAACTGAGTCAGTGGGCGGGATCAAGACGATAGAAGCGCTGGGCGCGCTCAAGCTGCTGTCAGGCGGGTCAGCGAGCTTGGCAGCGGTGGATGATCTGCATCAGGCGACGGGGAGGGATCTGAACCTAGTGGTTGGGCAGAAGCATAACGCCACGGTGGGTAGCGACATGGAGGAAAGGATTCAAGGGGTACGCCAGAGCGTGGCGAAGGTCAGCCAGCGGCTGATCGCGCCCAAGACATGGTTGGGATCCGAAGCTGTAAATGTACTGCAGGTATTATGTGACTTACTTGATTTAGTAAAAAACATGAACACTCAATTGGCTAACCATACACATGGAGCGAGTCCCCACCCTCAGATATCCGGAGAGTTTTTGAGTAATGCGCTGACGTCCTTAGAGCTAGCTGTAAAGTTGAAAGAGATAACTCATTAGTGCTTGTTTTTTAAGTGGTATGCAAGCGGTCAAGAGAGTTTAGTAAGGATCTATAAGTTTAGCTAAGCCGCTCATGAGTTGAGCGGCTAAACTTTCTATGTGTTTTTAGATAAAGATTTCAAGGCGAACGTCTGACTAGAATACAATATTTGTTATGTCTGCATATGCGTTAAGTCCGCCTCTGTAGTCGCTGCCGGTCTTAGGCAAAACATATGTATAGCGTTCATCTTCAAAGTATGTAAGTTTCCAGTGCTTCCCATCGGCTTTAACGTTAAATCCGAGACCTTGAAGGGTGTCTTTGATGTTTTTAGACATTTCGCGATAGTTGCGAAGAGATTCTTTAAGTATTTTTGAATTCTGTTCGTGGAGGTCGATATAATTATTGCTGTTTACAACTGATTTTAATACGTGCTCTTTTCGCGAGTTTGCATAGGTATTTTTATCAGTGTAATGCTTTAAAGCTGATAAAACAAAAACAAGAATTTCGGAGTCGAAGAGGTCTTCCTCGTCGCCGGTATTGATTATAATCCCTCCTTGGACCGGAGTTTTTGATTCTAAGTGCCGTACTCTAGTGTTGAGTCTTTCTATCTCTCGATTTAACGTATTAATATAGTCACGATTCTGTGTGATTTCTTTTTCATATAGAGAAACTATTTGATTGGCTTCGTCAGCACTGACACCTTCACGCTTCATCAATTCAATCGCATTGCGGTTTTTTACATGCGTAACTTCATCCCAACTACATTCCTTAGCGGGAATCAACAGCGATAGCGCCTCGCAAATTGTAGTAAAAATTTCCTGCTCGAAAACTTTTACTTCTTTATACCCTCTTCTGAAAATAGTAACACCTGAACCTTTAGGCCAATATATTCCTACTACGCCTCCATAGACGTTTCGTGATCCTACCTCTCGCCTTAAAGTATAAGAGAATGTACGACTAGGCTCTACTACTACATGCGCCATCCCACATAGTTTCCTAGCTAGGCGCTCTGGGATTACCGAGTGTTTGCTAGCCGCGTTGGAACTTATGTAAACTATTGGTAGGGTGCAGCTACTATCTCCGTTAATGACAGCTGCTGCAATGTCTAAGCTAAGAGTGCTTTCGTCTAAAGTGATGGGGGTTAATGTGATAGGAATATCTCCATCATGGCCGCCACCAAATCTATCGATAAGCCTCATAACGATCAGGGGTTTTTTAACTTCGAGCGTTGCATCTGATGCGGTGCTCGTCACTATACTCGCCTTTACACTTATCCAATGCTGATCCGGCTCTGTTCGAGTTGAGATTTCAGTAATCCAACTCGTATTGTCTGTATGCTTTGTGTATCTAAATGATGAGACGAAAAAGCTCTGGGTTTCTGCACGAGAAAACTCAATAACTTCCTGATTTGAAGAGTATTTGAAATCTTCTTCATTGCTCAGTTTTCTAAGATCTTCCTGAGCAAATTTCGTAAAAGGAGAATCTAAAATCCAATTTATACATTCTTGAAAAACTTCTTTACTTGAGGTACTGCTGCTGAGCGGAAAACTTACGTTTATGGTCATTGCCTGAACTCCATTACAGGAGTCTGCAGGCTAGCATTTTGATATCATCAGAGCTACTGATCTTTTAGCTACAGGTTAGGTGGTGGATAGCTTTTTTCTATCCACTTTAGGGGGGTTGACCATAAAAATCTATCAGCCAGGTTGTAGAGTCCTAATAAAAATTAGTTAGCCTGGCCGACTAAAAGTTTATAACTATCCGACTGAAATGGTGAAAAGCCATCAGGCCACGATGTTACTGACTCGCAGAAAACCCGATACTGCTCAGGAGCACTCAGGTTAACCTTCAATACCCGGATTTTTGTAAGTAACTCACTGCCAGTTACTCCCAGCATACGATTTACTCGAATCAGATCTTCATTTAGATATCGTGGATAATAGCCTAAGCGTCTTCCTGTTTTAGGATTGATGATAGCTACTGCGTTAGAGTCTGCTTGGTTCTTATCTTCATTGATACATGGAAGAAAAATCATATTATCTAAATTAATGAGGTCATGTTTTGCTTCGTCTGAAATATAAGCAATTCCGCTGATAAAGAATTTTAAACGATACTCATTTTGTTCAGACTTTTGAGGTACTTTTACAATCCTAAAATTATCAGTTTTTCGAGCGCCACCCGAAGCACTTAAAATTTCAAACGGATCATTAGGTCCTGGCGCCATGTCGAGCCAAGAAAGCATTGTGTAATATTCAGGTCTGCGCTCGGGAATTAGCCGATTCTGAAAGAAAGGTAATAGCTCATGAGATACATACTCTTTTTCAAGAATGCTCATTCTTGGGAAGGGAATGAATTTTTTATTAAGAGCGCCTCGAGTATAAGAAAATGTATAAATTCCGTCTAGCTCTGTCAGTTTTGCAACTGGTTGCCACATTGTGGTGATAGGGTCTCGCCAGATGACGAATGCACTATTCATATGTTTTAATCTGCCGCTTTCTATACAATGGATCCAAGTTTTCCTTAAAAAAAGATACCAGACCCATCATATTCGATTTGTTGCAAACCAGCATTTCGAGGGCAAATATTTTAGATGCATCGCTCATAATTTCCGTAGGGACTGAGCCGATAATAGCTCGCATTATCTCTTCAGTCAATCCGTCTAGCTCTTCAAGCCAACTTAATGCAGCCCTTGGGTTGAGTATTCCGAAATATTCAAATGCTTTAAAAGTTTTAAGTCTGCTTTCCTTTAAGTAAAAATATGACTTAGCCCTTTTCACATATGTTGAGACTTGTTGTCCAATATCTTGCGAGTTGAGTCGTTTGCTTTTTGTCTCATCAGACTCATTTCTACCTAGTCCGGCCGCATGGTCGAAGGTTGGGGCGAGATGAAATCGTCCTTTTCCCGTTACAATCAGTCCCCAATTCTCGCTATGGCGGTCTTGATTCGATAGAAGAGTGTCAAGCATCAGATAACCGGTGAAAAAATCTGCAGCTGTTTTAATTCCAGGGCGACTTTTAAAGCTGAGTGGTTTGTTTCTAATTATTCTTCTTAAAATAATGTAAACATGCATAATGTTTTGTTTTTCGGTTTTTTTTACGTTCTCGTTATTAATTGGAGCGCTATAGTTTTGTAAGATCTCATTCGCGGTTACTAAGTAGGTGTTGGGTCCAGTTATAAAGCTCCTGGTTATTACTCCTCGTGTTTCTTTGTTGTAGGCAAGCTCATATTGTGCACATGGAATGCGTAATTTTTTTGCGATTTCGCAGGAGACTTTCTCAGACCAGTCCTCACCATCTCTTGATATTGTGTTGTTTTGTGAGTCATGTGTCTCTATAGACTTAAATAAGTAGTCATTTCCTTGTTGGTCTGAACACCAATATTTCGCTTTGGTACCTAATGGTTCAAATTCTTCATGTTTGAATTCTGAAATATCAAAAACTTGATACGCCATAGATTTTTCGAACTCGCCTGAAATGTTTGTTATATGGTTAGGGGAGGGCTAACCTCGTGTTACGGCATTTACCGCGACTTATCGTCGTTGAAGATATGCTTTAAATCTTTTTTTTTGAAGAAAAATATTCCTCGGAAAGCACTTATCCCCCTCCCGCCGACGGGCCTTGTGTCCTTTTTTTGTGCAAATCCGGATGTAGTGTAAACGAACCTGCAGGCCAGGCGTGCCGTGGGGCTCTGCAGCCGATCGCCATTTGCACAGAATGCAAACTTTTGCAGAGAAATGAAGCGCGGTTGCATAGCGGCTCACAGAGCGGTCACGGATGGGGTGGCGGCCAAGTGCCCGGATTCGTTGGGTGAAAAAATTTAAAACGTGGCTTTCGGTATGTTTTCAAAAACGCGCACGGTCATTTTTGAGCGGGAGTTGCTGGTGTGCGGGGAGAGGCTGAACTCCCTGTAAGCCTTGATTGGTGTGGCCTGTAGCCGGTTGCGTGTATTTCACAGGACTGAACACGGTTGACGATCAGATTCGCCTTTGTGCGGACTATTCAGGGTTGTCTGAAAAACGTCGTTTTATTGAGATTGCTTCTCAAGTATAGGGGGGTGTTTTCAAAAAAAGCGATATGAGCGATACGCCGTTGCAAGTGCGCCTGTAAGCCACGGTTTTACTGAGCTCTTAGTATTACAAGGGAATGTAATATGAAGCGATATGAAATGTAATATTTCTGCCAAACCCCCGGTTTCATTGGGTTTTAAAGAGTAGAAATATAGCTTTATAGAAAGGTAATACTATCGCCTTCTTATCGCTCAAATATCGCCTTTTGCTGAGAGCGCTGAAAGCCTTGTTCTGTAAGGGCTGTAGCCGTTTTTCGAAAGGGATATTACTAATGTTACTATTTTTCAGGCGCCCCATAGATTTTAGAAAATGGCTCCTATAGAGGGTGGCGGGCTGGATCTCGATCGTCTGTGTGTGAGCGCGTGTCAGCGCTGCAAGCATTCATGCTCATGGCGATGGCTAGGAAAGGTGTTTTAGGAGGGGGGAGAAAGCAGACTGGTACGAAACTGATGCAGAGGAAATTTTGATGAGGCGACAGCCCTTTGTTTAAAGGGGGGCAGGGCTCCGTCAGTACCATCCATCATCATAAAGCGTGAGAGCCTCAAGCAGTGCCGATGGTTGGGAGATCGGCACTGATTTAGAGATACTCCTACGCTTCGGATGGAAGCTTGACCTGGCGATACTCGAGTGGAAGATTCAATTTTTCTTTTAGGTATCTGAGATATCTCTCGTCCTCAGGGCTCAGTGCAGTCCGACCAACCGCAACCAGCCTTACTGCTTTTTCTGGCAGATCATCCCAGTAGTACGCGTACTCGAGTAGCTGACCAATCGCCAAGCGCAGAACCCTACGGGTGCAGAAATCTGACTTAACCTCAAAGAGGATTTTCTCTGTTTCCGTCGTTACGGTGACGTCTACAAAATTTTCTTCGAAGAGGATATTCGCCCCAGGATATTCAATCTTCAGTTCCTCATGCAGGGCGGCCTGCATTATCCCATGCTCCGGCGAGCACTCCCGTCCCGAGCCGCCGCTCCTGAAATAGCTGTCTTGTATGGGTGGAAGATTCTGTCCTGTCCGAGCTGGACGGAGTGTATTCACTGTTTCTGGCAGTGAGGCCTCGTGATTAAGCTCAATGAGCTGATAACGGTTGTAGTGCTGCACGGGGTCCCCAGCCTCGGCAAATGTGTTGGGCGGATACCACTCAACATCCACAGGGCGAAAACGAACATTCAATACGTAAGGAGCCCATTCACCATTTCCCAAGCCACTTCTATCGCCATTTACAGCGTCTATTTCTTCCAGCATGCGGTCATACCAGCCAAGCCGCTTGTAGTGATCCAAGGCCGCAATGCCTTGAGCATCATCTAGGAACTCGATGTGGCGAATACGGGCCACATAACGGCGCCCATCGGGAGTAAGGGTGAAGAGCACAACATCACCTGCACGTTCACCACGTGCGAGCCTTGACCCCCAACCCTTGTTTACCCCTTGAAGAAAGCCATATTGCCAGCCGCCAATTTGCCATTCGAATCGAAAAAGCCACTCCTCATGGCCATAGCCGTGCTGTGAGTAAAAGGTATTCGATGCTTCGACTGCGCTCCTGGTAGGGAACTGCCAATTGGAGTCATTTTGACAGATGCGGGTGATGTAGCTCATTACTGTCCTTGTCGTCGATTTGCGGCTAATTGCCATCATTTAGAATGACAAAAACAAACCTTCAATCCAAGCGCTATTCGAAAGCGCCTGAATTTCTTGCGGCCGACAAAGGCAGCTTGACGGCGCTTACCTGGCAGGTGGTTTCAGTACATTACTGGTAAAGAAGAAGTCGAAGAGGGCTAAAGGCATTGGTTTGCTGGGTGAATCACCGTAATCAAACGGCAAGGCCTAAAGCGTGACGGCGATGACTTGTAACGGCATCAACCCTATCGGCTGCAAGCGATTACCGCATTTGCCGAGGTCTGTCATTTGTAAACGCAGTTAGCTATAGGGGAAAGTCTTTGAGAGGGCTTGGTGGTACAGAATTGGTACGACCGAAATTGGCCGCTGCTGTAAGGCTTGGTTTCAAAGGCCCTCGCTCTTAATCGATCACATCCATCATCGGGGCTAAGCTGAAGTAGCTGGATAGCATTTGATGCCTGTAGGCTTGAAAAGTACTAAGTCGGCAGGTAAACGGTGGGGGCCAAAAAGGCCGAGTGACTTTTCGAGTGACTTTGTCACTCACGGTTCAGCGTTGTTGGGCATCGTTGCAGCGAGCACCAAGCGCGAAGCCTTGAATTTAGAGGCCTGCAGAGATACAAGCCCGTATGGGGTGCTAGGGGTCGAGTGTTCGAATCACTCCGTCCCGACCATATTTTTCAATGACTTAGCCCAACTCTCGCGAGTTGGGCTTTTTCATGTCTGCGAAAAGACCCCTACCAGCTCGTGGGCTGTTATGAACTCTAGGTTCTGCCGCACTTTCGCGGTCATCGCCGCCCTGAATAGGGAGGTGACCTGTCGATGAAGATTGATGTTGGCTGCCGTTCATCAATGCGACTTGAACGCAGCCACGCAGCCACCCTGAAAATCACTATCTATTGGTAGTCAGGCGCATCACATGGGAGAACCGCATGTCCACCAGCGTTGTCTTGATTCCGCACTTTGAGGCCTTTGTGCAGCAGCAGTTGGCCTCGGGGCGTTTCAACAACACCAGTGAGGTCATTCGAGCAGGCTTGCGTCTGCTGGAAGAACAGCAGCAACAATTCGCGACCAGGACGCTGGAGTTGAAGGCGGCCTTGGCCGAGGGCATACAAGGCGGGGAGCCGCGATCTGCTGAGGAGGTCTTCGATGAGATCGAAGCGCAGGTGCGTGAGTTGGCCAAGTCGAGAGGCTGACTTTCGTAAAGTTGCAGATCAAGGCCTGATGAGGAAAAGGTGAGCTGCCTCACGCTGAAATTGCTATGGGTGTCACCAATTTTGTAACTCAATATGAGTTCGCTGGAACCTCTGTTGTGACCGTCGTATAAAGCGCCAATGGCAGATGTATCTTCCATCGATCGAGTGGCACCTGCAGGCGTAGCTTGGAGGCTGTCGTGCGGAGGTTTGCGATGCGCAAAGTTGTCTTCTTCAGCTTCATCCTAGTTGGTGGGCTGCCCCCGGCGCCATAGACAATTTCCAGCCTCATAATGAGGTGCTTTCAAAGGCCTCAGGGCTGACGCCGCCCAGATGGCTGTGACGGCGTGTTCGGTTATAAAACACTTCAATGTAATCGATCACATCGGCCCGGGCCATATCCCGGGTTTTGTAAATCCGTTTGCGGATGCGTTCTTTTTTCAGGCTGCTGAAAAAGGACTCGGCCACGGCATTGTCCCAGCAGTTACCCCAGCGACTCATACTGGGCTCCAGCTGGTTGGCCAGGCAGAAGCGCTTCCAGTCATCGCTGCCATATTGACTGCCTTGGTTGGAGTGGACGAGCACTCGGTGTTTGGGCTTGCGACGCCACACGGCCATCAGCAAAGCATCCAACGCCAACTCCTTGGCTAGCGTCGGTTTCATTGACCAGCCGACTACCTTGCGCGCATAGAGATCCAGCACGACAGCCAAGTACAACCAACCTTGCCACGTCCGGATATAGGTGATATCGGTCACCCAAACTTTGTTCGGTGCGTCAACCGTAAACGTCCGATTGAGGTGATTGGGGGCGATGGTTGAGGGCCGTCCTTTAATAGGGCGAGGGGCTTTGATTTTATGTACGCGCATTAACTTGGCCACACGGTGCTTGCCGCAGGTTTCACCTGCCTCCCGCAAGTCTGCAAACACCCGCCGGGCACCATAGACACCTCGGCTGGCAGCATAAGAATCGCGAATAAGCCCTAACAACCGTGCATTGTCGTATTCGCGCGCAGAGACCGGCTTGTGCAGCCATTGATAGAACCCGGCACGAGCAACTTGCAAGACCCGGCACAGCGTGGTGATCGCGTACTGATGACGGTGCTCGTTGATGAAGCGGTATTTCACTCGGGCTACCTGGCAAAGTACCGCGCTGCTTTTTTTAATATGTCGCGCTCTTCTTCCAGCCGTTGCATTTGGGCTCGCAACCGCAAAATTTCGCTCTTGGCTTCGAGTAGTTCGCTGGCCTGTTTTTCGGTCTTATCAGGCGTCACAGCCTTGACCCATTTGTAGACACTGTGGGTTGATACACCGAGGCGCTCGGCTATATCTGCAACAGAATATCCGCGCTCGATGACTTGCCTGACAGCTTCTGCCTTGAATTCCGGCGTGAATCGTTGGGTGCTCATAGACTTCCTCCTATGCTCAAAGCATAGGCTGGAGATGTCTATGGCGCCGGGGGCAGTCCATTTAAGGCAAAAGGGTGTCTAGGAAACCCGGGGCGATTCAGGTTGGTTGTTGCGCATTTGAGAAACAACATCGAGGTTTAAATTAGCAATTTTGCGGGAAGCGACAGCATTGGAATTACGACAACTACGTTATTTCGTAAAAATTATTGAGCATGGCAGTCTAGGGCGGGCAGCACTCGAGTTGGAGGTAGGTGTGTCGGCCCTTAGTCAGCAGATCTCCAAGCTCGAAAGCGAGTTGTGCACCCGTCTTTTTAATCGCACCACGACGGGCGTGACGCCTACCAGCGCGGGAATTGCATTTTTACACCATGCACAGTTGACATTGCGCCAAGCAGAAAACGCCATCCTGGCAGCACATCGCGGGCGTATGAGTGGCTATGTCAGTGTCGGCTTGCCACCAACTACCGCGACGGTGCTTGCTCTGCCATTGATAAACGCCATGCGCACGCGTTATCCGGATATCCAACTCCATTTAGTGGAAATGCTCTCCGGACACTTGGCAGGCCAGCTAAACGCCAGGCAGATTGATCTGGCAATTCTGTTCCAGCTTGAAGGCGGTAAACGTTGGAGCGTGACGTCACTGTTGGATGAAAAGCTGTTTGTCATCGCCTCGCCAACGCTACTGCAAGCGCCTCGTGGCGACAGTGTGCAGTTAGCCGACTTGGGCGGCTTGCCACTAGTGATGCCCAGTGCCCAACATGGTTTGCGTTCGGCATTGATGAGCGCATTCGAGCGTGTCGGATTAACCCCCAACGTCATCATGGAAGTGGATGGGCTTGCGGTGCTAATGAACGCCGTGCGCGCCGGTCATGCTGCAACGATTCAACCCGGGGCGGCAGCTGCATTGAAGGACGAGTCAGGACTTTCACTGGTCAAAATTACCGACCCCCATGTGGGCCGGCGTAATTTGCTTGCGACGTTGGCCGATGACGAATTGTCCCCGGCGGCATTGGCAACGCGACTGGTCATCGTCGATGTTGCACGACAATTGGTTGCCAACAAGCAGTGGCCAGGCGCAACTTGGATTGAAGATTTAGACGTGTAATCGCCTCCACGCAATCATGGCCGCATGAGCGTCGAAAGGGCTTAAGTGTTTAGAAAAACTAAACGCCTCGTGTCAAAAGCAGCCTTTCGACTATCGGACGCCCTCTCTATCGTTCCCCAACACGCAAGGAGCCGTTCGTTTCAGCCTCCTTGCAGATCGAGGAGCGATGATGATCGATGTCTTAATTATAGGGGGCGGCAACGCTGCCTTATGCGCCGCTCTGATGGCGAGAGAAGCGGGTGCCAGCGTGATGCTGCTGGAAGCTTCTCCGAAAATCTGGCGCGGTGGAAACTCCCAGCACACCCGTAACCTGCGGTGCATGCACGACCAGCCGCAAGATGTATTGATCGACGCCTATCCTGAAGAGGAATACTGGCAAGACCTGTTGAAGGTCACCGGCGGTCTTACTGATGAAAAGCTTGCACGCATTGCCATTCGCGCATCTTCTTCTTGCCGCGACTGGATGCGCTCACATGGGGTGCATTTTCAGCCACCTCTGTCAGGCGCGCTGCACGTGGCCCGCACCAATGCTTTTTTCATGGGGGGCGGCAAGGCGCTGGTGAATGCGTACTTCCGCAGTGCCGAACGGTTGGGTGTGAAAATCCGGTACAACGCCCAAGTCACCGATATTGAACTGGTCGATGGAAAATTCGTCGCGGCCCACATTGGCGAGCATCAAGTCGATGGTCAGCGCGTCGCGGCAGAACGTATTGAAGCCCGGGCCTGCGTGTTGGCTGCTGGTGGTTTCGAATCCAACCGTGAGTGGTTACGCGAAGCCTGGGGGCAGAACGAGCGCGGTGAATGGCCCGCCGACAACTTCCTGATCCGTGGAACCCGATTCAATACGGGTATTTTGCTGCGGCGCATGCTTGATCTGGGCGCTGACGTGATCGGCGATCCGACGCAAGCACACATGGTTGCAATCGATGCACGCGCGCCACTTTACGACGGCGGTATCTGTACGCGAATCGACTGTGTATCACTGGGTGTCGTGGTCAATCGTGACGGCAAACGGTTCTATGACGAAGGTGAGGATTTCTGGCCCAAGCGTTATGCCATCTGGGGGCGTCTGGTCGCCGGCCAACCAGGGCAGCAGGCCTACTCGATTATCGATCAACAAGCCGTCGGGCGCTTCATGCCTCCCGTCTTTCCCGGGACTACTGCGAATACCCTGCAAGAACTCGCCCGTCAATTGAAATTGCCAGAAGAACAGTTCGTAAGGACCGTGGAGGATTACAACAACGCCTGCCGCGTCGGTACCTTCGATCACACGGCACTGGACGATTGCCACACCCACGGATTGACGCCGGCCAAAACGCATTGGGCGCGTCCATTGGTGAAACCGCCTTTCTATGCCTACCCGCTCAAACCCGGTGTCACGTTCACCTACCTCGGCCTCGCCACTGACGAAACCGCCGCCGTGCACTTTAACGGAGAAGCGAGCCCCAACCTGTTCGTAGCCGGAGAAATGATGGCCGGTAATGTATTGGGTAAGGGCTACACCGCAGGTATCGGCATGGCCATCGGTACAGCGTTCGGCCGTATAGCCGGTGCACAAGCGGCCGCCGCTGCGGGCGTTGACGCTTCATCTGTGAATACGGAGTCCTCACATGCAACTGTTTGATCCCAAAACATCGGGCGAGTTGATCCCGGTACTGAATCTTGACGAATCTGAAGTCGAGAGGCAGATGACCATCTGCAATGCCTGTCGTTATTGCGAAGGTTTCTGCGCGGTATTTCCGGCAATGACCAGGCGGCTTGAGTTCAACCAGGCGGACATCCATTACCTGGCGAACCTTTGCCACAACTGTGGTGCCTGCTTACACGCCTGTCAGTACTCGGCCCCACATGAGTTCGACGTCAATGTACCGAAGGCAATGGCCAAGGTGCGCCTCGATACTTACACCGAATACGCATGGCCACGGGTGATGGGCAAGTTGTATCAGCGAAACGGTATGACCCTGGCGCTGGCTTCGGGAGCGGGCCTGGCATTGTTTCTATGCCTGACCCAGATGATCATGGGGAACCTATTCGTCACCATTGCGGCGGGTAATTTCTACAAAATCTTCCCGCATAACACGCTTGCGTGGATGTTTGGCGCAGTGTTCGGCTTTTCGATACTAGCGCTAACCATTGGGGTACGACGTTTCTGGCACAGCGTCTCACCCGTGGCAGCCTCTCTGCCAGTAAGAGCGTCCGCCGCATTTGAAGCGACAGCCAGCGTCGCGCAGCTCAAATATCTGGACGGTGGCCATGGTGAGGGCTGCAACAACGCCGACGATCATTTCACCCTCTGGCGGCGTCGCTTCCACCACCTCACTTTCTACGGCTTCATGTTGTGCTTCGCCGCCACGGGTGTAGCAACGCTTTTTCACTATTTGCTGAATTGGCCGGCCCCTTATCCGATCTTCAGCTTGCCGGTGATGTTGGGCGTTGTCGGGGGTATCGGTTTGCTGATCGGTCCGGCAGGCCTGCTCTGGTTGAACCTGCGCCGCAACCCTGCGCACGGTGACGAGAACCAGAAGCCTATGGATCGCGGGTTCATCGCATTGCTTTTTTTGGTTAGCGCAAGCGGCTTAGCGCTTTTGGCGCTTCGAGAAACCAGCTCATTGGGCTTGATGCTGGCTATTCATCTCGGTCTGGTCATGGCGTTTTTTCTGACCATGCCATACAGCAAGTTTGCCCATGGAATCTTCCGCAGCGCAGCGCTGCTCAAACACGCCATCGAGAAACGCCAACCTAACCCGGTCGTTGCTGGCAACGACTAACGGCTTGAACACTCATTCCAAAAACAATAGTGAGCATAACGGCAGCCATGATGAAAACTACGACGACCACAACGCGTACAAAGGGGTCCAAGCTAGGGGCCATTTTTCGGGTTACTAGTGGTAACTTTTTAGAACAGTTCGATTTCTTTCTTTTCGGGTTTTACGCAACTTACATCTCTCAGACCTTCTTTCCAGCCACCAGCGAATTTGCTTCGCTAATGATGACCTTTGCGGTGTTTGGCTCTGGGTTTCTGATGCGCCCGTTGGGAGCAATCGTACTGGGTGCGTACATCGACAAAGTTGGCCGTCGTAAGGGGCTGATTGTGACACTGTCAATTATGGCCGCTGGTACGGTGTTGATCGCCCTGGTGCCGGGCTATGCCAGCATCGGCGTAGCGGCACCGATTCTGGTATTGCTGGGCAGGTTGCTGCAAGGCTTCTCTGCCGGCGCAGAGATGGGCGGTGTATCCGTGTATCTTGCGGAAATTGCAACACCCGGCCACAGCGGCTTCTACACAAGTTGGCAATCGGCCAGTCAGCAAGTTGCAATCGTCGTAGCGGCCGCACTTGGCTACACCATCAACGCTACCATGCAGGCTGCTGAAATCGCCGACTGGGGCTGGCGCATTCCTTTTTTCATTGGCTGCGTGATTATCCCGTTCATTTTCATTATCCGCCGTTCACTTGAAGAAACAGCGGCATTCGCTGCACGCCTGCACCGTCCAACAACGCGTGAAGTGTTTCGCTCAATGCGTGACAACTGGCGCACAGTACTTGCCGGCGGATTGTTAGCCTCCATGACAACGACCACGTTCTACTTGATCACGGTCTATACCCCCACGTTTGGTAGAACTGTACTGAACTTGAGCACCACCGATAGCCTGGTGGTCACGTTGCTTGTTGGTGTCAGTAACTTTTTCTGGTTACCCATAGGCGGTGCGATTTCTGATCGGATAGGTCGTCGCCCGCTGCTTCTCGCGATCTCTTTTCTGTGCATCTTTACGGCTTATCCGGCTATGCACTGGCTGGCAGAAGCGGCTAGTTTCCAACGGTTGCTTACCGTCCTGCTGTACTTCTCATTCTTTTTCGGTATTTACAATGGCGCTATGGTTGCAGCGTTAACTGAGGTGATGCCTCAGAACGTCCGTGTGGTTGGCTTCTCGCTAGCGTTCAGTCTGGCAACTGCTGTATTTGGCGGTTTCACCCCGGCAATCTCGACCCTGCTGGTCCAGGCCACAGGGGATAAAGCATCGCCAGCCTACTGGCTTATGTTCGCGGCGATGTGCGGATTTACGGCGACAACCATTCTATATCGCAAGCAAAAAATATTAGCGGCCAAACTTGTGTAGTTCGCGCTCGATAACCGTCGCTACTTTTGGGTAGCGACGTCTCGTGAGTTGCGGCTTGGAATTGAATCAACAGTTAGCCTGTATTCACGATTGCCCGGTTGCGCCTTGGACGATTGGCTATAACCGGCAAAGATCAGGCGCTCAATGCGTCTAGTCGATCAAGGCGGGCTCCCCCATCTGCGGTCTAGCGCAAGATTGAAAGGTTATCTCCCATACCGGCACATGCCTGACCAGCTTCCCAGCGACGGGCGTGGGGCAGGGCATGGGCCTGTTCGTGCGCAAGCAGGCTTCAAACTGATTGCCAACAAGAAATCACCCTCAACGCAGGCGGCAGCGATATCAACTTCGCCCCCCTAGCTGCATCAGATCGGGCACCGCAGGTGGCTACAACGTCAAGTCTGTGCGACTCAATCCCCTAGGTGCAGTCGTTGTTACGCAGCCTGAACGTCACTTCGTGGAGCCTGCGCCCAGGCCGTAATCCGTGCTGAGCAAGGGTAATTGAGCCTGTAGCGAGTCGCGCTGTGACTCCTTATTCCTGCAAGGGGTGAAGTAAAAGCGTTGCTTGGCGTTCAAGATCGCGCATCGGTTGCCTACAGAGCTGTTTGAGAATATTGTGTGAAAAACTTATACAGGCAGTCGGGTGATGTACAAGAATTTGCAGTGGCCACTGACGCTTTTTTTTGATGGCGCTTGCCCGCTCTGCGCCCAGGAAATCAACGTGTTACGAGCGCGGGCCTCGCCGCAGCGGCTGGTATTTGTTGATATCAGTGAAGCGACCTTCGACGCAAAAACCCTGGGATTTACCCTTGGGCAGATGCAGTCGTGCCTGCACGCCAGGTTCAGTGACGGAGCGTGGGTCACAGGCTTGGACGCGACGCTATGGAGTTGGCGAGCCGCCGGTCTCGGAATGTGGGTTACGCCATTGTCCTGGCGGTTTATGAGGCCAGTGCTGAGCCTTGGTTATCGCTTTTTTTGCCGCGTGCGCCCGCACTTGGGCTGGTTGCCGCATCCAGATGGGCGTCGGCGCTGTACCGACAATCGCTGCACGGTTTCACCCCCTGCGCCTTCTGACAAGCGTCCCAACCCGCTAGTGGGCAAATAGCACTGCGCTACCTGGCTCGTCCTACTCGGCAAAGACGTCTGCTGAACTGATCGAGTCGGCGCGAGGCCTTCTTGCGTCCCTGATGCCTGTCCACTAAACCCTGCAGGAACTTATCGAATGAAAAGGCCAAACCGGCTGTGCCTGGTGTTGGGCGACCAGCTCTCTTTCAATCTCGCGTCACTGCAGTGTCTCGACGCACAACGCGACACGGTACTGATGGTTGAGGTGATGGAGGAGGCCAGGCATGTCCCTCATCATCCGCAAAAAATCGTTCTGATCTTGAGTGCCATGCGCCACTTTGCTGCGGCCTTGCGTGAGCGCGGATTTAACGTGCAGTACGTTTCGCTCGTTGATCCGGACAACAGTGGCTCCGTACCGGGCGAATTGGTGCGGTGGCAGGCGCTGCTGCAGCCAGCTGAAATTCATATCACGGAGTGTGGTGATTGGCGCCTGGAGCAATCACTCAGGGCCTGCGGTCTAGCCATCCAGTGGCATTCCGATCGTCGTTTCCTCTGCACGCGTGATGAATTTGCGAACTGGGCGAAAGGGAAAAAACAGCTGCGCATGGAGTTCTTTTATCGAGAAATGCGCCGCAAAAGTGGGTTACTGCTCAATGGCGACGGCACCCCGGTCGGAGGCGCCTGGAATTTTGATGCGCAAAACCGAAAACCGTTACCCAAAGGGCTTAAGCCCCCGTTACCCACTCGTTTTACGCCCGATGCCATCACGCAGGAGGTACTGGCGTTGGTGGCGCAAAACTTCTCCAGTCACTATGGCTCACTGGACAAGTACGATTACCCTGTCACGCACGCCGAAGCCCAAGTCCTCTGGGCGTTCTTTCTTGATTGGGGCCTTGCGGCCTTTGGCGACTATCAAGATGCAATGGCCAGTGACGAGCCCTTTCTTTTTCATGCCCGTATCAGCGCTGCACTCAATATTGGCTTGCTGGATTTGCATCAGCTGTGCAGTGATGTGGCGTCTGCTTATTGGTCAGGCAGTATCCCGTTGAACGCTGCCGAAGGTTTCATTCGGCAACTGATCGGCTGGCGGGAATACGTCAGGGGGGTCTACTGGCTGAAGATGCCTGACTATGCCCATGCCAATAGGTTCGGCAATACCCGATCGCTTCCCGCCTTCTACTGGACAGGCGACACCAAGATGAACTGCATGCGTCAAGCCATCAACCAAAGCTTGCAGCATGCCTACGCGCACCATATTCAACGATTGATGGTGACCGGCAATTTCGCACTGTTGGCGGGAATTGCTCCGAGCCAAATTTGCGAGTGGTATCTGGCGATTTACATGGACGCCTTCGACTGGGTGGAACTCCCCAATACCCTTGGCATGGTCATGCATGCCGATGGCGGTTATCTGGGCTCCAAACCTTATTGCGCCAGCGGGCAATACATCAAGCGCATGTCGGATTATTGCCGTGGCTGTGCTTACAAGGTGAGCGAAAGTACGAGTGAGGACGCGTGCCCATTCAACGCGCTCTATTGGCATTTTTTGATGCGCCACCGTGATCTTCTGCTCAGTAATCAACGCATGAGCATGATCTACAAAAACCTCGCGCGTATGCCTGAGTCGAAGCAGGAGGCACTTTGGCTACGTGGCCAAGACCTGCTGGCTAAGCTGGAGGCAGGTGAGCCCCTTTAAAAAGACTGAATGCGCAGGCGTACTTACCTGTATTGCGCTCTGGATTTCGCACATGAGCGTTCATGTCGTTATAGAGCGCGTAGCACCAAACCGCTAACTGACTGATTTGTAAAGATTGTCTTGTATCAATATATTTCAATCGTTTTTGGGGTTAATAAAGACAAGATCCAGACTTTTATGAGGCCAAACGCATTAAGGCCGCATTTTTCACCAGATATGGCGGTGTATATGGTGAAAAGGACTACATGACACTTCTTATACTGCGCTCGGCGTCTGTCTACCTGCGCAGCACCTCCTATCTGACTGATTCGAGAACCTGCTCTGTCGGGGCGCTTTACCCGCAGAAGAGGGCGCTGGCAGCGTCTCCTGTGGCGTGCACCTAATAAGTCTAAGAATGAGAAAAGTGTAATGAATAAACAGTCCATCCAGATTGCTCTTGCTTACATGTCTGTGGTCATTGGCGGCGGCTTTGCTTCCGGACAGGAGGTGCTGCAGTTTTTTACCGGCTATGGGCTGATAGGCATCGCAGGCACGCTGGTGAGCGGCCTGATGTTTGCCTTTTTGGGTATGCAAATCGCCCGCATGAGCTCGAAGATGCAAGCCAATTCGCACAAAGAGGTTCTCTACAGCCTGTTCGGGGCACGTATTGGATGGGTCGTTGATGTGGTGTTGTCGTTCTTCTTGTATGGCGTCGGCGTGGTAATGCTGGCTGGCAGCGGCTCAATCTTCGCTCAGCAGTACGACATGCCACCTTTGTTTGGCGGCGTACTGATGACGGTCCTGGTGATCGCCACCCTGTGCATGAACGTCAAGCGCATCATTGATTTGATCAGCGCTGTCATGCCCTTTCTGCTGGCCATGGTGCTCATCATCACCACGTATTCGATTTTCAGCTACAACGCACCCGTAGAGACCCTCGACGCTGTCGCCCGTGAGAACAACGAAACGGTGTCCGGCAACTGGTTTGTCGGGGCCCTGTTGTATGCATCGTTCAACATTGCGGTAGGTTTCCCGATGCTGGCTGTGATCGGAGGCATGACTCGACAACCGAAGGCCGCGGCTGTGGGCGGCATACTCGGCGGTTTGGGATTGGGCGTGCTGATCCTGCTGTTGAACATCGGCCTGTTCGCCAATATCAACCAACTGCAGGGCATCGAAATGCCATCGCTGGCACTGGCCGGCCGCATTTCGCCGATTCTGTCGGTTGTGATGTCGCTGGCTCTGGTTTGCATGGTGTACAGCACGGCGGTAGGGATGTTCTTTGCGTTCAGCGCCCGTTTTGCAAAACCTGAAACGCGTCGTTTCAAGGTGACCAGCGCAGTGGCTGTGTGCGTGGGGCTGGCCTTGAGCCTGGGTGGCTTTAGCAAATTGGTCGGGACTGTTTACCCACTGCTGGGATACGTCGGCTTTGCCCTCATTCTCGCGATTGCGTTTAGCTGGGTACGTGGTCGCTCAAGCGCCAAGGCGCTTAAAGCTGAACTGGACGCGGCTTCATAACGGGCGCGGTCTCGCAACAGCCCTCCCTTGAAACCAGAACCCCGCCTTGTGCGGGGTTTTTTCATTCACGTTGCAGGGCAAAGCGCCGCTAGCGGGCGTCAAAAAAACCGTGTGCTACGCTCTTTTTCAGTTTGACTAACCCCTTTCTGGACTATGGAGTCGGCGATGCGAAACATTCTGTCAACGCTATCAATCGCACTTGTAGCACTCGTCCTTACCGCTTGCGTTAATGGCGGGGCGAATAACCCGGGGCCAAATGAGTATGAAATCCGCACCGGGGTCATTGAGCAAATTGAGCTTACGCAGGCACAGACAAACCATGACAGCGGGGTCGGCGCCATTTTGGGCGGGATTGCCGGGGCCGGGATAGGCAGCTTGATCGGTCATGGCACGGGGCGGGATGTGGCGATGGTGGCCGGTGCGCTGGCCGGGGCGGCGGGCGGCAACTACACCGAAAGACAGCGCTATGACCAACCGCGGCAAGTTCAGCAAATTATCGTACGGGTCAAAAGTGGTGTCCTGGTGTCGGTTACCCAGCCAATCAACCCTGTCCTTAAGCCGGGGATGCACGTGTATATCGAAGGCGCGGGCAGTGACGCGCGGGTGATTCCACAAAACTAACCCCTCAGGCATTGCCCGCAAGCGCTGGTTGACTTGGGGCAATGGTTTTTCCTGTCGAGCAGCGCTTTTGATGAGGCTGTTTTCGACGGTTATTTTCCGCTTTTCCTACTAAGTGGCTGTTTTTTAATAAATTTGTGCGTTTGGGGGTTTCCAGATGTTACGAATGTTGGTAAATTTGCGCGCATTCCTGGACAGGTCATCCGATGGCCTGCAGTTCAAAGCCCTTTATGTGTTTTGCGCTGAGCACGCGGGAGTCGAGTGCCAAGCACTCATCGCAACAGATACAGGGGCGTCGCCAAGCGGTAAGGCAGCAGGTTTTGATCCTGCCATGCGTTGGTTCGAATCCAGCCGCCCCTGCCATTTCTTACAGTATTTCTCGCATACCGTTGCTGCGCATTCTGCGTAACCATCCTTTTGAATCTAAAACCCCGTCCTCACTTTGCGTGTTGTTTGCGAAGCGATTTTGCGTGTCCGGCACTTGTATCGAGCACAAAAGAGCAGGGGTTGGCGATTGCGCTACGGCCAACCCCTGACTGCTTAAGGTGTGCTAAGCGGTGGCGTACGCGGCGGCACTTTGCGTCGTGAGCCGGTGGCTTCAAATGCGCTGGCCAGACGCAGCAAGGCTGAGTCATCGTAGGCGCGGCCAGCAAAGGTTAGCCCCACAGGCATGCCGATGTCGTGCATGACGCCCATCGGCACTGTGACGGTCGGGACGCCCAGGTGGCGAATGGCCAAATTGCCATTGGCCACCCACACGCCGTTGCTCCAGGCGATATCCGCTGATTCGGGATTCACGTCGGCATCGGCCGGGCCGACATCAGCGACCGTCGGGAAGATCACCGCATCCAGCTTGCGTGCATCCATCCAGTCTTCGAGATCGATCTTTCGGGTTTGCTCCAGCCCGCGCAGGCCATCCGGCAAAGAGGCAATCTGATCCCAGGGGGTAATGCCACGCTTGGCCATTTTTACGTACTCATCCATACCGGCAGCGAGGTCGTCTTCACGGTTGGGCAGGGTGCCGGGGTCGTGGGGGAAAATGTTTGGCCCATCGACATCGGCCAGGCAGTTGAGTTTCGGATCGCCGTTGGCGCGCAGAAAATCATCGAATGCCCAAGCAGACAGTTCCCACAGCTCGTCGTGCATAAACGTTTTGGACACCAGCCCGCGGTTAAATACAGTGGGCGCACCCGGCCTGTCACCTTCGCAGTTGGAGACCAGCGGGAAGTCCACTTCAATCACCTCAGCGCCTGCCGTTTCCAGTGCGTGGCGTGCCTGTTTCCACAGGTCCATTATTGAATCGCGCGTGATGATCTTTTGCCCGGTAGGGCCGCCGATTCCCGGGTTTTCCGAGGTGCCTGCTTCGGCATCTGCATTGATGTACATGCGCGGCACGCCAAAGCGTTTACCGGCCAGGGCCTGTGGGGTGGCGGCCAGTTGCAGGTAGGCGTCGGGGCGCACCGAAGAGGCCCTTGGAATGGGCACCCAGGGTTGCAGGCGCCACAGGTCGCCGCGGGTCTCAGGGTCGTCCGCCACAACGATGTCGAGTACTTCAAGCAAGTCAGCCATGGTGCGCGCATAGGGGACAACCACGTCCATGGTCGGCGTCAGTGGCCAGTTGCCCCGCACCGAAATTACGCCCCGGGATGGGGTATACGCGCACAAGCCATTGTTGGAGGCAGGCCCGCGGCCGCTCGACCAGGTTTCTTCCGCAAGACCGAAGGCTGCGAAACTGGCAGCGGTAGCTGTGCCGGCGCCGTTGGATGAGCCGGAGGCAAACGGTGCGGTCAGGTAATCGGCGTTGTATGGGCTTTCGGCCCTGCCGTAGACGCCGCGTTGCATGCCGCCGTTAGCCATGGGTGGCATGTTGGTTTTGCCCAGGCAAATGGCTCCCGCCGCCCGCAGGCGTTCGATGGTGAAGGCATCGCGGTAGGCAATCAGGTCCTTGAACGCAGGGCTGCCGGAAGCTGCAGTCAGGCCCTTGACCAGATAACTGTCCTTGGCGGTATACGGAATGCCGTCCAGTGGGCCCAGGGTTTGGCCCTTGGCGCGACGCTCGTCTGAAGCCTGCGCCTGCGCGAGTGCCTGCGGGTTGCGGACCACCACGGCATTCAGTGCGGTGGGAGTGTCCGGACCGTCATAGGCGTCGATGCGCTGCAGGTAGGCTTCGACCAGCTCCACGGCGGTGGTATGGCCTGATTCCAGCGCGGCGCGCAAGTGGGCAATCGAGACTTCAGTCACTTCGATCATGCCGTCACCGCTTTTGCGATGAAGGCAAACAGGCGACGGCTGGCATCACTTCTGGGGTGGGGGGTAAAAGCGTCGTGTGTTTTAAAAGGGCAGGTCATATCAATTCTCATTGCACGGCTCACGCAGCAGGGCTGAACTAGTGGCCAGAGCTTAGCGAAATCCCGGGCGTTTAGGCCATCTCCGATGCACATTCTGGCGTCTGTCGTTCATTTCTCTGGCATGCCGGACGGGAACCAGAATCCGGATACTCAGTCATAGCGATGTGCCATCTCGGCCATTTGCAAAGGAATTCATTGATGTTCAGTCCCCATAAAGCCTTGTTTGCTGTTTCCGTCCTGAGCGCGGCGCTGCTGATGCCGGTCAATGCGGCCTTTGCCGACAGTGAACCGACGCGTCTGGTCATGGGGCCGTTCAGTGCGGTGTACAACGACGACATTCTGGCGGGCGCAAGCGAGGCGGGCAGGACCTACACCGTGCGAAGTTCAGGTTTTACCGTCAATGATTTGCAGCAGATGCAAAAAAAACTGGATGACAACAACAAGGCCCTCAATGAGCTGCAGTCGCTCAAGCAAACCGTCAGCGAACAGGCGCGCCAGATTGAAGCGCTCAAACGCGACACGGGTTCGGCACACAACACGGGCGCCAGTGAACTGTCCCGGCTGACACGCACCACACAAGACCAACAAAAAGCATTGGACAAACTCGCGCAGCAGGTTGAGGACCTCAAGCGCAGTGCCGGGTCTAATTCAAGTGCCAATGATCTGGCTGCGCTCAAGCGCGAGGTCAGCGACCAGCACCGCGAAATGGATGGGTTGAAACGTAACGTCGAGGACCTCAGTCGCAAGGTGAAATGAAGGCCAAAATCGGATCCATTGTCATAGGTAGCTGAAAAGATTCAGCTTATAGCCAATTGGAATAGCCTTACGGGTTTAATCTTATTAAAAACATGTGGTTATTTAATGACTTAGGTCAGTAAAGAATTGAAAAAAATCCTGCAAAATATCTTGTTACGAGTTGTAACGCTGCGGTAAGATTGCCCCGCGTTCACCTACCACGGTTTATGCATTTTTAAGGCCCAAGTTTCCATCAGCTACTTGGGCTTTTTTTTGAGCTGCTCATTTATTGGATCCAAAAATCAAGGGCGCCGTCCGGTCAGTGTTCGTCGCAAACACCTTCTGGCATGAATCACGGCGGGCCGCGTGCTATCGTTCCTCACTTTTCCGAGGGGTAAACCGATGCGAATGCTGATTGGCGCTGTGAGCCTGGCCCTGCTGGCCGGTTGTGTTTCTTCTGCCATGAATGAAGCGCGCAATCAGAAGCCGGTGCGGGTGCTGGCTTCGAGCAAAGAAACGCCGCTGGTTGCACAGTGCATTCAGTTTGCATGGCAGGACGAAGCCGTCTTCGGCGTTGATGCCAGTGGTTACCTGAACACCGGTAAAAACGGTGGCATGACGGTCTATACCCGTGGTGGTGAATCCTTTGCCGACCTGGTGCCTCAGGGCACCGGGACATCAGTGAGCTATTACGCTGCCAAACCGGATGACAGTGTGGCCATGCGCCGAATGGCAGCGATGGCGACGTGTCTGTAACCCGCTCGGCGCGGCACTGAGGCTGTTCGCGTGAGCGTGCAGCAGGGCTTTGTGCTGACCCGGCACTGGCGCGACACGCCGTCGGGGATTGAAGTCGAGTTCTGGCTGGCCACCGACCGCGGGCCACAACGCCTGCGTCTGCCGCTCCAGTCGTGCACCGCGTTCATCCCCGCCGAACAGTGCGAGCAGGCGCAAACGCTGTTGCAGGGTGAGCGCCATATCGAGTTCCGTGCACTGGCGATGTGCGACTTTCATTCGCGTCCAGTGGTCGGGCTGTATTGCCGGCAGTATGGCCAGCTCACCGACATCGCCCAGCGTTTGCGGCGTGCCGGGCTTGACGTTTATGAGTCTGATATCCGTCCTCCCGAGCGCTACCTGATGGAGCGTTTCATCACCGCGCCTGTGAGCTTCAGCGCACGCGAGCAGCCGGACGGCTTGTGGATGGATGCGCAGATCAAACCCCATCCAGACTATCGACCTCGTTTGAAACTGGTGTCACTGGACATCGAGACCAGCGAACAGGGTGATTTGTATTCCATTGCCCTTGAAGGTTGCGGGCAGCGCCAGGTGTACATGCTGGGCAAGGCCACGGCAGTGGATACTCCGGTGGATTTCGACCTTGAGTTCTGCGCCACCCGTGCCGAACTCTTGCAACGCCTGAACCAGTGGTTTTTGCGCCACGACCCGGACGCAATCATTGGCTGGAACGTGGTGCAGTTCGACATGCGGGTACTGCACGAACACGCGCGTCGCCTTGGCATCCCGTTGTTGCTGGGGCGCGACGGCAGCGAGATGCAATGGCGTGAACACGGCGCGCGCAACAATCACTTTTTTGCCAGCGCGGCCGGGCGCCTGATCATCGATGGCATCGAATCCCTGCGCTCTGCCACCTGGTCGTTCCCCTCGTTCAGTCTGGAGAACGTTGCACAAACCTTGCTCGGGGAAGGCAAGGACATCAGCACCCCGTACCAGCGCATGGACGAGATCAACCGCATGTTCGTCGAGGACAAACCGGCGCTGGCGCGTTACAACCTCAAAGACTGCGAGTTGGTGACGCGGATCTTCGAGAAAACGCAGCTGCTGACTTTTTTGCTCGAGCGCGCGTCCGTCACCGGGCTGGAGGCAGATCGCAGTGGCGGCTCGGTGGCCGCGTTCTACCATTTGTACATGCCGTTGATGCACCGTCAGGGCTTTGTGGCGCCCAATCTGGGGGAGAACCCGCCCCAGGCAAGCCCCGGCGGGTTTGTCATGGAGTCGCAGCCGGGCTTGTACGAGTCGGTGTTGGTACTGGACTACAAAAGCCTGTATCCGTCGATTATTCGCACCTTTCTGATTGACCCGCTGGGGCTGGTTGAAGGCTTG
Source organism: Pseudomonas sp. WS 5078 (assembly GCF_012985745.1). NCBI lineage: Bacteria > Pseudomonadati > Pseudomonadota > Gammaproteobacteria > Pseudomonadales > Pseudomonadaceae > Pseudomonas > Pseudomonas sp. WS 5078. The sequence goes on along the minus strand of NZ_JAAQWX010000008.1, from coordinate 104,592 downwards.
CGCGATCCCGGCGATACAGCGTCGGTAGCGGGCTTTCGCGGCGCCCGTTTTTCCCGCACCCGGCATTGCTTGCCCGCGATCATCGAGCGTGTGGCCAATGGCCGCGAAGTGGCCAAACGCGAGAAGAACGCGCCCCTGTCCCAAGCCCTGAAAATCATCATGAACGCGTTTTACGGGGTGCTGGGTTCTAGCGGTTGCCGTTTTTTCGACACGCGGCTGGCGTCGTCCATCACCCTGCGCGGGCACGACATCATGCTCAAAACCCGTGCGCTGATTGAGGCCAAGGGTTACAGCGTGATCTACGGCGACACCGACTCTACTTTCGTCTGGCTGCGCAGTGAGCACAGCGAAGCCGACGCCAGCCGCATTGGCCGCGAGCTGGTGCAGCACGTCAATCAATGGTGGCAAGACCATGTCCGCGAGGAATACGGGCTGAGCAGCGCCCTCGAATTGCAATACGAAACCCATTACCGACGCTTCCTGATGCCGACCATCCGTGGGGCCGAGGAAGGCAGCAAAAAGCGTTATGCCGGGATGGTGGAGCGGGCCGACGGCCAGTTCGAGATGGTCTACAAAGGGCTTGAAACGGTGCGCAGCGACTGGTCGCCGTTGGCGCAACAGTTCCAGCAGGCGTTGTATGAACGCATCTTCAAACGTCAGCCGTATCAGGATTACGTGCGTGATTTCGTGCGCAGAACGCTGGCCGGTGAACAGGACGCCTTGTTGATCTACCGCAAGCGTCTGCGCCGGCCGCTCAGCGACTACGAGCGCAATGTGCCGCCCCATGTGCGCGCTGCACGGCTGGCCGATGAATACAACGATCAACAGGGTCGGCCCCGCCAATACCAGCGCGGCGGCACGATCAGCTACATCATCACCTTGGCCGGGCCGCAGCCGTTGGAGAACCTGACCGCCGCGGTGGATTACGATCACTACCTGACGCGTCAGCTACAGCCCGTGGCCGATGCGATTCTGGTGTTCGTCGATGACGACTTCAGCGCGTTGGTGGGCGGGCAGATGGGGTTGTTTTAAGCCTTGCCCGACGCTTCAGCCAGGGCTTTGGACTTGGCGCGGTCCTTGGCGGCCTTGGCTTCGACAGCCAGGCACTCCATGCAGAACTGCTCGGCGTAGGTCATAAAAATGTCGGTGGTTTCATTTTTGATCGTGCGCGAACCGGCGAGGATGTAGCGCATACGCTTTTCGGTCACGCCAATGCGCGAGGCAATCCAGGCCGGGGTCTGACCGATGCGGTCGACCAGTTTGTTGGCGTATTCGGTGTCGGGGTTGTAGCGGTCAGCATTGGGGTACATGAGGGTTCCGTGTGGGCAGGATGCGAAGCAGGGCGGCAGGGTACTCCTTTTTCAGAGGGCTGGCCCGGCAAATCCGATGCGGGACACGAAACGCCCGGCACCCATATATGAACTAGAGTTCTTCCCACTCATTGACAGACACGAGAGGGATTTTCATGACCGCACTGGACGTTTTCTGGGTCGGGTTGGGAGGCGGGCTGGGTTCACTGCTGCGCTGGTGGATCGGTTTACGGGTTGGCCAACTGTACAAGGGGCCGTTGCCTCTGGGCACGTTCATCATCAACGTCAGCGGCGCGTTTGTGATCGGCTACCTGAGCATTCTGTTCAGTGTCGACTGGCGGGACCGTTACGGTGACTTTCTGAACGCTGCCGTGCTCACCGGCATTCTGGGCGGCTACACCACCTTCAGCAGCATGCAACTGGATGCCTCGAAACTGGCCACGGCCAAAGACCGCGCCTGGGCGGCCGGTTATTTGATCGTATCGGTAGTGTTGGGTTTGGCGGCTGCCGCGTTTGGCGCCTGGCTGGCGCGTTAATCAGGAGCAGGAACCATGTTGAATCTGATCATTTTGATTTTTGTCGGCGGCGCGTTTGGCGCCATGTGCCGGGAGTTCGTCATGCTGTCAGTGCCACGCCTGGCTGACGGGTTTCCCATGGACATTTTTGTGGCCAATATCGTGGCTGCGTTTTTGCTTGGCGTGGCGACGTCACTGTTCAAAAGCAATCGCATCAATCAATACGTACACGTGATGATCGGGACCGGGATCATGGGCGGGCTTTCAACCTTTTCCAGCTTTGTGTTCGGCGCGGTTGAAATGATGAAAGACCCGGCCGGGGTCTTTGTGTCCATTTGCTACTTGGTGGCGAGCCTGGTGATTGGCTTTGCGGCAGTTGAACTGGGGTTGATCGCCGGGGCCAAACTGCCTGCGCAACCGACAAGTGATACGCAAGCCTGAGTTAGCAACAGCAGGCGCGCAGTCAAACGCGCCTGCTCTGGCCGGCGACGCCTCAGCCCAGCGACATACGCTTGCCAAAGAACATTTCAGTGATCAGGTCATTGTTGATGGCATCCCCTTGCAGGGTGCGCACCAGCAGTTCACTGCCCAGTAACGGCAATGACAGCACCATGGTCGGGTTGACGCGTTTGACCTTGGCCAGGTTCCGGGTTTCATTGACCAGTGCAATGACTTGCGTGTCATCGCCCGCCACTTCCTTGGCGGCCAGAATCACGAATACGTTATCGGCGTCGTTTTCGGACAGCGCCACGATGTATTTGGCTTCGTTGGCACCGGCCAGCTTCAGGGTCGAGGTGGCCGAGGGGTCGCCCTCAATGATGTCGGCTTTTTCCGGCAGGTCGTGCTGGCTGCCCGGCGCACACACCACGGTCACGTGTTCGCCGCGATCAGTCAGGCCTTTGTAGACGTTTTGTGCCAGTGAACCCGTGCCTACCAGAATGTAGTGATTTTTACGCGCCATGTGAGTAATCCTGCCTTTAACAATGCGTTGGATGTTGTTGCTGATCAGCGGACCGGCTATGGACGCCACCGAGATCGCGAAGATGGTGATGCCCAGAATGATCACTGTCAGGGTGAACATGCGGGCGTCGGTGGTGTGCGGAACAATGTCGCCAAAGCCCACGGTGGACATCACCACAATGGCGAAGTAGAACGCGGTCGGCAGGTCGGTAACCTGCGGCGCGAATTGTTCGCCCATGTAAAGCGTGCCGAGCATGCTGTAGACGATCAGCGAGGCGATACTGACCACGGCGAAAAAGCTGCCGGTCGCGAGGCTGTAATGATCGAAGCGCCGCCAGAAATAAACCAGCACGGCGATGTTGAACAATGAGAACAGCGTGACCCCGTCGGGGTTTTTAAGGATGAATATGTCGACACTGACCGTGGCCACCAGCAGCAGCAGCGAGAAGAACCAACTGATGCGCGACTTGATCACCAGGCCGATGGACATCAGCAGCAACACCAGCCCCACCACGAACCCCGGAATTTCCAGCAGCGCCAGAAAACTCAAAGCCTCCTTCCAGGTATCAAAGGTGCCGGAAGCGGCATTGGAGTGCGCCACCCCCCGTTGCAAGACCGGCAAAAACAAGAGAAAGCCATTGATGGCCACCAGCAGGGCGACCCCGTAGGCAAATGAGAATCGGGCTTTTACGTCCTCTTTTAAAGTCATGATTGCTACGACGCCTCAGTGAAAGAATGGATGGAGTGTCGGTCAGCGTGTAACGCGCACGTCCTTTTGCTGAGTCTGTTCATCAGGCATTGGCTCCTAAATGGTCATAACCGCGCAGGTAGTAATTCAAGGCTGAGACCAGCCAGCACAACACGAACATGCCGATGATCCAGTAACCGATTTCGCCGAAGTTGTCGCTGATGGCGTTGATCGGGGTCCAGATACCACCGGTGAGTTCCAGTTTGTCGGCAATCAGCCCGAGGGCTTCAACCCCGCCGATAAACAAGGCCACCACCACCGAGGCTGCGGTGATGGTGATGTTGTAGTAAAGCTTGCGCACGGGTTTGGAAAACGCCCAGCCGTAGGCGCCGATCATCACGAAATTGTCCAGCGAATCCACCAGCGCCATGCCCACTGCGAACAGCACCGGGAAGACCATGATCGACCACAGGTTGATGCCATGGGAAGCACTGGTGGCACTGATGCCCAGCAGGCCGATTTCAGTGGCGGTGTCGAACCCCAGGCCAAAGAGAAACCCCACGGGGTACATGTGCCAGCTCTTGTTGACCAGGTTAAATACCCGTCGAAACACCCGTGCCATCAAGCCGCCGCTGTTGCTGACCAACCCGTCGAGTTCTTCCGGGGCCAAGGTTTTACCGGCTTTGACCTGCCTGAACTTCTTGTACACCGAGATCAGGATCACCAGGTTCAGCACACCGAACAGCAGCAGAAACAGGGCCGAAACCAGCGTGCCGATCAGCCCGCCGGTTTCGTGGAACCACACCATGTCGTCTTTGAACGCCATGGCTGTGGCGGCGATGGCCAGCGATGCCAGAACCACGATGGTGGAATGCCCGAGGGAGAAATAAGTGCCCACGGCAATCGGGGTTTTGCCTTGCTGCATGAGTTTGCGAGTGACGTTGTCGATGGCCGCAATGTGGTCGGCATCGACCGCATGGCGCAGGCCAAAGCTGTAGGCCAGTAGCGCAGTGCCCATCAGCACCGGGTTGGTGCCGAATTCACTGAAGGCCCAGAGCCATGCCAATGCATTGGCGACAATCAAGCCGGTCAGCAAATAGATCGCGTTGCGCCGGGTGTTTGAGGGAGCGGCTGCGGCCAGAGGTTGAGCGATGGCTGTCATATAAAGGCTCCGCTAAAAGTGAACGCTACTGGCGGTGGGCGGGCATGACGTCTTTGTTGGGCACCAAAAATAACCAGGAAGCCAACACAAACGGCATGGTCAGGGTCGGTATGCCCACCGGGGTCAGCAGGGTATTCAAAGCCCCTTGCACAAAGACAGTGAAGATCACCCCGATCAGGGTGTAGATCAGCACTCGCCAGCTGGGCGTGTTGAAGGTCGAGCCCAGCGCGATGGCAGTCAGCACGGCGCTGAACGCGTACATGCCATTGTTGATGCTGGCATGCTCGGCTTGCAGCACAGTGGCCGTCAGCACCGCCAGCAGTGATCCGCACACGGCAAACACCGCAGCCCAGACTGAAGACACTGCCAGTCCTGCGATAAACAGCACGCTGCCGATCAGGGTGCTGATCAGGAATACTTCGGAAATCCCGTTGAACAGCCCGTCAATCAGGTGAATGCCATCGAACAGGTTGCTGTTGTGGGCGACCAGGTCGTGGGGCAGGTTGGGGACCGGTAGCGCCGTGTTGGTCAGGCCGCCGAAGGCATAGCTGGCCAGCAGGATCGTCCAGGTCACCAAAACAAACGGGGCGGTCAGGGCGGCGACTTTCCAGGTCTTGAGAATATCGGCGATGCAGAGCATGACGATCACTGACACCACGCTGCCGAGGATGATGCACAGCCACAGCACCGGTGTGACGTCCAGGAAGGTCGGCAACGCCGCGCCTACCAGGCAACCGTTGTAGCCGTACAACCCGGCTTTCCACGACGTGCGGTCTTGGAGGTTAAGCCCAGCGAGCGTCGCCACCGCCGTACCCAGTACGCAGCCCCAGGCCACGGCCGGGATTCCTTCGGCATAGGCGCCCACAAAGATCGCGGCGAAGAATAGCAACCCGGTCAACGGGTTGTTCTGAAACATGACTTGAGCACAGCCGCGCAGGGTGACGTCGATAAACTCAATCACCACATTGCCGTTTGCCAGCTGTGTCCACTTGGATCCGGGCGCTTTGGCAACATCCATAGAGGTTTCTCCGTTCGGGCTGCAAAGGAATTGCAATCACCGGGGCCGCAGCCGGTCCCGGTCACTACTGCGCAGTGTGAATTGCTTAACGCCAGAGAAACTGCGGCCCTAACGTGACCCCCAGAATCTCCTCTCGGGCGATTTTCCAGAACTCGCGAATCTGTGCCTTGACCTGACCGCTGTCATTGCCCAACACCTTGAAGATCAGCCCGCAGTTATTCGGCAGGCGGGTCACGCCGCTGGCCAGCCCTGCCTTGATGTCGAACAGGGCAGGCACGCGCTCGACAATGCGGTCGTGATGCACTTGGGGTGTGAGCAGCACCACGTTGCCGAACACATCGAAGGTCTGCATCACGCCAATCGCGTCGAGGCTTTCCTTCTTTGGCTCCAGCACGTATTTCTCGACAAACAACTCACGGCCCTCAAGGGTTTCGGCGCAGACCCGCGACGAATACACGTCAAAACCGAAACGCTCATCCACATGGTGGTATTTGCGCCCGGACATGAGGATCTCGCTGTAAATCGCCGTGGCGGTGGGATGGATCTTGATTCGGGTGTCGGTGATAAACCGCGCATCGCGGTGCGGGATCAGCGGGTCGGGCATGAACTCCAGATAGCCGTCCTCTTCGACCCGAAACTGCTGGATCTGCGAGGCATAGTTGGCATTCATTGAATGCACTTTGGTGGCCGACTGGGTAGTAACGTGCCCGGATGCGCCCACCCCCACATGGACGTCAGTGGCCAAGCGGTCGCCTTGCAGCACGCAGCCGGAGGTCGAAATCATCGTCACGCAGGGCAGACCGGGCATTTCTTCGTCCCAGTACAAGGCCCGCTGCACCAGTGACGGCACGCGTCGCTCCACATCCGCCAATATGCTGCGATCCCCACGCCGCTCAAACCCCAGGCGCAAATAACCGCTCTTGCCGACCGCGCCGCTGTGCATCTGCGGCGGTTCGTTTTGATACTCCGCCAGCTCCGGCGCGTCCTGACCCAATGCATGAGCGCGAAGCCGTGAAGGGGTGTTCACGATGTTCAGGCTCTGAGCTGTCATGCAGTGACCTCGCGGGCAGCAGGTTTTTGGGCGAACAGGAACATGTGTTCAATCATGTCCACCAGTTCTTCAATGCCTTGGCCGGTCTTGCAGTTAGTGAGGATGTACGGGCGGTTGCCGCGCACCACTTTGGTGTCGCTTTCCATTACGTCGAGGCTGGCACCCACGTACGGCGCAAGGTCGATTTTGTTGATGATCAGAATGTCGGCCTGCACCAGCCCCGGGCCATTTTTGCGCGGGATTTTCTCGCCTTCGGCCACGTCGATCACATAAATGTAGAAGTCGGCCAGTGCCGGGCTGAAGGTCAGTGTCAGGTTGTCGCCGCCGCTTTCAATCATGATCAGGTCGCTGTCGGGGAATTTCTCTTCCATTTCCTCCACGGCGGCAATGTTCATGCTCGGGTCTTCGCGCACCGCGGTGTGCGGGCAGGCGCCCGTTTCAACGCCGAGAATCTTGTCTTCGTCGAGGATGCCCTTGAGCGTGCGTTTAACCTGCTTGGCGTCTTCGGTGGTGACGATGTCATTGGTGATGATCAACGGTTTGTAACCGCGCTTGATCAGGATCGGGGTGATCACTTCAATAATTGCGGTTTTACCCGAGCCGACCGGGCCGCCAATACCAATACGCGTAATCTTTTTCACAGGCCTTGCTCCTAAAACAGTCTTGCAAACAGGTGCAGCGCGGGCTGGGGCCAGCGCTGTGCATCGGGTCAGTTCATAAACAGCCGCACATGGGCTTTGACGTGGACCGCAGCCAACACGTCGACAATCGGCACATAGGAGGCCATCTGCTCGATATCGCCGATTTCAGCGATGTCACAGAACGCTTCGATGTCGTGGTTGAGTTCAAACAGGATGTGCTGGGTGTCCAGGTGCGTGACACGCATCAGGCGCATGGCGGCGCTGAGGATGGTCATCGCCACCCCGTACTGGTGCATCACCACCACCTCGCGGGCGCCGATGCCCTGGGTCGACATCACGACTGCCTGGGTCACGGGGTAGGTGCCTGCGGCGTTACCGGCCTTGATCTGTTCCAGCCACCAGCGCACCAGCGGGGTCTCCACCACATGGATCGACATTTCCGCGAGTTTTTTGCCCATGCGCGTTGCCATCAAGCGGCTTTCTTCGTTGAGCTTGCGGTTATTGACCGCCCAGTCCGCACGCAAAATGCCCTCACGGTCATCGGCCAAGGCCGCGCGGTGTGCCGCAACCACACCCATACCGTCGCAACTGGCGGCCTGCTTGAGCGCCGTCAGCACAAAACCTTTGAGCGTTGCCACATCGTGAACGATGCCGGTCTGAATCGCGGACTCGACCCCGTTGGAGAACGTGAATGCACCGACCGGTAACACCGAGTCGCCAAACTGCATGATGCGTATGAGATCTGCTGCCTTCATGGTCACGCCTTCTGCAAGGTTCAGTGCTTGTGGTCGTGGTGCGTATGGCCATGGTCGTGGCTGTGACTATGGCTGATGCCGTCGCCATGGCTGTGCACGCCGTGAATCTTCAGCGCCGCTGCATCCAGCTTGTCCTGAGGGCTGGCGACGTGAACGTGGGTGTCGGTTTCTTCGGCACCGCCAAACAACAGGCGTGCTTCAGAGCTGGTGAGGAGGGGCAGGATCTCGGCGCCGCCAATGAAGGCGTAGGGCAAGTGCTCAAAACCGTGGGTGCGCATCACCGAGTCCATCATTTTGGTTTCCACCGTGAGCGGGATGTACACCTCGTTGTGCTTGGTCACGGCCTTCCAGTGCTGGTTGCCCAGTGCGTGGCCGAGTTCGAAACTGGTCTTGATCAACACGTCGAGGGGCTGTTTTTTCAGCTCCTTGAGGTCGATCACCATGACGTCGCGCAGGTTCAGTTGCACCACCACGGCCGTTTTGCTGGCTTCGTCCCACATCAGCACGTCGCCGTCGGCCAGCACCACGTTGCGCTCCAGTGAAATGCCCAGGTCACGTCCGCCGAGGCTGGTACGTCGGCAGCGGCTTTTCTGCGCTTCACGCTGATCCAGCACCAGCAGGTCAATGTGGGCGCCTTCGAGTTTGTGCTGCCAGGCCGGGTCTTTCTTGGCATTGCCCAGAATGTGTTCGATCAAAATCACGTCGCAAACTCCTTCCTTGATGCCCGGCCATCCACACCCTTGGTGGCGGCCGGGCGTTCTGCCTTAGCCGAAGAAATACCGCTGGTTCATGGTGGCTACATCGATCGGCTTGCAGGTGGCGTGCACGCCGTCCACTTTCACCTCGAAGGTTTCAGGGTTGACTTCGATTTTTGGCGTCTGGTCATTGCGCACCAAATCTTTCTTGGAAATGGTGCGGCAGTTGCGCACGGCCATGACTTGACGATCCAGCCCGGCCTTTTCCTTGACCCCGTCTTCCAGCGCGGCCTGTGACACGAAGGTCACGCAGGTGTCCTGCATGGTTTTGCCGAAGGCCCCGAACATCGGACGGTAGTACACCGGCTGCGGGGTCGGCAGGGAGGCGTTAGGGTCACCCATGGCAGCCCAATTGATCATGCCGCCCTTGATCACCAGTTTCGGCTTGGCCCCGAAGAAGCGCGGGTCCCACAGCACCAGGTCGGCCATCTTGCCCACTTCGACAGAGCCGATGACATGGCTCACGCCCTGGGCAATGGCCGGATTGATGGTGATTTTGGCCACGTAACGCAGCACGCGGAAGTTGTCGTTACCGTCGCTGTCTTCCGGCAGCTTGCCACGTGAAACTTTCATCGCGTGGGCGGTTTGCATCACCCGCAGCCAGTTTTCACCGACCCGGCCCATGGCCTGGGAGTCACTGGAAAACATAGAGATCACGCCCATGTCTTGCAGCACGTTTTCGGCGGCGATGGTTTCCGGGCGCACCCGGCTTTCGGCAAACGACACGTCGGCCGGAACGTTGGGGTTGAGGTTGTGACAGACCATGATCATGTCGAACAACTCGGCCTGGCTGTTGACACCGTAGGGCAGGGTGGGGTTGGTCGAGCTGGGCAATACGTTGAGCTGGCTGGCCACTTTGATGATGTCGGGGGCGTGACCGCCGCCTGCGCCTTCGGTGTGGAAAGTGTGGATGGTGCGCCCTTCGAAGGCATCGATGGTGTCCTCGACATAGCCGCATTCATTGAGGCTGTCGGTGTGCACCGAAACCTGAATGTCCATTTCATCGGCGGTACGCAGGGCATGGCGCAGGGCGTTGGAGGTAGCGCCCCAGTCTTCGTGGACTTTGAGCCCGGCCACACCGGCAATGATTTGTTCCGCCAACGGGTCGCGGGAAAAGGAGTTGCCCTTGCCCAGCAGGCCGACGTTGATCGGTAAGCCTTCGAGCGAGCGCAGCATCTGCCGGATGTTCCACGGGCCCGGCGTCACAGTGGTGCCGTTGGTGCCGTCGGTAGGGCCGATACCGCCACCGAAGAATGTGGTGATGCCGTTGGACAGGCCGTGGTAAGCCTGTTGTGGCGAGATCAAGTGAATGTGGGTGTCGATCCCGGCAGCGGTCAGGATCAGGTGCTCGCCGGAAATAGCATCCGTGCTCACGCCCACCACCATGTTATTGGTCACACCGCTCATGGTGCCGGGGTTACCGCTTTTACCGATCCCGCAGATTTTGCCGTCGCGAATTCCCACGTCGGCTTTGATCACACCCTGAATGGCGTCAATGATGGTGACGTTGGTGATGACCAGGTCGAGCACGCCGTTATCGCGGGTCAGGTTGTTATTGGCGCCCATGCCGTCGCGCAGCGATTTGCCGCCGCCGTACACGGCCTCCTCGCCATAGCCGCGCAGGTCCTTTTCAATTTCTACAAACAGGTCAGTGTCGCCCAGGCGGATCTTGTCGCCCGTGGTCGGGCCGAACAGCCCGGCATATTCTTTGCGTGAAATAGTTGGCATCGGTGGCTCCTTCCTTCATGCGGCGCATTCGTCAATGACGCAACGGCGCGCTGTCAAAGTGTGAAATGCGGCGCTTAGTTGGATGGTTTGGAAAACTTGAAGCCGCGATCGGCTGCGCGCTTGATGGCTTGCAGTTTTTCCGGGCGTTCATGGCCGCTGACCGTACTGTCGGGGGCCCAGCCGTCCACCAGGTTGTTGAAACCGTACAAGGTCTGTTTGCCGCCGTACGGGATCAACGGCACTTCAATTTCATCCCCCGGCTCGAAACGAATGGCCGTGGTGGCCGTGATGTTCAGGCGCTTGCCGAAGGCCGCAGCGCGGTCAAATTCCAGGGCGCGGTTAACTTCGAAAAAGTGAAAGTGCGAGCCGACTTGAATCGGGCGGTCGCCGGTGTTGCGTACTTTGACCTTGGTTACTGCACGGTCTTCGTTGAACGTGATCGGCGTGCTGGCGTAGATGCAGCCGCCCAGTGGAACGTTGCTTTCATTGCCGGTGGAGACCCCGCCTGGGTTTTTGGCGTGGGGGATATGGTGGTCAGGATGGGTGTCCTGATGCGGTGATTGTGCAGGTTGGGGTGACGCGGGCTTTTTGGTGCTCATGACGGAATCCTCAAACGTGTGTGTTTGGCGTTAACCGGCTTGACTGCGCGCCGTTATTTGATCGGGTCGTGGACCGTGACCAGACGGCTGCCATCGGTAAAAATCGCTTCCACCTGAACGTTCGGGATCAGGTCACTGACACCTTCCATGACGTCATCTTTGGTCAGTACTTTTCCCGCTTCGGTCATCACGTCTTCAACTGACTTGCCATCGCGAGCACCTTCAAGCGCCGTGACAGTAATAATTGAAACGGCCTCCGGAAAGTTCAACTTCAAACCACGAGCCTTGCGCCGCAGTGCCACGTCCGACAAGGTGTAAATCATTAACTTATCGATTTCTCTCGGGGTGAGCTGCATAAGCCCTCCTAATTACAGTGCGCTTAAGGGTTAAGTTTCAATGTGCCGGTCAGCCCCACCCACCCAAGTTTCAACAATCGAGAACAAGCGTGAATACAACGGGTTGAATGGAACGTAGTGTTTCTTGGTGCGGGAACGGGGTTGTTCAAACACGCGGGCGTCACGGCAGCCCTTGTTGCGTGCTGTTGACGCACCCTGCCCGACGCCCTGTGACCACGGAGCGTGTACACGCTGCCGGTTACAAACACCCGGCACATCGCACGGGATATGTGCATCATGGGTTGAGTTGTAAAGATGCATTCAGTGGTCATGGGCCTTACCGTTTAGTTCCATCAAGACGGGCGCGATCAGAGCGTAGATCATAAATTTGAGCTGCAGAGGGTACGCCTGGCACAGCGCAAGAATGAAGGACGAGGCTTGACGGGTGAATGCGAACGGCGCTTTCAATTAAATATCTTTTAAATCAATGGTTTGAGATTGCTTTAAGCATTGAATTGACCGTTTTGGCTCTCTTTTTGTGGCTGTTTTGAGTGGGATTTGAAGCTAAAATCTTCATCTTTAGTGCTCTATGTCATAAATGCTTGTAGGGTTCTTCTTGTTGTTAGTCGGCTTTCTGTATCGACATTCGATACAGGTGGCGCGACATTCCCGCGCCATGTCGTGATTGAGAACACTAATTTTTAGAGGGGCGTTTAGGGTTAATGAACAAGTGTTTATGCCCCGGATGGTAGAGCGCGGCGTGCAGTTGATCATTCAATGCCGTCAATTGCCTGAGCATCTCAAGGCTTAACCAGACATAGGCATAAAATGCGGTTTGTATTTCTTTACCATTCATACTGTTTAACGCCAGTTCGCGTAGTTCTTGGGCACTGTTACGCAGTTGTGTACTGATTTCGTTGTTGTCGATGCCCATCACTAACTTGTTTTGCAGCGATTGCAGCGCCAGCGGAATCAACCGGTGCAAATCACTCAAGGCCGGTTCGTTTTTAATCAACAAATGGTTTTCCCGGGATGACCAGTACGCATCAATCATTAGAATCAGCGTGGACACGACATTGCGGTGCAGGGTTTGCAGTGAATTAAACACGTCTTGTTTGAGGTGGCTTTCATTACTGGCTGGCGCAATGTAATTGCGCAACTTCACCACCCCATCCAGTTCGTCTTTGAGTTTGTCGTCCAGGCTGGGCCGCTCAAGGACCAGCGGCGAAAAATACGCCTCATACAGGTCATTGAGTTTGCCCATGCTCTGGCTGAACTTGATGCGCAGGTCGGTGTAAGCCCGCTGCGGGTAAATGCTGGTGAAAATCAACGCCAGAATCGAACCCGCCATCACATAGACGCTGCGCAATACGGCGGCGTCCATGTCGTTGGGGGCCGAACAACTGACCACGGCCAGGGTCGCGCCAATCAAGAGCGCCATGTAGGGATGCTTGCCCAGTGTCAGGTAGCCGCACGCGAACATCACCACCGCGCACCACAGCAGCATCGCGGGGAATGAATACATTTCCAGGTACAGCGCCACCAGCCCCGACACGGCGCCGATTACCGTACCGCCCGTTCGTTGCACGGCCCGTGAGAACACATTGCCCCAGTAGGGCAGCGGGCCCATCACGATCAGCATGGTAATCAAGGCCCAAGAGGCGTCTTCGAGCTTGAACCAGCGGATGGCAGCGAACGTGATCAAAAACGCCAGACTGATGCGTGTCGCGTGAATCCAGCGGTAATAGCGACACGCCAACTGCTCGAGCGTCGAAATCTTTTTTCCCAGTTGCATGTCGTCCCCAATCATTGATGTGGATTGGGCTGGCAGCGTAGTTCAAGGGCGGGGAGTCCTCCACACGATGAGCGGATTTGCCATGCGCATTCGAGATGGCACGTTCTGTATTTGCTATGGCCAAGACGCACAGTGCAGCGCTTAAGATGGCGACCACAGGCCAAAAAAATAAAGAGGAAGTGCTGATGAATGCTGTGCAGGCGCCGTTGACCCGCCCACCTTTGCCCGAGTCGTTGCTGCAACAGTTGCAGGCGCTGTTGGGCTCCCGTCTGTCGACCTCTGCCAGTGTGCGCGAGCACCACGGCAGTGATATTTCCTCGTTAGGGCCGATTGCGCCGGACGCGGTGGCGTTCGTGCAGAGCCTTGATGAAATCGTCAGCGTTTCCCGGGTGTGTCATGCCCACGACGTACCGATGATCCCCTACGGCAGTGGCACCTCGCTGGAGGGCTGGCTGCAAGCGGTGAAGGGCGGGGTGTGCATCGATGTGTCGGGGATGAACCAGATCCTTGAGATTCGCCCGGACGACATGGACGTCACGGTGCAACCGGGTGTTACTCGCAAACAGCTGAATGCGGCCCTGCATGGTACGGGCCTGTTCTTCCCGATTGATCCGGGCGCAGACGCCTCGTTGGGCGGCATGGCTTCGACCCGGGCATCGGGCACTAACGCGGTGCGCTACGGGACCATGCGTGAAAATGTGCTGGGCATGACGGCGGTGCTGGCCGACGGCCGAGTGATTAAAACCGGGGGCCGGGCGCGCAAATCGTCGGCGGGCTACGACCTTACGCATTTGCTGGTGGGTTCGGGCGGTACGCTGGCCACATTTGCCGAGCTGACGGTCAAGCTGCACCCTTTGCCGGAAGCAATATCGGCGGCTATTTGCACGTTCCCGACAGTGGATCATGCCGTGCGCGCAGTGATTCAGACCATCCAGCTCGGCGTGCCGATAGCCCGCATTGAACTGATCGATGCCCTGACCGTGCGGGCGATTAACGCCTACAGCAAAACCGCCTTACGCGAAGCGCCCTCGCTGTTTTTCGAGCTGCATGGCTCTGAATCCGGGGTCAAGGAGCAGATAGAAACCGTGCGCATGGTGGCCGATGAGCATGACGGGCAAGACTTTGAATGGGCCGTTAATCCCGAAGACCGTACCCGTCTATGGCAAGCACGGCACGATGCGTATTTCGCATCCGTGGCCCTGCGCCCAGGCTGCCGCTCCTTGACCACCGATTCGGTGGTGCCGATCTCGCGACTGGCGGAGTGCATGGAGGCCACGGCTGCAGACTTGCAGGAACACGGTTTGCTGGCGCCGATTTTCGGCCACGTCGGGGATGGCAATTTCCACGCGCTGATTCTGGTCGATCCCAACGATCCCGACGAAGTCGCTCGAGCCGAAGCGGTTGCCCATCGCTTGGCCGAACGGGCGATTGCCTATGAAGGCAGTTGCACGGGGGAGCATGGCATCGGCCTGACCAAGCGCGATTACCTGGTGGTGGAACACGGGCAAAACGCGGTCGACGTGATGCAGTCGATCAAGCACGCGCTAGACCCGAAAGGGCTGATGAACCCCGGCAAAATTTTCAATCGCGACTAGTTCGCGGCTTGCGCGCGCAGCGCACAAGGATTGTCAGGTGACGCTGCAATCGCGGCGTGTATAGAATCCGCGGCATGGAAATTCGTCAGCTCAAATATTTTGTCGCCATTCTCGACAGCGGCAGCCTCAGCGGGGCTGCCCGCGACGTGTTTGTTGCCCAGTCGGCGCTGAGCAAGCAAATCCTTGACCTTGAGAAAGAGCTTGGGGTGCAACTGTTGCACCGCAGCCACAGCGGGGTGACTGCCACTGAGCCGGGCAAGGTGTTTTACGAATATGCCCAGGGCATTCTCAAGCATTTGCAGGACGCACGCAGTGCGGTGCTGAACTCGGCGCAAGCCGTCAGCGGCCCGGTGGTGGTGGCGCTGCCGCAGAGTGTTGCCAGCCCGCTGGCCTTACCTTTGCTGCGCGAGGTGGCCGCGCGCTATCCGCAGGTGCAGTTAAACCTCAATGAAGAGTTGACCGGTAACCTGTTCGAACAACTGTTGTACGGGCGCATCGATCTGGCGCTGTTCACCGATGCCGAGCTGCCGCCCGAGATCGCCTTTACCCCGTTGCTGGAAGAAGATTTTTACTGGCTGTGCGCGACCAGCGATGACCCATGGCCAGCCGGTCAGGTGCTTGATCTGCAACAAGCGTTTGCCCGGCCGCTGGTATGGCCGGGCGCAGCGCATGGGCATTGCACACGGGCGATTGTCGAGCGGGTGGCGGCGCGCAGTGGCCTGTTTGCGTCAACGCCTGCACTGGAGGTCAATTCAGTGCACATCCTCAAAAGTGCGGTTGAGGCGGGCGTGGGGCCGACCCTGATGCCCCTCAACCTGGCCCGTCGCGAACTCGAAGAGGGGCGGCTGACAGCTCACCGCATCGCATGTGCGGGGTTGTATCGCACGCTGGGCATGTGTGTGTCGACGCGCATGCCACCGACCCCCGCACGTGAGGCGGTCGCCGCGTTGATCGCGCAGGTGGTCAGCGGCATGTGTGAGCAAGGGCAGTGGCCCGGCAGCCGGCGGTTGACCACCGGGCCCCGCTGAGGTGTTACGGGCGCTGCACCGCGACCACAGGGGCCGGGCCGCGCAGGTTCAATCTGGCTTTGGGTACGCACAACCCCAGTGCACCGCCCAGCACCAGCACCGCCGCCATCATGTACATGGCGGCCTGGGTACTGCCGGTTATTTGCGTGATCCAGCCCACCACAATGGTGGCGAAGAAGCCCGCCACATTGCCCATTGAGTTAATCAGTGCAATCCCTGCTGCGGCTGCGGCACCGCCCACCACGGCCGTCGGCATGCCCCAGAATACGGGCAGGCTGCTGATCATCGCAGCGGTGCCGACGGTCAGGCCGATCATGGCCAGTATCAGGTTGTCACCGAACAGGGTGCCGAACAGCACACCCGCCGCGCCGACCAGTGCGCACAATGCCACGTGCCAGCGGTACTCATGACGGCGGTCAGAACTGCGCCCCACCCACACCATGGCCACAGCCGCCGCGGCGAACGGTATGGCTGACAACATGCCGATGACCCACGGCTGTTCGATGCCGCTGTTACGAATGATGGTGGGCATCCAGAAGCTGATGATGTATTGGCCCATCACTAGGCAGAAATACACCGCCCCCAGCAACCAGATTTTCGGGTTAAGCAGGCCCTCACGCACCGAGTGCCCCTGTTTGCCCTGGTTATCGCGGTCGATGGCGGCTTGCATGGCGTGCTTTTCGTCATCGCTCAGCCAACCGGCGTCGGCAATGCGGTCGTGCAGCAGGCAGAACACAGCCATGCCCAAAAACACGGCAGGCAAGCCTTCGATAACGAATAGCCATTGCCAGCCGGCATAACCGGCCACGCCGTTCATGTTTTGCATGATGTAGCCGGAGATTAATGACCCCAGCAGGTTGGAAATCGGCAGGGCCGAGATGAACAGTGCCACCATCACCCCGCGTCGGTGAGCGGGAAACCAGGTGGTGAGGTAGAAAATGATGCCGGGAAAGAACCCCGCTTCGGCCACACCGATCAGAAAGCGCAGCGCATAAAAGCTCCACGGTGTTTGCACAAACATCATGGCGGCAGACAACAAGCCCCAGGTCACCATGATGCGAGCGATCCAGCGTCGTGCGCCGAAGCGGTGCAGGGCGATGTTACTGGGCACTTCAAACATCAAGTAGCCGATGAAAAATATCCCGGCACCCAGCCCGTACACGGCCTCGCTGAATTTCAAGTCATCAAGCATTTGCAGCTTGGCAAAGCCGACGTTGACCCGGTCCAGATAGGCCACCAGAAAACAGACCATTAACAGCGGCATGATGCGCCAGGCGGTTTTGCGATATGCCCCGTCTAGAGCCTGATCATCGGGGTCAGCGTGTTGCGCAGGAAGGTGAGTCATCGTTCAAGCCCTTTTTTGTTATCACGCGCCTGAACACGGGCGTGGGCAGGCATCTTTTAGTGAGGTGCAAAAGGGACTCTACGATCGCGGGACGATTCGCACAATCGGCGGTTTATCTTTCGTGCAGGAGAAGACAGGCAGGCCAAAAGTGGCAGAAAAGACAAGCAGGCAGGTGCGGGTTGAGCGAGGGGGCATAAAAAGGGCCATTACCATCATGGGGATCCGGTAATGGCCAACTATCTCAACCAAAGAGAGCGTCAGGACTGACCTGACGGACGAGAATGTATCAATGGGCCACTTAGTTAGCTAGCTAAGGAGGCGCGAAACAGTTTTACCTTATGCGCAACAATGGTGCGTTTTTCAGGTGGGGGCATGGCGCCGGCGCAATGCCTGGAACTGTTCACGTCATCACTTAGGCGCTAACCTTTGGCCCATGCACATACCTGACATGAATTTACTGGTTGCCCTCAACGTATTGCTTGAAGAAGGCTCGGTGGTCGGCGCTGCCCGACGCATGAACCTCAGCGCGCCCGCAATGAGCCGCACCCTGACGCGCATCCGCGAGACCCTGAATGATCCGATTTTGGTGCGTTCCGGTCGCGGGCTGGTGCCCACCCCCCGCGCACTGGAACTGCGCGAGCAGGTGCGCGGTGTGGTTGAACTGGCGCACGGGGTATTTACCCAAGGGCAGGACAGCGACCTTAGTCAGTTGGACCGCACCTTCAGCATCCGGGCCAAAGATGTATTTTTCGGTGTGTATGGCGTGGCATTGCGTCGGAAAATGGCCTTGGAAATGCCGAATGCCGCGTTGCGGGTGGTACCTGAAGGCTTCACCGACGATGAGGCTTTGAGTGAGGGCCGCATTGACCTGGCCATCGGGTCCACGCTTCCTTCAAGTGCAGACATCAAAGTGCAGCACTTGTTTACCTGCCCGTTCGTAGGGCTGGCCCGAGAAGGGCATCCGATTTTCGATCAGCCGATTACGCCGCAGCGTTTCGCCGCCTACGACCACATCAGCGTCTCGCGCCGGGGGCGAGCGCGTGGGCCTATCGATGCGGTGCTGGCGCAAATGGCCCTTGAGCGCAGGGTGCTATTCACCACACCGACGTTTTATTCCGCGATTTTTGCCTTGGCTGACTCGGAATTGATCCTGCCGCTGATGCCACAGTTGTTGCTTAAAACCTTGGAGCCCCTGGGGCTGAGACTGCGCGCTTTTGAGCTGCCAATCCTTGTAAAACCGGAAGAAATTTCTCAGTCATGGCACCCGCGACTCGACAACGATCACGCTCACCGTTGGCTGCGCCGGACCCTGAAAACCCTGTGCGATAACGCCACGGCCTGAAGGGTATTTGTGGATTGCGTTTGGCGCATTCCACGCGTGCCGATATATCAATTTTTATAACTGTCGCTGCTGATTACACTTTTCGTCCTCTTTAATGACGACGGAGTCAGCCATGTGCGGCGGTTCTAACGGTGCGCGCGGCGTGCAGGGTATGCCAGTGCCGGCCCCGGTCATCAACGCGGCATTCGGCCTGCGGATTTTCACCGGGCTGGTCGGCGTGCTGCTGGCCGTGCTGGTGTCGGGTTTCAACGAAAACGTCATCAAGGTGGCGATGCCAGACATTCGCGGCGCGATGGGCATCGGCTATGACGAAAGCACCTGGCTGCTGGCGGTTTACTCAGCTACCTCGATCAGCGCCATGGCCTTTGCGCCGTGGTGCGCTGCGACGTTCTCCCTGCGACGTTTTACGCTATGCGCGATTGGCGCCTTTTTGCTGCTGGGCATCCTCTGCCCGTTCGCCCCCACTGTCGATGTGCTAATGCTGTTGCGCATCCTGCAAGGCTTTGCCGGGGGCGCCTTGCCGCCCATGTTGATGTCAGCGGCGCTGCGTTTTTTCCCACCGGGGATTCGCCTGTACGGCTTGGGCAGTTACGCGCTGACCGCCACCTTTGGCCCCAGTTTTGGCACACCGCTGTCAGCCTGGTGGGTGGAATACGCAGGTTGGCAATGGGCGTTCTGGCAAATCATTCCGTTAAGCCTGCTGGCCATGGCCTGTGTCGCCTGGGGCTTGCCGCACGACCCGCTACGCCTTGAACGTTTCAAGCAATTTGACTGGCGCGGCCTGCTCTTGGGCCTGCCGGGTTTGATCATGCTGGTGCTGGGGTTGGAGCTGGGTCAACGCATGAACTGGTTTGCGTCCCCGATGATCCGCCTGTTCATCGTCGGCGGGGTGGGGTTGCTGGTGCTGTTTTTCATCAATGAATGGTCGCACCCGTTGCCGTTTTTCAAATTGCAGTTGCTCAAGATCCGCAACCTTGCGCACGCGCTGATCACCTTGGGTGGGGTGCTGTTTGTGCTGCTGGCGCTGATCAAGATCCCGTCCAGTTATCTGGCACAGATTCAGGGCTACCGGCCTTTGGAAACCGCGCCGGTGATGCTGCTGGTGGCGGTGCCGCAACTGATCGCACTGCCGTTGGTGGTCGCACTGTGCAACGTGCGTTGGGTGGATTGCCGCTGGGTGCTGGCCATCGGATTGGCCTTGTTGGCGCTGGCCTGTGTTATTGGCTCGCAAGTGACCTCAGCGTGGAACCGCGACAACTTCTACGCGCTGCAAGCGATTCAAATCATTGCCCAGCCCATGGCGGTGATTCCGCTGCTGATGCTGGCCACAGGCAGCCTGAACCCGGCCGACGGGCCGTTTGCGTCGGCCTGGTTCAACACGGTCAAAGGGTTCGCGGCCATGGCCGCGGGCAGTTTGCTGCAAGTGATCACCCTCAACCGCGAACACTTTCACTCGATGATGCTGGTGGACCGGATCGGCAATTGGCCACTCGTCAGCGACGGCGCAGATCTGGCACGCCGTGTTCACCAGCAGGCGATAGTGCTGACCTCGTCTGACCTTTATCTGTGCATGGCCGGTCTGGCCCTGCTTCTGATTGTTTTAATCCCTTTCGGCCCGACGCGGATCTATCCGCCACGGGCTGCTGGCTGAATCTGTGCGGAGTAATGACATGAACACAACACGCGGGCGCACGCCTTGGGTGGCGGCGGGGCTGGGACTGCTGGCGGTGGTGCTGTTGTATGGCCTGTGGCGGCTGGTGTTTGGCGCTAGCGCGGTGCAAAGCACCAATGACGCGTTTGTCAGTGCCGATTTCACCCTGGTGGCGCCGAAGGTAGCGGGCTTTATTGAGGCGGTGCTGGTGCAGGATAACCAGCCGGTCAAGGCGGGCCAGTTACTGGCGCGCATCGATCCGCAAGACTACGAGGCTGAGGTACAGGCGGCAAAGGCCAGTGTGGCCATGGCTCAGGCGCAACAGGCGAATGCGCTGGCAAGGATGGAACGCCAGCGTTCGTTGATCGAACAGGCCAATGCCACGGTGGACGCAGACCTGGCGCAAGTGGAGTTTGCGGCCCATGAATTGAAGCGCTACGAGCATCTGGCAGGCCAGGGCGCCGGGACGCTGCAAAATTCGCAGCAGGCAAAAAACCGCTCGCAAACCGCCCGCGCATTATTGGCTCAGCACAAGGCAGCGCTGGAAGCGGCCCGCCAGCAAACCCGCGTGCTGGTTGCCGAGCACACCGCCGCTCAAGCCTCTGTGCAACATGCGCAAGCATTGCTGGCACGCGCCGAGCTGGACCTGTCGCACACCCGCGTGGTCGCTCCCTTTGATGGCGTGATCGGGCGCCGCAGCCTGCGGCTTGGGGCCTACGTAAAGCCCGGCGACACGATTATGGCCGTGGTGCCTTTGGCGCAGGCCTATGTCGTGGCCAACTTTCTGGAAAATCAATTGACCCACATGCGGCCTGGCCAGCGGGTCAGCATCAAGGTCGATACCTTCCCCGGAGAACTCTTGCTCGGCACGGTTGACAGCATTGCCCCGGCCACGGGCGTGACGTTTTCGGCCATCGCCCCGGACAACGCCACTGGCAATTTCACCAAAGTGGTGCAACGCGTGCCGGTAAAAATCACCCTCGATCAAGGTCAGCCTATGGCCAGCGAGCTGCGTCTGGGCATGTCGGTGGACGCGGCCATCGACATCGCCTCGACCCGACCCGAACGGGTGATTGCGCGATGAAACTCAACGCATTGGCCTGCGCCGTGGCCTTGAACCTGACCGGTTGCGTGATGGGCCCGGACTTTCGCACCCCGACCTCACCGTTGCCCGCACATTGGGCGCCCACGGCCAGTGAAACCGGTCATAGCCGGGCGGTCGAAGGTGAGGTCGATTGGCGTTGGTGGGACAGTTTTGGCGATGAGCAACTGGCGGACCTGGTGCGTGAGGCGCTTCTCAGTAATCTCGATCTGCAACAAGCCGCCAGCCGACTTGAGCAAAGTCGTGCCCTACGCCGCCAGATCGCGGCCGACACCTTGCCGGCGGTGAGTGGTGGGCTGGATTACAGCCGCAGCCGCAATAGTCAGCGCGGGTTGAACGACCCGTCGGGTCGCAGCGGTAAACAGGCGTTCAGCCTGTGGAATGGTGGCCTTAGGTTCAGTTGGGAAGCTGACGTGTGGGGGCGGGTCAAGCGCTCCGTGGAAGCGGCCGACGCCACGGTGCGCATGGCGGAGGAAGACCGCCACGGCGTGCAATTGTTGGTCATGCGGCAAACGGCGCAACAGTACATCCAGTTGCGCGGCACCCAGCAGGTGCTGACGGTGGTGGAGCAAAACCTGAAGATTGCACAGCGCACGCTGGAGTTGACGCGCTTGCAAGTCCAGGAGGGCGTGGCCACGGACCTGCAAGTGTCTGAAGCTGCCTCGCAAGTGGCGGAGATGCAAGCGCGACTGGCGCCGTTGCAGCAAAGCAGCGCTCAGTTGATCAATGCCTTGAGCCTGTTGCTGGGTAAGGCGCCGCGTGCGTTGCACCGGCAATTGGCGACCCTTGCCCCCGTGCCTGCGTACCGAGGGGATGTGCCCATCGGTTTGCCGAGTGAACTGGCCCAGCGCCGCCCGGACATTCGCAGCGCCGACGCGAGGTTGCACGCCGCAACGGCCGCTATCGGCGTGGCGCGAGCAGACTTCTATCCGCGCATCACGTTGTCCGGCAACCTTGAGTTTCAAGCCCTGCAGTTGTCGGATTTGGGCAGTTGGGGCTCGCGCCGCTTTGCCCTCGGGCCGGGCTTGAGCGTGCCGTTGTTTGAAGGCGCACGTTTGCAGGGCGCATTGCAATTGCAGGAAGGTCGTCAGCAGGAAGCGGGGGTCCATTATCAGCAAACCGTGCTGCGGGCCTGGCATGAGGTGGATGATGCGCTGGTGGCCTATCAGGCCAACCAGCAACGCCGGGACAGCCTGCAGCAGGCGGTGCGTCACAGCGAGCGGGCGCTCGACAGCGTGCATCAGCAGTACGCGCAGGGCACGGTGGATTTTCTCAACGTCATGACGGTGCAAAACGCGCTGCTGGCCAATCAGGCGGCGTGGGTGCAGAGCACGGCAGCGGTGTCGCTAGCGCTGGTGGACGTCTATGTCTCGCTGGGTGGGGGCTGGGAGGTGAGTCAGTGCAGGCGTGAGCCCTGCCTCAAGTAGAGGTTGAAGACCCAGGATGCAGATTTGCTATGCTCGCGCCCTTGGTCGCAGCGTCTGCTTAGGCGTGTTCCTTTCACATTGAGCGTATTTATGCCTGCTGATACTCAAGCCTCTTCGGTGCATTTTTCCCGGTCTGACTACCGAACCCTCGGCCTGGCGGCCCTGGGCGGGGCGCTGGAAATCTACGATTTCATCATTTTCGTTTTTTTCGCCTTGACCCTGAGCCAGCTGTTTTTCCCGCCGGACATGCCTGAATGGCTGCGCTTGCTGCAAAGCTTCGGCATTTTCGTGACCGGCTACCTGGCACGCCCGCTGGGCGGCATTCTGATGGCGCACTTTGCCGACCATTTGGGCCGCAAACGGGTGTTCAGCCTCAGTATTTTAATGATGGCTCTGCCGTGCCTGCTGATCGGGGTTATGCCCACTTACGCCGACATTGGTTACTTCGCCCCCTTGATTCTGCTGGCGTTGCGCATCCTGCAAGGCGCAGCGGTAGGGGGCGAGGTGCCCAGCGCCTGGGTGTTCGTGGCCGAGCACGCCCCGGCCGGGCGACGCGGGTATGCACTGGGCTTTTTGCAGGCCGGCTTGACCTTCGGCTATTTGCTGGGAGCCCTGACGGCGACGTTGCTGGCGCAGCTCTTCACCCCCGCCGAAATCCTTGATTACGCATGGCGGTTTCCGTTCCTGCTGGGCGGGGTATTCGGGGTGATCGGTGTATGGCTGCGCCGCTGGCTGAGCGAGACCCCGGTCTTTCTGGCCCTGCGCGAACGCAACGAGGGCAAGGCGCAGTTCCCGCTGCGCACCGTGTTGCGCGACCATCGCAGTGCCTTGCTGCCTGCGGCGTTACTGACCTGCGTATTGACCAGCGCGGTGGTGGTGTTTGTGGTGATAACCCCCACCGTCATGCAACAGCGCTTTGGTATGGACGCCAGCCATACCTTTGCGTTGAGCAGTCTGGGGATCGTGTGTTTAAACCTGGGCTGCGTGCTGGCCGGGTTGATGGTGGACCGCATCGGCGTATGGCGCAGCATCGTGCTTTACAGTCTGCTGCTGCCGCTGGGGATTGGCCTGCTTTACGCCAGTCTGGTCGGTCAATGGGCCATGCCGGGGCTGGCGTATGCGTTTGCCGGCCTGACCTGCGGCATCGTCGGCGTGGTGCCGTCGGTGATGGTGGGGTTGTTCCCTGCTCCGATTCGGGTGTCGGGTATTTCCTTCACCTACAACATCGCGTACGCCCTGTGGGCCAGTACCACGCCCCTGTTGCTGATTGCGCTGATGCCCTGGAGCCCGTGGGTTTGCGTGGGATTCTGCGCAATGATGGGGCTGGTCGGTGTGCTCACGGCACGCGTGTTCGGTTTTGCACGGGGGGTGCAGGTGGAGCAACGGCTGTTGGCGAATGTGCCAGGGTAGGGGCAGCCAGGTTTAAACCCGCAAGATCCGCCCGCTGATGGCCACGACCAGCAGCAGGGCGGCGATCATCAGGAAGGCCACGCTCAAACTGCTGGCGTGTGCGACAAATCCGATTGCCGCAGGGCCTGCGAGAATACCGGCGTAGCCCAGCGTGGTGATGGCCGGTACGGCGATGTGTTCAGGCATCACGGTTTGCTTGCCCACGGCGGAGTACAGCACCGGCACAATGTTGGAACATCCCGCGCCTACCAGCGCGTAGCCGAGCAATGCCACTTGCCAACCCGGTGCCAGGGTAGCCAGTGCCAGGCCCAACGCCGCGAGCGCCCCTCCCAGCACGATCACCCGGGTGGGGCCCAACCGCCGGACGAGGGTGTCGCCCAGCAAGCGCCCGGCGGTCATGGTCACGGCGAAGGCGGCATAGCCCAAGCCCGCATAGGCTTCGCCGATGTGTTTTTCAGCGCTGAGGAACACGGCGCTCCAGTCAAGCATGGCCCCTTCGGCCAAAAATACGATGAAGCACAGCACACCGATGAACAGCACCACGCCGTGAGGGATGGCAAATGCCGGGCCACTGCTTTCACTGCCATACGGCAGCAGGTGCGGTGCGGCTTTGGCCAGCGCAGCCAGTAACAGCACAATCACCACGGCAATCGCCCACAGCGGTGTAAGCCCCAGTGCCAGCAAGGCGCTGACCCCCGCCGCACCGGCAATCCCGCCCACGCTGAACAGGCCGTGGAAGCCCGACATCATATTGCGGCCGCTGGCGCGTTCGACGATCACGGCTTGCAGGTTGACCGTGGAATCCACGACCCCCAAACCGGCCCCAAACACAAACAGCGTGGCAATCAGCAGCGCGACGGTGCTGGCGGTGGCCAGTAGAGGCAGTGCCAGACAAATCAATAGCGTACCGGCGATGGTGACGTTGCGGCAGCCATAACGGGTCGCCAGCATACCCGCGATGGGCATCGCCAGAATCGAACCGGCCCCCAAACATAACAACAGCAAGCCCAAGGTGGCCTCGTCCAGCTCCGCCCGGGCTTTGGCATAGGGCACCAACGGCGCCCAGGCCGCCACGCCGAACCCGGCAATAAAGAACGCCATGCGGGTCGACATCTGCTCGAGGCGTCCCGGAACAAGGGGCTTTTGCGTAACGGCGGCGGTCATGATCATCCTTGTCTATCGAGTCGGTGCGACGCGGCGAAACATCCTGACATATTCGCGGCGGGCGGTGTGAGGCTGCGCTGTGAAAACGCAGCCTGCGTGCGCCTACAGGCTTTGCATGGCCCTCTGGACCTGCTGGTGCACGGTTTACACCTGCAGCAAACGTTCGCGCAATTTGCCGATTTCGTCGCGCATCTGCGCCGCGGCTTCGAATTCCAGGTCGCGGGCCAGTGCGTACATTTTTTCTTCCAGCTGACGAATACGCTTGCTGATTTCGCTCGGTGAACGCAGTTCGTTTTCGTACTTGGCGTTTTCTTCGGCGGCTTTGGCCATGCCTTTGCGTTTTTTGCTGCGCGAGCCGGGCACGGTTGCGCCTTCCATGATGTCGGCCACGTCCTTGAACACGCCTTTGGGGGTGATGCCGTTGGCAAGGTTGAAGGCGATTTGTTTCTCCCGGCGCCGTTCCGTTTCACCGATCGCCCGCTCCATGGAGCCGGTGATACGGTCTGCGTACAGGATTGCCCGGCCGTTGAGGTTACGGGCTGCCCGGCCAATGGTCTGGATCAACGAGCGCTCGGAGCGCAGGAAGCCTTCCTTGTCAGCGTCGAGAATCGCCACCAATGACACTTCCGGCATGTCCAGGCCTTCACGCAGCAAGTTGATGCCCACCAGCACGTCAAACACGCCCAAGCGTAAGTCGCGGATGATCTCGACCCGTTCCACCGTGTCGATGTCCGAGTGCAGATAACGCACACGCACACCGTGGTCAGCCAGGTAGTCGGTCAAGTCTTCGGACATACGCTTGGTCAGCGTGGTCACCAGGACGCGCTCTTGCAGCGCCACACGCTTGGTGATTTCCGACAGCAAGTCGTCGACCTGGGTCAGTGCCGGGCGGATCTCGATTTGCGGGTCCACCAGACCGGTCGGACGCACCACCTGTTCGATCACCCGGCCCGCATGCTCGGCTTCGTAGTTGCCGGGTGTGGCCGAGACAAAAATGGTTTGCGGGCTGATGCGCTCCCACTCGTCAAAACGCATGGGCCGGTTGTCCAGCGCCGACGGCAGGCGGAAACCGTACTCAACAAGGGTTTCCTTGCGCGAGCGGTCGCCCTTATACATCGCGCCGACCTGCGGCACACTGACGTGGGATTCATCAATCACCAGCAGTGCGTCAGCCGGCAGGTAATCAAACAGCGTGGGCGGCGGAGCCCCGGATTCGCGTCCCGACAGGTAGCGTGAGTAGTTTTCGATGCCGTTGCAGTAACCCAGCTCCATGATCATTTCCAGGTCGAAGCGGGTGCGCTGTTCAAGGCGCTGGGCTTCCACCAGCTTATTGTTGGCGCGCAGGTAATCGAGGCGCTCTTTGAGCTCTTCCTTGATGCCCTCTACGGCGTCGAGCAGGGTTTCGCGCGGGGTCACGTAGTGGCTTTTCGGGTAGAAGGTGAAGCGCGGCATCTTGCGGATCACTTCACCGGTCAAGGGGTCGAATGCGCTGATGCTCTCGACCTCATCATCAAACAGCTCGATGCGGATGGCTTCGAGGTCGGATTCGGCCGGGTAGATGTCGATGACGTCGCCACGCACGCGGAACGTGGCACGCGCGAAGTCCATGTCGTTGCGGGTGTATTGCAGGTCGGCCAGGCGACGCAGCAGTTCGCGCTGATCGAGTTTGTCGCCGCGGTCGATGTGCAACACCATTTTCAAATAGGTTTCGGGGCTGCCCAAGCCGTAGATGCACGACACCGTGGTCACGATAATCGCGTCCTTGCGTTCCAGCAGCGCTTTGGTCGCTGACAGACGCATTTGTTCGATGTGGTCGTTGATCGAGGCATCTTTCTCAATGAAGGTATCAGAGGAGGGTACGTAGGCTTCGGGCTGGTAATAGTCGTAGTACGAAACGAAGTATTCCACCGCATTGTTCGGGAAGAACGACTTGAACTCGCCATACAACTGCGCCGCCAGGGTCTTGTTGGGCGCGAGCACCAGGGTCGGACGGTTCACGTGGGCAATCACATTAGCGATGCTGAAGGTCTTGCCCGAACCGGTCACCCCGAGCAGGGTCTGGTGGGACAGGCCGGCTTCAATGCCTTCGATCATCTGGCGAATGGCTTCGGGTTGATCGCCTGCGGGCTCAAAGCGGGTAACGAGCTGAAAATCGGACATATCTGACCTCTGGATTCGCATCTATAAAGGCATGGACCTTTCAAATGCGCGAAAGACTGCATACGACGCATGCCGCAGGAAAAAAACAGGATACGGCTAAATATGGTGTTGGTGACTGACTGTTTCAAGGCGCGTGTCTGACAGGGCCATTCAGGCCCGGAATGCAATTAGACCAGTGGCCTGAAAATAAACTGAAATACTTGACCAAATCCGGGAATCGCCTGTTGCCCCAATCGTGTACGGGCTTATACTTGCTCCCCGTTTGTGCACCGCTCTAGTGCAATCGGCTGGAGCGTTGTCACCCCCTCCATTCCCTATTCAGAGCCGCCGTAATAATGAGCCTGTTCTCCGCTGTCGAAATGGCACCACGCGATCCTATCCTGGGCCTCAACGAAGCATTCAACGCCGATACCCGTACCAGCAAAGTGAATCTGGGGGTCGGTGTTTACTGCAACGAAGAGGGAAGAATTCCGCTCTTGCGTGCCGTTGTCGAAGCCGAGACCCAACGCGTCGCTCAACACGCGTCGCGCGGTTACTTGCCAATCGACGGTATTGCCGCCTACGACCAGGCCGTTCAAAAACTGCTGTTCGGTGCCGAGTCGCCGTTGCTGGCTGCTGGCCGTGTCATCACCACCCAGGCAGTCGGCGGGACGGGCGCTCTGAAAATCGGCGCAGACTTCCTCAAGCAGCTGCAGCCCGATGCGGTAGTCGCCATCAGCGATCCAAGCTGGGAAAACCACCGCGCACTGTTTGAAACCGCAGGTTTCCCGGTGCAGAACTACCGCTACTACGATGCCGCCACCCACGATGTGAACCGTGCCGGGATGCTGGAAGACCTGAACGCGCTGCCGTCGGGTTCCATCGTGGTGCTGCACGCCTGCTGCCATAACCCGACCGGTGTCGACCTGACCCCTGCTGACTGGCAGAACGTGCTGGACGTGGTCAAGGCCAACCAGCTGATTCCGTTCCTCGACATGGCCTATCAGGGCTTTGGTGACGGCATCGCCGAAGACGCCGCAGCCGTGCGCCTGTTTGCTGACTCGGGCCTGAGCTTCTTTGTGTCCAGTTCGTTCTCCAAGTCGTTCTCGCTGTACGGCGAACGTGTTGGCGCACTGTCGATCATCACCGAATCCAGGGACGAGAGCGCGCGCGTTCTGTCTCAGGTCAAGCGTGTGATCCGCACCAACTACTCGAACCCGCCAACCCACGGCGCAAGCATTGTGGCGGCTGTGCTCAACAGCCCTGAGCTGCGGGCCATGTGGGAAGACGAGCTGGCCGAAATGCGCCTGCGCATTCGTGGCATGCGCCTGCAAATGGTCGAGTTGCTGGCCAAGAAGGCACCTGAGCACGATTTCAGCTTCGTGGCCCGCCAGCGCGGCATGTTCTCCTATTCGGGCCTGACCGTGGAGCAAGTGGCGCGCCTGCGGTCCGAGTTCGGCATTTACGCGCTCGACACGGGTCGCATCTGCGTGGCTTCTTTGAACCAGCGCAACATTGAGGTGGTTACCGACGCCATTGTTCAGGTCATCTGAATAATGCAAAGAGAAGTCTTCACGAGTGTTGACTTCTCTTTTTATATCAGTAAGATAGACGCCATTCCGCGATAGCTCAGTTGGTAGAGCAAATGACTGTTAATCATTGGGTCCCTGGTTCGAGTCCAGGTCGTGGAGCCAGATAAAAGAAAAGCCGCTAGCGATAGCGGCTTTTTTTATGCCTGTCGATAAGGTTTCCTGCCTGTTAGCTGTGCCGCGTCCGTTTGCGATTATCAAGTGGCGGTTCGATAATCGCCCCGGCCTTTGTTGGCATCAGGACAGGAAAACAATAATGAGCGAAGAACGCCCGTTGCCACTCTCTACCGTGGCGCCGCCAATTGTGGCGTCACCCGCCAAGCGCATCGACGCCTTGACCGGCGACCCGAATTTCATGACGTCACTGGCCCGAGGCCTCGCCGTGGTGCATGCCTTCCAGGAGCGAAAACGGCAACTGACGATTGCGCAGATCAGCCATCGCACCGAAATTCCCCGTGCCGCCGTACGCCGTTGCTTGCATACCCTGATCAAACTCGGCTACGCCACCACCGATGGGCGCACGTATTCCTTGCTGCCCAAAGTGCTGACCCTGGGTCACGCTTACGTGTCTTCGACCCCCTTGGCGGTGACGGCCCAGCCCATTCTGGATCGCCTCAGCGAACACCTGCATGAGGCGTGCTCAATGGCCACACTGGAGGGCGATGAAATCCTCTACATTGCCCGCTCGGCAATCCCTCAACGCTTGATCTCGGTTGATTTGAGTGTGGGCAGTCGTTTACCGGCCTATTGCACGTCCATGGGACGAATTCTGCTCGCCGGGCTGGATGATCTGGCGCTGGACGATTATCTGGAGCGTGCCGAACTTCACGTCAAAACCAGCCGTACGGTCCATACCGTGGACGGTTTGCGCGCAAGCATCGGACACGTCCGCGAGCAGGGGTGGGTACTTGTCGATCAAGAGTTGGAAATCGGTTTGCGTTCGATTGCCGTCCCATTGAAAGACGCGGCGGGACAAGTCCTGGCAGCCCTCAATGTGGGGACTCACGTCAGCCGCGTATCTAGCCAGGAGCTGGAGTCGCGCTACCTGCCCATACTGCTGCAAGCCAGCCGGGAACTCAGCACCCGGCTCTATAGCTGAAACAGTGTGCGTTAATCGAACGCTTGGCAGAAGGTTCAATTGAGTCCTTCTTCGTCGTGCGGCTTAATGCGACAGGCGCCATGCGCCGAGAACCGTTCCTCCGGTCAGCGTATTTATCTGTGCACACAGGCATAGAATCGGTGGCAGCTTGATCAAACACTGCGTTTAGGCAAAGCGCAGTGCATAAAAACAACGTGAGTGCCTTGCCATGAACAGTTGCCTGCTCAGTAACACCAGTAGTGTGTTCGACCGTGCGGACCCCCATGCCGTCTCCAGCTACGTGAATGAACACATGGGAATGCACGACATCCGTATGCCGCGGCTCGGTCAGCCCGCGGCTTCGTTAAACCATCGCAAGTTCGCCAGCCTTGACCTGTGTCGCATCAGCTACGGCGGCAGTGTGCAGGTGACTTCGCCTGCGCTGGAGACCATTTACCACTTGCAGGTGTTGTTGCGTGGCCATTGCCTCTGGCGCGGGGGCGGTGAGAAGCACCACTTCAGCCCCGGCGAGTTGTTGCTGATTAACCCGGATGATCCGGTCGACCTCACGTATTCCGCTGACTGCGAGAAATTCATCATCAAATTGCCTTCGTCGCTGTTGGATAAAACGTGCCGCGATCATCACTGGCAGCCCCCTGATGACGGAATTCGTTTCAAACCCAGGCACAACCTGCATCAGTTAGAGGGTTTTTACGGTCTGTTGCAGTTGGTGTGCGTGGAAGCGGAGAGCGCTCACACGTTGCAGCAAGTGCAAGAGCACTTTACGCGGATCATCTGCGCCAAATTGCTGACACTGCTGGACAACAACGTCAGCCGCCTGCCGCTCGCACAAGGCGCCGCCAGTTTTGAGCGCATTCTGCAATTTATTGAAACCAACCTGAAACACGACATCAGTGTTGAGCAACTGGCCCGTCTGGCGCACAGCAGCCCACGCTCGTTGTATGCCTTGTTTGAGCGACACACGGGCACGACGCCTAAGAGTTTTATCCGTCAGAAGAAGCTCGAACAGATCCGCTCAAGCCTTTGCGACCCGGCCGCACGGGTGCGCAACGTGACGCAAGTCGCCCTGGAGTATGGGTTCCTGCATTTGGGACGGTTTTCGGAAAGCTACAGAAGTGCTTTTGGCGAATTGCCCTCCGAAACCCTGCGTCGCCACAAGGCACCTAACCCTCAGGGGTAGCTGCACCGTCGGCCTGATCCGGGCCGATGACCTTTTGCTGTGCCGCCCATCCGCTGCCGTTTACCTGCCGACTGCGGGTATGCAGTAAACGGATAGAGGTCGTGCACAAAGCGGATATTGCCGCGTCACCGGGCAACGTAGCCTTGATTCCGTTGAAACAATAATAACGGAGCCATGGCCATGAACCTGGGACTCGACTACCTGAACAGCCTGCTGCAAGACGATAAAAAGAACGGCATCTTCCGCTGCAAACGCGAAATGTTCACCGACCCGCGGTTGTTTGATCTGGAGATGGAACACATCTTCGAAGGCAACTGGTTGTACTTGGCACATGAAAGCCAGATCCCGCAGAACAACGACTACTACACCACCCACATGGGGCGTCAGCCGATTTTTATCGCACGCAACAAGGCGGGTGAACTCAATGCGTTTATCAACGCTTGCAGCCATCGCGGGGCAATGCTCTGTCGTTTCAAAAGCGGCAACAAGGCAACCTACACCTGCCCGTTCCACGGCTGGACGTTCAATAACTCGGGCAAGCTGCTCAAAGTCAAAGACCCCAAGCACGCCGGTTACCCGGAAAGCTTCGACTGCGACGGCTCCCATGACCTGAAGAAAATTGCTCGGTTTGAGTCGTACCGGGGGTTTCTGTTCGGCAGCCTGCGCGATGACGTTGCGCCGCTTGAAACCTTCCTTGGCGAATCGAAAAAAATCATCGACATGGTGGTCGATCAATCTGCCGATGGCCTGGAAGTGCTGCGCGGTTCATCGACCTATGTGTACGAAGGTAACTGGAAGTTGCAGGCCGAGAACGGCGCCGACGGCTACCACGTATCGGCCGTGCACTGGAACTACGCCGCGACCCAGCAGCAGCGCAAGCTCAAAGAGGCAGGGGATGATATTCGCGCCATGAGCGCGGGCGGCTGGGGCAAAAAGGGCGGGGGGTTCTACGCCTTCGAAAACGGCCATTTGTTGCTCTGGACCCGTTGGGACAACCCTGAAGACCGGCCAATGTTTGCCGAGCGCGATCGCCTTGCCAGTGAGTTCGGTGACGCGCGGGCTGACTGGATGATCGGTAATTCACGCAACCTGTGCCTGTACCCCAACTTGTACCTGATGGACCAGTTCGGCTCACAGCTGCGCATTGCCCGGCCGTTGGCAGTCGACAAGACCGAAGTCACCATCTATTGCATCGCCCCCAAAGGCGAGGGCGCTGAATCGCGTGCCAAACGGATTCGTCAGTACGAAGACTTCTTCAACGTCAGTGGCATGGCCACGCCGGACGATCTGGAAGAGTTTCGCGCCTGTCAACAAGGCTTCGCCGGTCGCGCCATGGAATGGAATGACATGTCCCGGGGCAGTGAGCATTGGGTCGATGGCGCCGACGAATCGGCCAGGGAGATCGACCTGCAGCCGTTGATGAGCGGTGTGCGCACCGAAGACGAGGGCTTGTTCGTGTTGCAGCATACGTATTGGCAGTCGCAAATGGTGGCAGCGCTTACACACCGTCAGGATCAGATGATTCACGTGGAGGGCGCGTAAATGAGCCTGACCTACGAAGCCGCGCGAGACTTTCTTTACCGTGAAGCGCGTTACCTGGACGACAAGCAGTGGGACGATTGGCTGGAAATGTACGCCCGCGACGCAAGTTTCTGGATGCCCGCCTGGGACGATCGCGACCAATTAGTGGAAAACCCCCAGACCGAGATCTCGTTGATCTGGTACGCCAACCGCAGCGGTCTGGAAGACCGCGTGTTTCGCATCCGCACCGAACGCTCCAGCGCGACGGTGCCTGACACACGCACCTCGCACAACATCAGCAACATAGAACTGATCGAGCAAGCGGAGGGCCTGTGCAAACTGCGTTTCAACTGGCACACCCTGAGCTTTCGCTACAAGGTCGTTGATCATTTCTACGGCACCAGCTTTTACACCCTGGACACCCGCGGGCCTAACCCGCTGATCAAGGCTAAAAAGGTAGTCCTGAAGAACGACTACGTGCGTCAGATTATCGACGTGTACCACCTCTAAACCCGATGCGGAGCCTGCGCTGGCCCGTATCAGGGGCGAGCAGAACCCCGGTTCTTGCCGCCACCTTGGGTGCCGTGCGCGCATGAAGCTCCGCCTGCGGTTTGACCTCTTTCTGTGTTAAGCGAGGCGTGCCATGAGCCATAAGATCGCACTGAATTTTGAAGACGGGGTGACCCGTTTTATTGATGCCGCTGTGGGCGAAACGGTTGCGGATGCGGCCTACCGTCAGGGCATCAACATCCCGCTCGATTGCCGCGACGGCGCTTGCGGTGCTTGTAAATGCTTCGCGGAGTCCGGTCAGTACGACCTCGGCGAAGAATACGTTGAAGACGCCTTGAGTGAAGAAGAAGCGCAACGCGGCTTCGTATTGACCTGCCAGATGCGCGCCGAAAGCGACTGCGTGGTGCGCGTGCCAGCTTCCAGCGAGGTGTGTAAAACCCGGCAGGCCAGTTATGAGGTGCACATCAGCGCAGTGCACCCGCTTTCCGAAAGCACCATCGGCCTGTCGCTCAAGGGCGAGGCCCTGAGCAACCTGGCATTTCTGCCGGGCCAATACGTCAATCTCAAGGTGCCTGGCAGCGAGCACTCACGTGCCTATTCGTTCAGCTCGCTGCAAAAGGACGCAGAGGTCAGCTTTCTGATCCGCAATGTGCCCGGCGGGTTGATGAGCCGTTATTTGGTCGGCCAGGCAGCGGTCGGCGACACCATGACCCTGACTGGCCCCATGGGCAGTTTTTACCTGCGGGATATCAAGCGGCCGCTGTTGCTGTTGGCGGGTGGCACGGGGCTGGCGCCACTCACCGCCATGCTGGAAAAAATCGCCGAGCAGGGCAGTGCCTACCCCCTGCACTTGATCTATGGCGTGACCCATGACGTCGATGTGGTGCAAGTGGACAAATTGCAGGCCATGGCCGCATGCATCGCCAACTTCACCTACAGCGTGTGCGTCGCCAACCCGGACAGCACGCACCCGCTCAAGGGGTATGTCACCCAGCACATTGCGCCCGCGCACCTGAACGATGGGGATGTGGACGTTTACCTGTGCGGCCCGCCGCCGATGGTGGAAGCGGTTAGCAGCTACCTGCGCGAACACGGCATTGAGCCTGCGAATTTCTATTACGAGAAATTTGCCGCCAGCGCCTGAGTGTTGCTCTTGTCGGCCCGTTGCTGGCTCAACGGGCGTGTTTATTCGCAGTGCGGTGCGGGATTCGCTGGCCGGATCGCCCACCTGCTTATAGCGAGGTCGGAACCATGAATATGCGTTTTCAAAAGAAGGTTGCAGTTGTCACGGGTGCCGCTCAAGGCATTGGGCGGCGTGTGGCCGAGCGCTTGGGGCAAGAGGGTGCGCAATTGGTGTTGGTTGACCGTTCGGAGCTGGTGCATGAGCTGGCCGCTGAATGGGCGCATGTGACCGACGTGTTGACCCTGACCGCTGACCTTGAACACATCGCGCAATGCCAGCGGGTGATGGCGGCAGCAGTCGAACGTTTCGGGCGACTGGACATCCTGATCAACAACGTCGGCGGCACCATCTGGGCCAAACCCTTTGAGCATTACCAGGCATCTGAAATCGAGGCCGAAGTGCGCCGGTCCTTGTTTCCGACCTTGTGGTGCTGCCATGCCGCATTGCCACACATGCTCGAACAAGGGGCAGGCGCCATCGTCAACGTGTCTTCAATTGCCACTCGCAGCATTAACCGCGTCCCCTACGGCGCGGCCAAGGGGGGGGTGAATGCCCTCACGGCGTGCCTGGCGTTTGAGACGGCCGAGCGCGGGATTCGGGTCAACGCCACAGCGCCGGGCGGGACCGAAGCGCCGCCACGGCGCATCCCGCGAAATGCCGCCGGGCAGACCGAACAGGAAAAAGCCTGGTACCAGCAAATCGTCGACCAAACCGTTAGCAGCAGCCACATGAAGCGTTACGGGACGATTGACGAACAAGCGGGCGCAATTTTGTTCCTTGCCAGCGATGACGCCGCGTACATCACCGGCGTGACGCTGCCCGTCGGGGGGGGCGATCAGGGCTAGGCGGGTTTGTGCCAGTTAGCCATCTGTGTCAGGCACCGACAACGCTGCTCCTGTGCCGGGCGCAGCCAGTCCCTGACCTCTTTATTAATGCAACAGAGAACCCTGAAATGAGCCAAGTCCTGATCGAACGTGTGTCGGCCGTTATCGTCGACCTGCCCACCATCCGCCCCCACAAGCTGGCCATGCACACCCTGCATAAACAGACACTGGTCGTGATCCGCGTGCAGTGCAGCGATGGCATAGAAGGTATCGGTGAGTCGACCACCATTGGTGGGCTGGCTTACGGCAATGAAAGCCCGGAAAGCATCAAGCAGAACATCGACAGCCATTTGGGGCCGCTGTGGGTGGGCCAGGACGCTGCCAACATCAATGCAGCGATGTTGCGGCTGGAAATAGCGGCTAAAGGCAACACGTTTGCCAAATCCGGGCTGGAAAGTGCGCTGCTCGATGCTCAGGGCAAGCGCATGGGGGTGCCAGTGAGTGAGTTACTGGGCGGGCGTGTGCGCGACAGCCTTGAGGTGGCCTGGACCTTGGCCAGTGGAGATACCGCCCGCGATATCAGCGAAGCGCAACAGATGCTGGACCTGCGTCGTCACCGGATTTTCAAGCTGAAGATCGGGGCCAACCCGGTTGCCCAGGACCTCAAGCACGTGATTGCCATCAAGCAGGCCTTGGGTGAGCGCGCCAGCGTGCGGGTGGACGTCAATCAGTCGTGGGACGAGTCGCAGGCCATTCGCGCTTGCGAAGTGTTGGGCAATAACGGCATCGACCTGATCGAGCAGCCGATTGCGCGTATCAACCGCGCCGGGCAAGTGCGCCTGAACCAGCGCAGTCCGGCACCGATCATGGCGGACGAATCCATTGAAAGCGTCGAAGACGCCTTTGGCCTCGCCGCAGACGGCGCAGCGAGCATCTTCGCCCTGAAAATAGCCAAAAACGGCGGCCCGCGAGCGGTGCTGCGCACGGCGGCCATTGCCGAAGCGGCAGGCATCGCGCTGTACGGCGGCACCATGCTCGAAGGGGCCATCGGCACCCTGGCCTCGGCCCATGCCTTTGTGACCCTGCGTCAACTGAGCTGGGGAACGGAGTTGTTTGGCCCCTTGTTGCTCACTGAAGACATTGTCACTGAACCACCGGTTTATCGCGATTTTGCGTTGCACGTACCGCGTACGCCGGGCCTTGGCCTGACCCTCGATGAAGAGCGCCTGGCGTTCTTTGCCCGTAACTGACCCGGAGGACCCGCACATGTTGTTCCACGTAAAGATGACCGTAAAACTGCCGGCGGACATGGACCCGGCCAAGGCCACAACACTGAAGGCCGATGAGAAAGAACTGGCCCGGCGCCTGATGAGCGAAGGCACCTGGCGGCACTTGTGGCGCATCGCCGGGCAGTACGCCAACTACAGCGTATTTGACGTGGAGAGTGTGCAAGCGCTGCACGACACCTTGATGCGTTTGCCGTTGTTTCCCTACATGGATATTGAGGTTACGCCGCTGTGTCGGCACCCGTCCTCCCTTCGCGAAGACGACCGTTGATTACGCCCATAACAAAAAAATGAGGTAACACCCATGACCGTTAACGTTAGCCACACTGCCGAAATACAGCACCTGTTTAAAGAGGCGGCCGGTTTTAACAACGACCAGGGCAACCCGCGGGTTAAAGCCATCATGCTGCGCTTGATCAACGACGTCGCCACGCTTATTGAAGACCTGGAGATCACCGACAACGAGTTCTGGTTCGCGGTGGACTACCTCAACCGTCTGGGCGGGCGCAATGAGGCGGGTCTGTTAGTGCCGGGGCTGGGGCTGGAGCACTTTCTTGATGTGCTACAAGATGCCAAAGACGCGCAAGCAGGCCTGAGCGGCGGCACGCCTCGCACCATTGAAGGCCCGTTGTATGTGGCGGGCGCGCCCATTGGCGAAGGCGAAGTGCGCATGGACGACGGCAGTGAACTGGATCACGCCACCGTGATGTTTTTGGAAGGGGTGGTACGAGACAGCGAAGGCCGCGCGGTTGCGGGGGCGGTGGTCGACGTGTGGCACGCCAATACCCAGGGGAGCTACTCCTACTTCGACACGCGTCAGACGCCGTACAACTTGCGCAGGCGCATCGTCACCGATGCCAAGGGCCAGTACCGCGCCCGCAGCATCGTGCCCAGTGGATACGGCTGCTCACCCGACGGCCCGACTCAAGAATGCCTGAACATGTTGGGGCGTCACGGTCAGCGCCCGGCGCATATTCATTTTTTCATCTCGGCGCCGGGCCATCGGCACTTGACCACACAGATCAATCTCTCAGGTGAAGAGTACCTGTGGGATGACTTCGCCTATGCCACCAGAGAGGGGCTGGTGGGGGACATTACCTTCGTCGAAGACCCGGCAGTGGCCCGTGAGCGGGGGGTTCAGGGTGAGCGCTTTGCTGAATTGAAATTCGATTTCCAGTTGCAAAAGACACCACGGGTTGAAGCCGAACAGCGCAGCCAGCGCCCTCGCGCGATGCAAGACGGCTGAACCGGCAAGTGGCGGCCGCGGCGCGGTTGCCCACCCCTCGCATTAACCTGGGCAATGCGCGCGGCGCGTCACGGATGGCCTGATGCGCCTGCTGCGAGGCGTCATGAAAGCTTGATTAACGAATGCGCCCCGTCCGCTGCCTGATCGGGTGCCTGTGTTCGATTATCGAACCACCAAGCGTTTAGCGCATGGGGTGGCATGCCTGCCGAGCGTACTTCTTCTCTACCCGACGCCTTGCTGCGTCCTGAACATTATTGAGATCACCATGGCTGAGATTCTTTCCCTGCGCGAAGCCGTCGAGCGCTTTGTGAATGACGGCGACTCCCTGGCGCTTGAGGGGTTTACCCACCTGATTCCGACGGCAGCGGCACACGAGATTATTCGTCAGAAAAAGAGAGATCTGACACTGATTCGTATGACGCCTGACTTGGTATACGACTTGATGATTGGTGCCGGGTGCGCCAAGAAGCTGATTTTTTCGTGGGGCGGAAACCCGGGCGTCGGCTCGTTGCATCGCCTGCGCGACGCCGTTGAAAAGGGCTGGCCGCAGCCATTGGCAATCAGCGAGCACAGCCATGCGGCCATGGCCAATGCGTATGTGGCCGGCGCCTCAAACCTGCCGTTCGCGGTGCTACGCGGGTATCAGGGCTCGGATTTGGTGAAGGTCAATCCCGACATCAAGTTCATCGAATGCCCCTACACCGGCGAGCAATTGGCCGCTGTACCGAGCGTGCGCCCGGATGTGAGCGTGATCCACGCGCAGAAAGCTGACCGCAAAGGCAATGTGTTGATTCAGGGCATCCTCGGCGTACAAAAAGAAGCTGCGCTGGCGGCCAGGCACTGCATCGTGACCGTCGAAGAAGTGGTGGATGACTTACAGGCGCCGATGAATGCCTGTGTGCTGCCCGGCTGGGCGCTGAGCGCGGTGTGCGTTGTCCCCGGCGGCGCACATCCGTCTTATGCCCATGGTTACTACGAGCGTGATAACCGCTTCTACCAGGCGTGGGATTCCATCGCTCGCGACCGTGAGACTTTTACTGCCTGGATCGATGAACACATCCGTGGCACTGAGGATTTTGAGCAGTTTCAGGCGAAACTGAACGCAGGGACCAAGTGATGAACGACTTCAATACCAACGAAATGATGACCGTGGCGGCTGCCCGAAATCTGGGCAACGGCAGTGTCTGCTTTGTCGGCATTGGCCTGCCTTCCAAAGCGGCCAATCTGGCGCGTTTGACCCATGCGCCCGAGGTGGTGCTGATTTATGAGTCCGGCCCGATCGGTGCAAAACCGAGCGTGTTGCCGCTGTCCATCGGTGACGGCGAACTGGCTGAAACCGCCGACACGGTGGTCCCCACCGGCGAAATCTTTCGCTACTGGCTGCAAGGCGGGCGCATCGATGTGGGCTTCCTCGGTGCCGCGCAGGTCGACAAGTTTGGCAATATCAATACCACGGTGATTGGCGACTACCACCAGCCCAGGGTACGTCTGCCGGGTGCGGGGGGCGCGCCGGAAATCGCGGGCAGTGCGAAGAACGTCTTGATCATTCTCAAGCAGGGGCACCGCACGTTCGTCGAAAAACTGGCCTTCATCACTTCAGTCGGGCATGGCGAGGGCGGCGATCACCGCAAGCGTCTCGGGTTGCCGGGTGAGGGGCCGGTGGCGATCATCACCGACTTGTGCATCATGGAGCCGGAAGCGCACAGCCGCGAATTTATCGTCACTTCGCTGCACCCGGGCGTGACCCGTGAACAGGTCATTGACAACACGGGCTGGCCGATTCGCTTTGCCCCCCACGTGGCCACCACCCTGGCGCCTACCGTGGAAGAGTTGGCCGCGCTGCGGGCCCTTGAAGCCCGTACCGCCATTGCCCACGGGCAGACGGGAGGTGAGGAATGAGCCGCGAGGTCTTCATCTGCGATGCCGTGCGCACGCCAATTGGCCGGTTGAATGGAGGGCTGGCGCCGGTACGCGCCGACGATCTGGCGGCGATCCCGTTGCGCGCCCTGATGCAACGCAACCCGCAGGTGGACTGGACGGCCGTGGACGAAGTGTTCATGGGCTGTGCCAATCAGTCGGGCGAAGACAACCGCAACGTGGCACGCATGGCACTGTTGCTCGCCGGTCTGCCAGCCAGCGTGCCGGGGGTCACCCTCAACCGTCTGTGCGCGTCGGGCATGGAAGCGGTGGGCGCTGCGTTTCGGGCCATTGCCAGCGGCGAAATGGCGTTGGCCATCGCGGCGGGGGTCGAATCCATGACCCGTGCGCCGTATGTGATGGGCAAGGCCGAGAGCGCTTTTGGGCGCGCCCAACAACTCGAAGACACCACGTTGGGCTGGCGTTTCATCAACCCGGCGCTGCGGGCCGCCTACGGTGTGGACAGCATGCCGGTCACCGGTGACAACGTAGCCCACGAGTACGCGATCAGCCGCGCCGATCAGGATGCCTTCGCACTGCGCAGCCAGCAAAAGGCCGCCGAGGCCAAAGCGGCGGGCTATTTTGCCGAAGAAATTGTGCCGGTGGTCATCCACAGCAAGCACGCAACGTCGGTTATTGACACGGATGAGCACCCGCGCGCCGGTTCATCGCTTGCAGCCCTGGAACAGCTCAAGCCGGTCAACGGCGACGGTCAGACCGTTACGGCAGGCAATGCATCGGGCCTCAACGATGGCGCGTCGGCCATGGTGCTGGCCTCGGCTGACGCGGTGGCCAAGTATGGTTTGACGCCTCGGGCCAAAGTGCTGGGCATGGCCAGTGGCGCGGTATTGCCACGGGTGATGGGGGTAGGCCCGCTGCCCGCTGTGCGCACCCTGTTGGCGCGCCTTGACTTGAGTCTTCATGACTTCGATGTGATTGAGCTCAACGAAGCGTTTGCGGCGCAAAGTTTGGCAGTCACCCGTGCATGGGGGCTGGCTGACGACGATGCGCGGGTCAATCCGCAGGGGGGCGCGATTGCCCTTGGGCATCCGCTGGGCATGAGTGGTAATCGGCTGGTACTGACGGCGGTCCACCATCTGCATAAGTACGGCGGCCAGTATGGGCTGGCGACGATGTGTGTGGGGGTCGGCCAGGGGTTGGCATTGGCCATAGCGCGCGTCTGACCTGGTGGTTCGCCGTTCATTGACGGCGATCTGGCCCGAAAATCTCTTCCCCTTGGAGTGTTGTATGTCTGGAATAAAACGGGTCGATGGCCCACTCAATTACCTCCTTGAAGGTCCGGCAGATGCCCCGGTACTGATGTTGTCCAATTCGCTGGGCACTGACTTGCGCATGTGGGATGAACAGATGGCTGCATTCACCGAGCATTTTCGTGTGTTGCGCTATGACACCCGTGGGCATGGCCAATCCTGTGTGACCCCCGGCCCGTATAGCATCGAACAGCATGGCCGTGATGCCGTGGCATTGCTGGACGCCTTGCAGATAGATCGCGCCAGTTTTTGTGGCCTCAGCATGGGTGGCTTGATTGGTCAGTGGCTGGCGATCCATGCGCCTGAGCGCTTGCAGCGTCTGGTGCTGTGCAACACCGCCGCGAAAATCGGCAACCCGACTGTCTGGAACCCGCGCATTGACACGGTGTTGCTTGACGGGGCAGCAGCCCTGCGCGGGCTGCGTGATGGCGCAGTTGCACGGTGGTTTACCCCTGAATTCGCCATCGCCTGCCCCGACC
This sequence comes from Pseudomonas sp. WS 5078, assembly GCF_012985745.1. Classification (NCBI taxonomy): domain Bacteria; kingdom Pseudomonadati; phylum Pseudomonadota; class Gammaproteobacteria; order Pseudomonadales; family Pseudomonadaceae; genus Pseudomonas; species Pseudomonas sp. WS 5078. Next base: position 62,972 of record NZ_JAAQWX010000008.1, on the reverse strand, counting down.
GGGTTGAGCGGATTGTCGACATGCTGGCGCACACCGCGCCCCAGGGGTATGCCGCCAACTGTGCTGCCGTGCGCGATGCCGATTTTCGGGAAAACCTGGGCCGTATCGACGTCCCTGTGTTGATCGTGTGCGGCACGCAAGATGCGGTTACCACCGTCGAGGATGGGCGTTATATGGCTGAGCGCATTCGCGAGGCACAACGGGTCATGCTGCACGCGGCGCACTTGTCCAACGTGGAAGCTGGGGCGCAGTTCACTCGCCGCGTGCTGGATTTTTTGCGGGCATAAGCGGTTCTGCAAGGCCCGGCCTGCCTTGAACGGACACGCACATCACAGGGCCGGTGAATGCCATACGTTCCTGTTGTGTCGCGGCTCAAGCCCTTTGCCTGCTACTCAAGCCCTTTTGGCACCTGCCGATAACGAAGGCGATGGCCCTGTGCCCGATCACATAAATGGAGTGTCGCCTGGAGGTCTCCAGGCGTTAAGGAGAGCACCTTGAAACGCATGGGTTCTACGATTGGCTTGATCGTTCTGTTGTCAGGCTGTGGGGTTTACAGCGATGTGAAAGTTGCGATGGCGCGTGATGCATTGCGTCAGGAGTGCATGGGCACATTCACCAACACCTGTGTCAGCAAAACCATTGATTACAACATCCTGTTACTGGAGCAAGCCAAGTCAGCCTGGTTGGCGCAAGAGGGAGAGTTGGTCGAGTCATTGGGCAAGGAGGCGGGCTCACTGTGGACCGGTCTGGTTGAACAGCGCACTGATCAGTTGGTCGATAAGCTGGAATCGGTGCGGCCCGGATTCTTTTCGCGCTGGTTCCTCGGGGATGCGCAGCCTTTGAGTGGCAAAGGGATGATGGAGTTCTCCGGCCAGGACCTGAAAGAGATGCAAGGCGCGCTGATGGCCGAATTTATCGCCAAGGGTAAGAAACAAGGGCTGACCCTGACTGATAAAGGCGCTGAAAAATATGCCCCAAGTCCTGCGCAACCTGTCGCTGAGCCTGTGGCCGGGCAAGCCGAGGCCGCCCTTGAAGCGGCGATAAACAATTTGATTGCGTCAGAAATAGCCAAAGAGGGTGGCGCGGAATACACCGATAGCCGTCAGGTCATTTACATGGACCTGAATGAAGATAGTCAGCCAGATGCCGTGGTGCTGTTCACGGTTGAAGGGCAGGGTGGTGGTAACGGTTCTTACCAGAGTCTGGCCGGTTTTTACCGCTCGGGCGCAGGCTGGATGTACCAGGGGCACTCAGTGGTGTCCGGAGCCGTAACAGACATCAAGGCCGCGCCGGGTCAGCAGGTTGCTGTCAGTACCCTGACCAGTGGCCCGGATGACCCGCGATGCTGCCCGAGTGTGCAGGGCGTCGACATCTATACATGGACCGGACGTGGCTTTTACGTGAAGCAAGGCTGAAAGCCAAGCACCTGCGCCGCGGTCCCCGTCGGGGGCGGTGGCGCAAGTAAAAGGCGGGGGGCGCGGCGCGGATCAGTCAGTCGGCGCTTTATCCAGTGCTTCGCGCAATGCCGTGGCTGTTGTAAAGGCCTGCTGTGAAACCAGGGTGCCATTGTCCAGCTGCAGAAACAGGATTTGCTTTTTGTCACCGGGGTATCGACTGGCAATCGAGCCGTCGCGGTCCAGCGCGACGCGGTAGTTGTATCCCTTCATGGATGGAATGGCGAACAGCTTTCCGATCAGCGAAGGCATGCCGTGGACATCGGCGAGAAACACAACATGGCGTGCTTCCAGGTAGCCCTTGGGCTGGTCTTCTATCGCCGCCTTGACCAATTGAGCCCCCTTCATGTCGCGCGCCACCAACAGAATGCGGGTGTTTTTATCGAGGGCCTGCGTCTGGTCGAACTGGTCTTTAAGCGCCCAGGGCTGCAACGCATCGCCGATGTTGGCTGCCTGAGCCAGCAGGGATACCGCACTCAATAACAGCGCAAGTACAATTTTCAACGTTCAATCCTTCTGTTCATGACGGTTGATTCAGATCGCTAACAGCGTATGGCCATTAGTCGTAGCGCGGCATGTTAGCCCGCAAGCCCTGTGAGTAGAACCTGTACTGTCGTGCTGCTGTCCAAAAGTATGACAAAGGGTGTCTGGTGACACGACGGCGAGTGGAGCACAATTTGTGCGACTGGCTTATCATCGTCGGCGTTTCACCGATCAATGGCAGTAATCAGAGTAGCGGCGTAATGACTGACTGGCTTCAACACGATGGCGCGATGGCTGAGCGAATCAGAGCGCATGATTGGGCCAGCACGCCGCTCGGGCCTTTAACCGAATGGCCGGATGTGTTGAAAACCAGCGTGGCGTTGATGCTGGATTCGCATTTTCCGCAGTGCATCGTGTGGGGCGAGTCCCTGACCACGCTGTATAACGACGCCTTTGTGCCCATTCTGGGGAGCAAGCCACAAGCGTTGGGTCGTGCGTTTAGCGATATCTGGAGCGAGGCCTGGCATGAGATCAGTCCGATTGCCGACCTGGCCTTCGCGGGCAAAGCGACGTACATCGAAAATTTCCCGGTAGTGATTCATCGCAGTGAGCGTCCGGAGCTCGCGTACTTCACCTTTTGCTACAGCCCGATTCGCGACTCCGCCGGCCAGGTGGTCGGCATGATTGATACCGTGACCGAAACCACAGCGACGGTGTACATGACCCAGCGTCTGTCGGTGCTGGACGCGATCGGCCGTGCAGTGGTCAATGCCAGTGACCCGCAGGAAATCCTCGCAATCACCATGCGCAAGCTTGCCGATCACCTGCGCGTTACGCATTGCGCCTACGCCGACCTGGAGGCGGACGAAGATACCTTCTTTATTCGTGACAACTGGCTGGCGAAGGGCGCCACCCGCCTTGTGGGCCAATACAGTCTGGAGGATTTCGGTCAGGAAGCAGCGTCCCGGTTGAAAGCCGGACAGCCGCTGGTCATCAACGACGCGCAGGCCGAACTGCCTGCACGAGATGCCGCCAGTTTCACCGCGTTGGGTGTCAAGGCCACTGTTTGCCTGCCCTTGATCAAAGGCGGACGGCTGACAGCGTTAATGTCAGTGCACGATCAATCGCCGCGACAGTGGTCGTCCCATGAAGTGGCATTGTTGCGTGAAGTGACAGAACGCTCATGGGCGCACATTGAGCGTGCGCGCGCCGATGCCGCCGTGCGCGCCGGTCTGGCTGAGCTTGCGCAGCTCAACACCACGCTGGAACAGCGCGTACAGGAGCGCAGTGCACGTTTGCTGAACATTGAAGCGGCGTTGCATCAATCGCAAAAGCTTGAGGCCATCGGCCAGCTCACGGGCGGTGTAGCCCATGATTTCAACAACCTGCTGACAATTATTCGTTCGTCGGTGGATTTTCTGCGCATGCCGAACCTGTCGGATGCGCGCCGGGAGCGTTACGTCAACGCGGTGTCAGACACCGTCGAGCGTGCGAGCAAATTGACCGGCCAGCTCCTGGCCTTCGCCCGGCGCCAGCCGCTCAACCCGCAGGTATTCGAGATCGGCCAACGCATCCGTGATATCGGCGACATGTTGGAGACCATCACTGGGGCCAGAATCAATGTGGCGGTCGAATTACCGCCCGAAGCCTGCTATGTGCGCGCCGATGCCAGCCAATTCGAGACAGCGCTAATCAATATGGCGCTCAATGCACGGGATGCCATGGAAGGGCAGGGCACGCTCCTGCTGCGGCTCAATGACACCACCACCTTGCCTGCCATTCGGGGGCATGCAGGTTCCGACGAACCTTTTGTTGCCATCTCGTTGGCCGACACGGGCATCGGTATTTCCACGCGCATGCTGACGCAGATTTTCGAACCCTTTTTCACCACCAAGGAAGTGGGCAAAGGCACGGGACTCGGGTTGTCGCAAGTGTTCGGGTTTGCCAAGCAGTCCGGGGGTAATGTGGACGTCTCAAGTGTCCTCGATCAGGGGTCGGTATTCACCCTGTACCTTCCGCGAGCCAGCGTTGATGCGCTTGCGGAGGTTGAATCCAGCGTGTGCGTGCCTGCACCTTCAGACCCTGAAGCCGAGAAACCTCGCGTCCTGATTGTGGAAGACAACCTGGAAGTGGGGCGTTTTGCACAACAGATCATGCAGGACCTGGGCTATGAGACGGCTTGGGCCACCCATGCCGAAGCGGCACTGCAAATGATCGGGCCGCAAGCCATGGCTTTTGACGCGGTTTTTTCGGATGTGGTCATGCCTGGCATGACGGGGGTGGTAATGGCCAAGGAGATGCGCAAACGGCGGTCAGATTTGCCGATCATACTGGCCTCCGGCTACAGCGAAGAGCTGGCGTTCGACGGTTACGATGGCTTCGAGTTTCTGCCTAAACCCTACTCAGTCGAGCAGATTTCGCAGATTTTAGAGAAAATAACCCTCAAGCGCTGATGGCTTTATTTCTAGTGAGCAAAGCGTCTGAAATACGCCTCAAACTTGTAATCCCTGTCTCCATCCGTTATAGCTAGAAAGGCATTCATAACCAAAAGAGGCTCAACAAGCCCGATGCATGAGACCACACGTATCTTTGACACTTGCGGCCTTACGCCTGCGCAACGCAGTGACGTAACCAGGCCGATCCAGCTGCACACCCTTCCTGTTTTAGTGGCTACGTTCTGCCAGACACTGGCGACGCGTTTTCATTTGCCACCCACTTCGCTGCGGGACGCTCTGGTCACCCGCAAGCGCAGCCGCGCGGTACCTCCCCCTTCAGTTTGATGCCTGATTGTCCTCTCGCCGCGCTCATCGAGTGTGTTCACGCGAGGGTTTCCAATGATTCAGCGTTCAACCTGTTGAGGGAATTCGATGTCTATTCGTGTAGCAATTATTGGCGCAGGCCCGTCCGGCCTGGCGCAACTGCGTGCCTTTCAGTCAGCCCATGCAAAGGGTGCGGCCATGCCGGATGTGGTGTGTTTCGAGAAGCAAGCCGACTGGGGCGGCATGTGGAACTACACCTGGCGCACCGGCCTGGACGAGCACGGCGAACCGGTGCACGGCAGCATGTACCGTTACCTTTGGTCCAATGGTCCCAAAGAGTGCCTGGAGTTCGCGGATTACAGTTTTGATGAACACTTCGGTCGACCAATTTCTTCGTATCCGCCCCGTGAAGTGCTGTGGGATTACATCCAGGGCCGGGTCAAGAAGGCCGGCGTGCGTGATTACATTCGTTTCAATACGGCGGTCAAACACGTCACGTTCGACCCGGTATCGCGGCAATTCACCGTGACTGCTCACGATTACGCCAACGGGCGAAGCACGACGGACACGTTTGATTTCGTGATCGTGGCCAGTGGGCATTTCTCCACGCCGCACGTGCCGGAGTTTGCCGGGTTCGAACGTTTTTTCGGGCGAATTCTGCATGCCCATGACTTTCGTGAAGCCACCGAATTTCAGGGCAAGGACTTGCTGATCGTGGGCAGTAGCTATTCGGCCGAGGACATCGGCTCGCAGTGCTACAAGTACGGCGCACGTTCGATCACCAGCACCTACCGCACGCAACCGATGGGTTACGCATGGCCCAAGGGATGGGAAGAGCGTGCGCTGCTGAACAGGGTCGAGGGAGACATCGCGTATTTTGCCGATGGGTCCAGCAAGCGCGTGGATGCCATCATTCTGTGCACCGGCTATCAACATCACTTCGCGTTTCTGCCGGATGAATTGACCCTCACTACAGGTAATCGCCTGTGGCCGCTGGGCCTGTACAAAGGCGTGATCTGGGAGCAGAACCCGCAGTTGATCTACCTCGGCATGCAAGACCTGTGGTACAGCTTCAACCTATTTGATGCTCAGGCCTGGTTTGTGCGCGATTACATTCTGGGTCGCATCAACCTGCCTGAAATATCCGAAATGCAGGCCGACAGTGCCTCGTGGCGCGAGCAGGAAGAACGTCTGCACTCCACCGCCTCGATGTACGAGTTCCAGGGCCGTTACATCAAGCACCTGATCGAGCATACGGATTACCCGGCCTTTGATATCGACGCTGTGAATCAGATCTTCCTCAAATGGAAGACTGACAAGAAGCGCGACATCATGGGCTATCGCGACAAATCCTACCGTTCAGTCATGACTGGCACGTTAGCGGTGCCTCATCACACCCGCTGGTTGCAGGCGCTGGATGATTCGATGGAAGAATATTTGCGCGAAACGGCGGGCAAGGGTGACGTCAATACACTGCGTCAACGTTGACGGCGCAGCCTCTGGCTCCTGATGTGGCCAGAGGCAACTTAGCCTTTCTTTTTTTGCAGGCTTTTCAAGCGGGCGCTGGCGCGTTGCACGGCCGCCATTTTTTCCGGGCGTTTCATGCGCCGCCACTTTCTGATGTCTTCTTTGTTGCGCCCGCAGCTCACGCATACGTCCCCGCTGAGCTGGCAGGTGGCTACACACGGGTTTTCGATATCTTTGGCCACGTCTTACTTGCGACCCGCGCCTTTGCGCGCCAGGCGTTGTGGCCACTGACCGGCGTCTGTGCGCTGGCATTCTTCTTCGGAGTCGAAATACACATGGGAGGCTACGTTGCGCACGTTGACATTGGCTTTGTCGAACGCCTTTTCTGTCAGCTCAACCATGTAGCCTGCTTCTCCGTCGGCCAGGGCAAAGTCCTTGTTGTTTTGCGTATCGAACACCCACACCACTTTGAGACTGGTCGCAAACGCCTCATGGTCGACGGCGTGGGTCAGCCAGACAAACCCGTCGATTTGATGTTTGGCGGTTTCGCAGGCCTCGGTCAGGGCTTTAACCAGGCGGCGTTCAATTTGCGCCTGATTACGTTTGTTGAGTGACATGAATCATCCTGTTGGCTGGCGGTGCTGAAAAGCCGGCCATCATACGCCAAGCCTTGTACTGGCGGATCGTTGATTGTGCGCTTGTGTTGGGGCGGGGTTGCAAACCGTGGGCAAACCCACGTCGCAAACGATTCAGCTGCCTGAAAAAACCGCAAAAGATGCATTTTCGCCCAAAGGGCCACCTGAGGTAGAATGTCGCGGTTTTGAGGCTGGCCACCCCGGATACTCATGTTCACGCAGTTCCCCGGAAGGAACCGCGAGGCGGTCGGATGCAAGGGAATAGCGAAACGGTTGGTGGTTGCGAAGGAGCTGGGCGGAGGCAATCCGATTAGGCCGTGGCCATCAATAGCTGACACATATCATAAATGTCACCCAAGTCGCTGAAGCCAATAATTAATAAGAGATCAGCACCCAAGGTACATAAACGTGGGGTCTATAGTTGTGCATAGGCCTTTATCCATCTACCCGTTCAAGGCCTGAGGGCTCGACTGCAGGCGATCAGCCTGTGGTGAGTTGATAGTGCTCATGAACCGCGTGCCGGGTAGATGATGTTTTATCTTAGGTACTACAAAATGTTAAAAAAAATGAACAAGGGGCTACTGGGCCTCGCGCTGAGCATGGGGTTGACCTCCGTGCAGGCAGCCGAGCCCAAACAGGTTGATGTTTTGCTGATTGGCGGCGGCATCATGAGCACCACATTGGGCGTTTGGCTCAATGAGCTGGAACCGAACACCTCGATGCAGATGATCGAGCGTCTGGACGGTGTGGCGCTGGAAAGCTCCAATGGCTGGAACAACGCGGGTACGGGTCACTCGGCACTGGCTGAACTGAACTACACCCCGGAAGACAAAAACGGCAACGTTGAAATCCCGAAAGCCATTGAAATCAATGAAGCGTTTCAGATTTCCCGTCAATTCTGGTCCTGGCAGGTCAAGAACGGCGTTCTGAAGAACCCGCGTTCATTCATCAATTCCACGCCGCACATGAGCTTTGTGTGGGGCGATGACAACATCAAGTTCCTGAAAAAGCGCTACGAGGCACTGCAGGCGAGCCCGCTGTTCGCCGGCATGCAGTACTCCGAAGACCCGGACCAGATCAAAAAATGGGTCCCGCTCATGATGGAAGGCCGTGATCCGAACCAGAAGATCGCAGCCACCTGGTCGCCGATCGGTACGGACGTTAACTTCGGTGAAATCACGCGTCAGTTCGCTGCTCACCTGCAAGCCCAGCCGAACTTCTCGCTGAGCCTGTCGAGCGAAGTCAAAGACATCAAGCGCAACGAAGATGGCACCTGGCGCGTGGTGTACAAAAACCTGAAGGACGGCACCGAATCTCAGACCGATGCCAAGTTTGTGTTCATCGGCGCGGGCGGCGGTGCACTGCACTTGCTGCAGAAGTCCGGTATTCCTGAAGCTCAGGAATACGCGGGCTTCCCGGTAGGCGGCTCGTTCCTGGTGACCGAGAACCCGACAGTTGCCGAACAACACTTGGCCAAGGCCTACGGCAAAGCATCGGTCGGCGCGCCACCCATGTCGGTTCCTCACCTGGACACCCGCGTGCTGGACGGCAAGCGCGTGATTCTGTTTGGCCCATTCGCGACGTTCTCGACCAAGTTCCTGAAAGAAGGTTCTTACTTCGACCTGTTGACCAGCACCACGACCCACAACTTCTGGCCAATGACCAAAGTCGGTATCGAACAATACCCATTGGTTGAATACTTGGCCGGTCAGTTGATGCTGTCGGACGAAGACCGTTTCAACGCGTTGAAAGAGTACTTCCCGAATGCCAAGTCTGAAGACTGGCGTCTGTGGCAAGCCGGCCAGCGCGTGCAGATCATCAAGCGAGACGAAGAGAAGGGCGGTGTGCTGAAACTGGGCACCGAAATCGTCAGCGCCAAAGATGGCAGCATTGCAGGCCTGCTGGGCGCTTCGCCCGGCGCCTCCACTGCGGCACCGATCATGCTGACCGTGCTGGAAACCGTGTTCAAGGACAAGGTGGCTTCGCCGCAGTGGCAAGCCAAGCTGCACCAGATCGTGCCAAGCTATGGCACCAAGCTGAACGGTTCGCCAGAGCGCGTTGCGCAGGAATGGGCCTACACGGCTGAGACGCTACAATTGACGCCTCCACCGGCAATTCCGGCAGCCACCGCTGCTGAGCAAGCGCCAGCTGAAGCGCCGGCCAAGCCAGCACCAAGCAACCCAGCGGCTGATATGGCCCTGTAAAAAGCAGCCCCACCCAACGATGTTGGGTGGGGCCACTTTCAGTTGTAACGTTTGACTCCCCCTCGATACAACGCCCGCTGAATGAGCGGACGCCGATTCACGGCGTACCGAACAGGGCCGTCCAGTAAATCCCCGCATCACTTTTCGGATCGACCGCATAGGCCGCGCCCAGTTCGCGGAACTGCGGGTTCATTATGTTGGCGCAATGCCCGGGGCTGGCCAGCCATCCATCGACCACCTTGGTCGGCGTGTCTTGCCCGGCGGCGATGTTTTCGCCAACGCTTTGCGCACTGTAGCCAGCCAGCTCTGCACGATCTCCTGGCGTTCTGCCGTCACGGTTCATGTGATCAAAGTAATTGGTATTGGCCATGTCTCGCGTGTGGCTTTCGGCCGCAATGGCCAGCGTAGCGTTCCAGGTCAACGGGGCGGCTGCGGCAAACGCCTGTGTTGCGCATTGACGCGGTTGGTTGCGGGCAGTGTTGATCAGCGCCAGCAGCTGCTGGCCCTCAACTTGCCAATCCCCTAGACGTCCGGTCAACAAGGGGCGTGCCAGCACGATGCGCCACTCGCGCTGGTTGCGGCTGACGCCGATGTCGACGAATTGCGGGTCGAGTACCACGTTACAGAAGCTTTCTTGCACCGCTTTCATCGCCGCCTGTGCATCACGCGGGCCGGACAGGCTAATGGCCTGCACATTGACCAGTGGATAAGCATTACTGGCGAGCACTTGTTGCAGGTCGCCAAAGCGGTTGGCGGGCAATATCAGGCGCGGATCAGCGGCCAGAGGCGGCAGTTCCTGTGACACTTGCCCGCCGCACTTCTGAAGGTGGCTGCGATAGGTATTGATCGACTCGACGAGTTGCGATTCTTCACTGGCCATGACCGAGCAGGCCACGAGCACGCTGGAGGTAAAAGTGGCCAGGCGGGTGAGGGTGACGGGAACGCGCATGCAGGTTTCCTCTGAACGGGGTGCGCCCATGATGCGTTATTTCACCCGTTGTTTGGCAACCGCATTTCAGCGCGTGTGTTCGGTCACGAAGGCGCGTGCCTTGGCGGTGAGTTGGTCGATCTGGCGGTCACGCTTTTTTTCGGCGTCGATCATGGCTTTTTTGCCGTGCCGGTTGAGCAGGTAAGTGTGAATCTGCCGCACTTCGGTGGAGCGGTAGACCGCCGACACATCCAGCAGGGCCATCAGCCCGTCGGTGCCGTGGTCGCGTGTATTCATCACAATCTGCGGCCCGCGGGCACCCAGCACCTGAAAGCCCAAGGCCTCGAATTGCGCCACGTTGCGCACGCTGCACGTGAGCTCGGTGTGGGGGTAGCGGCGGGTGACTTCCTGCACCATTGCCCGGGTGACAGCCGGGGTGCTGGCGGCCATGTAGGCGATGCCACAGGCCTGAGGGTCGTCCTTCACGGGCAGGTACAAGGCAAAGCCGGTCACGGTAGCCGGGTTCTGTTCGTCCGTGGCCACGATAAGCTCTACGGTAATCCCTTTGCTCCCCTCCAGTGCCTCCAGGTACAAATGTACTTCGAAGCCGATGGTGTATTGATAGATGTTGTAGAGCAGGTTGCTGGGCGTGATTTCCATCATGCTCAGCTCGGTAAGCTGGTCCACCACGCGTTGCAAAATCTGGCTGCTGATGGGTTCGCTGACCGGTGTATCAAAATGAGTAAGAAGCGTCATGGGGCCTTTATCTGCAGGTCTCTGCGTGAGTGGAGGTCGGGGGCCGCGGGATCAGCGCTGGCTCAGCCAGTAGTCATGCAACGCGCGGGCGGCAGGCGCCAGATCGCTGACCTGTTGCTGATGCGCTGCGACGTCCAGATCGGCCGGCAGTTCAAAGTTGTACTGTTCGGCGCAGTCTGAAATAGCCTGCAGTAAACCCGCCTGAATGGCAGGCAAGGGCGCCCAGTTGGCGACGGCAATGCCGCGCAGGTAACCGAAACACCATTCTTCTGCCAGCGTCACGGCCTGCCCGAGATGCTCCGTCTGTTCGAAGCGCGGCACAAATGCCTGACTGCCTTGTGCCAGTTGGACAGCCAGCGTGTTGAGGTGCCGCACGCACAGGTCAATGAATGTCCGGGCCTCTTGCGGGGTTTCCCATTCAGGGTTTTGACCGCCCCAAATGGCGGGGAACCACTCAGCAATGTCCACCTGCGCCGGGCCAGAAACCAGTGCTGTGAAGTAGCCGTCGAGTTCGCTCGGGTTAAGGACCGAATGGTCGTCGCCGTACTTCAACAACGTGTCTTCAAGCGAGGCAAAGTCGGCAGCATTCAAGGGGTGGGTGTTCATGGACGAGTTCCTGTACCGGGCGCTTTGAGCTGGGCGCTGAAAAAAAAGCGCAGAATGCCGTGAGACGCGGTGTTTGACCCGCGCGCGGGCTCAATAAATCAATCGACTTTAACGATCGACGCCAATTCGTAGTATTTAAATTTGGCTTTGGCCAAGGCTTTTTTGGCTTCTTGCTCGGCATCAAACCGGCTCAAGGATTTTGAGTCATGAATGAATTGGGTCACTTCGCCGTCGTATTCCTTGCTGACGTTCATGGTGACGCGCAACACCGGGCCTCTGCGTTTCACCGGAGCGCGCTCCGCTGTCTTGACGGGGGCGGCGGGAGGCAGTTCAGGTTCAGGCTGGGGGGCCGCGGCGGGCGTGGGGGTATCAAGGCCGAGCGCTCTGCGCATTTCGTCCTCGGTGAATCCGGTGCTCATGGTGTGACTCTATTGATGTGAAACACGGGCTTATATTTCAGGCCTCTGGTCAAGGCAAGCGAATTCTTCAGGTAATTTCAAAAAATCGGGATTTGGGCGCCGGGTATCGCATTCCGATTCAGGTATCGCGCAACAGGTCGTGGCCGTCGAGCAGGCGATAGGCAATTTCTGGACGTTTCTCCAGCGCTCGCCGTATGGCGGCGGGAATTGCCTGACGGGTTTTGCGGCACAGGCCAGGCTGATCGGCCAAGCGGATGGCAATACCGCGCATGGTGCGCACTTCATTAAAACCCGGCTCTATGTCGAGCCGGATGCCCAGTTGCTCGTGCATGCGCCGTTGCAAGTGTTGAAGCTCGTTGAGGTCTTGAATGTTTTCCAGCCGTTGCAGCAGGTCTTTTTCAGCCTGACGGGTTAATTTGAAAATCCGCAGGTCGGCATCGGCGCGGGCCAGCAAAGTGTCACGCTCGCAGATGCAAACGCCGGGCGGGCAGGCAGGTCGGATGGGTACGGATGGGGTCATGGGCTAGAGCATAGCCAGATTGCCCGCAATTTGCCGCCGTGCCCGCCGCGCAGTGTTCAAGCGGTTTGCAGGCGCCGCATTACCAGGCCAATCAGCTCCTGAATCATGGGCTGGAATGCGTTGGCGGTACACGTTTGGCCCAGCATCACGGTGCGGGTCGTCAGGTGAGAGAACAAGGCATCGAACAAGATGGTGGGCAATTCGCTGGTAGATGCGTCGGTGGCGATCACCCCCCGTTGGCGCTGCTCTTCGAGCAGGTTGGCGATCAACTGGTGCCAGAATTTGGGGCCGTGCTCGTACCAGGTTTGCCCCACTTGCGGGACATGGGCCGAGCCATTGACCACCAGACGGTAGAAGCTGACATGACGAGGGCTGGTGACCACTGCCACCAACTGTTCAAGGATCATTTCCAGACCGCGCGTCAACTCGACACCCGAGGTGTCAAGTTGCTTGAGGTCCATGATGAAGTCTTCGCACAGGTACTCGACCACGGCCACCAGCAGCTCTTGCTTGCTGCCGAAATACCGGTAAATCGTGGCCTTCGAGCCGCCTGCAGCGGCGACGATGGCGTCCATGCTGAGGCCATCGTAGCCCTGCTGCAAAAACAGTTCGCTTGCCGTGATCAGCAGGTTGCGCCGTCGGTCCTCACTCCGGGTCGGGGTTGAAGTCGGGGAACGGTGCACCTGCGGCATGGGAACTACTCTTTGTCGGGAAGCGCGTACGCTATCACGTAATCCCCGCGATCTGGAGACTGACGCGCGCCACCTGCGACGATCACCACATATTGACGCCCGGTCTCAGGTGAGCGATAGGTCATCGGCGTGGCTTGGCCTCCCACCGGCAAGCGGCCCTTCCACAGCTCTTTGCCGGTGGCCATGTCCATGGCACGCAGGTAGTAATCCTGTGTACCGGCGTAGAACACGATTCCGGAGCCCGTGATGGCGCCGCCCCCCAAGGTCGGCATGCCCAGTGGAATCGGCAAGTTGGCGCGCACACCATGGATGACCGCGTCTTCAACGGTACCGGCCGGGCGCTCCCAGACCTGTTTGCGTGTCTTCAGGTCTACCGCAGCAAACACGCCCCACGGCGGGCTCTGACACGGAATACCCAAGGGCGAGTTGAAGCTTTTGTGGTCAATCACGAACGGCGTGCCGTCCATGGGGTAGGTGCTGCCGACGCCATGTCCGGATTTGAGGTGGGAGAGGTCGACACCTTCACGCGGCACCAGTTTGACCACCTGCGGGATGCGAATGTCGTTGACGAACAGGTAACCGTTTTTCTCGTCAATCGCCGCGCCGCCCCAGTTAAAGCCCCCGTAGTAGCCTGGGTAGATCAATGTGTCTTCGGTGCTCGGTGCGGTGAACTCGCCGTGGTAGTTGAGCTTCTTGAAGTCGATGCGGCACATCAATTGATCGAAGAAGGTCGCGCCCCACATGTCTTTCTCGGTCAGCGGTGCTGCGCCGAAGGTGGGCATGCCGACTGAGTAAGGTTGGGTTTTGGCAACCCAGTCGCCAGCCGCATGGTCCTGTGGCACCGCTTTTTCGATGACCTCGGCAATCGGCTGACCCGTGCGGCGGTCGAGCATGAAAATCTGCCCGCGCTTGGTCAGTTGGATCAGCGCCGGAATCTTGCCGCCTTTACCGTCCGGCACGTCATACAGGGCCGGTTGGGCCGCTAGGTCATAGTCCCAGATGTCGTGATGCGCGGTCTGGAACGTCCAGCGTTCGCGGCCGGTGGCCATGTCCAGCGCAACCACGGCAGACGAGTATTTCTCGGTCAATTCGGGGCGTGCGCCGCCCCAGAAATCCGGTTGCTGGTTACCCGTGGGCAGGTACACCAGACCCAGTTCGTCATCGAATGCCGGGCTGGACCACATGTTTGGTGTGCTGCGGGTGTAGGTTTGACCTTCAGGCGGCAATTTGGTGATGGCCGGATTGCCCAGGTCCCAGGCCCAGACCAGTTCACCCGTGTCGGCACTGAACGCCCGAACCACGCCGGACGGTTCATCGGTCGAACGCCCGTCAAAGACCCAGCCGCCCAAGATAATCAGGTTGCGCGAAACGGTCGGGGCTGAGGTGTAGGCGTAATACGGCACGTTTTCCATGACCTTGCCCAAGCCCTGGGTCAGGTCCACGGCACCTTTGTCACCAAAGGCCTCGCACGGTTTACCGGTTTGGGCATCGATTTCCAGCAACCGGGCATCCATGGTCACTTGCACAATGCGCCTGGCACATACGCCGTCTTGCGGGGGAGCAGCGGGCTTTAGGTCGGCAAACACCAACGGGTGTTCAACCTTGGCAGGCTCGTAATAGCTCACGCCCCGGCAGCGGTTCCAGGTTTTGATGTTGTGCGGCTTGGGGTCGAACATCCAGCGTTGTTCACCGGAATCCGCATCCAGCGCGATGACTTTGCTGGTAGGTGTGCAGGTGTAGACGGTGTTGCCGACCTGGATCGGCGTGTTCTGGTATTCCGACGCGCCTTCGGCGACTTCACCGGTGCGATAGGTCCACGCCACTTGCAACTGATCGACATTGTCTTTGGTGATCTGATTCAGTGCCGTGTAGCGGGTGCCCGCCGGGTTGCTACCGTAGTGGCTCCAGTCCACGACACGTTCTTGCGGGGTGTCAGCAGCCAGTTGGGCAACCGGTAGCGGCGTGCCTTCGATCACACCGTGCGGGGTGAAGAGGGCATTGGCACCCACGGCCAGCAAGGCGGCAAACACTGCACTGGCGCTATAACTGGCAGCACGCTGGCGACCCTGTGTGAGCCAGGGGTGCAGCAAACACGCCAACAGACCCATGACCAAGAACGGCGCCAGCCGCGGCACCATCGGCCAGAACGTGAAGCCGACTTCCCACAGTGACCAGATAACGGTGGCGACAAACACAATGGCCATGACCGCAGTGGCGGCGGGTTTGCGGCGGATATACAGCAGACCCGATCCAAGCATGCCGAGCCCGGCGAGCAGGTAGTACCAGGAGCCTCCCAGTGACATCAGTCGCGTCCCTGCAACTGCCAGAAACAGCCCGCTGAGGGCCAGCAACAGTCCGAAGATGCCCAGTATCAGGTGTCTTCCTTTAGAGGCAGGCGCCTCTTGTTTAGCGTTTTTCATTACGGTGATCCCGGCAACCGGCAGCCAAGGCCTTAGAAGCGCTGCGGGTTTAGGTTTTAGAATGGTACTGTACAGTACAGTTTTTATTCTGAGCCTGTTTCCGGCACAAATAAAGACAATTTGTCGCAGGGGATGAAATTTTAGTTAACCGGTGATGACTCGTTCAGCGGCAGGTTCATGACGATGGTGCGTTCTTCGCCATGGTACTGGTCGCGCACTTTTTCAAAGCCCAGCCGGGCATAGAACGACTCGGCCGTGACCGAGGCCGGGACCTGCAATGCGCTCAGGTGTGCCGCGCGCGCCAGCGCAACGAGCTGCGCCATTAATGCTTGTCCTACGCCGCGTCCTTGCCAGTCGGGGTCCACAAATACACTTCGCACCACGGCGCCATCCAGGCTGGCGGTGCCGATCAGTTGCTGTTCGGCATGGGCGACGTACACCTGGCGCTGTTGCATGAGCTGAAGAATTGAAGGCGGGGCGAAGTGCTGCTCCACCTGCGCGATGACCTGCGGCGAGTAATCACCGGCGTTGGAAACACGCAACGTCGTGATAATCAGCTGGCTGATGGCGGGTGCCTCTGCGGGGGTGGCGCGTCGGATCGTGCAAGTCATGGCGCTTCCTTGTTGTGACCTCAGTCGTCGAACCCTTCGGCCAGAATGCCGGCATACAGCTGCCGATCAATATTGGCACCGCTCAAAATCACCGCCACTCGGCGTCCCTGCTGCTGGGGCTGTTCCTGGATCAAACCGGCCAGCGCCGCAGCGCCTGCACCTTCGGCGGTGTTGTGCGTGGTTTCATGATAGACCCGCATGGCGTGGGCAATTTCACGGTCTGAGACCCGAATCACTCGCGCAGCGCCCTGCGCAATCATGGCCAGCGCTTGCGGCATAGGCTGGCGGCAGGCCAGGCCGTCGGCGA
Organism: Pseudomonas sp. WS 5078; assembly: GCF_012985745.1. Classification (NCBI taxonomy): domain Bacteria; kingdom Pseudomonadati; phylum Pseudomonadota; class Gammaproteobacteria; order Pseudomonadales; family Pseudomonadaceae; genus Pseudomonas; species Pseudomonas sp. WS 5078. The sequence continues at coordinate 46,711 of NZ_JAAQWX010000008.1, read as the reverse complement.
AGGTATGGGCGGTTTCTGTGCTCACTACGCGACCTTGCTCAAGGCTCTGGGCAAACGCATCGGCATGCCGCGACACAACGCCCACGATTTCGGTTTTGAGGCCCAGCAGGTCGCGGGCCTGGATCAACCCGCAAATACCCGAACCCATGCCAATAGGCACATACACCGTGTGCAAGTCGCTCACTGCTTCAAACAGTTCCAGTGCATAGGTGGCTACCCCGCGGATCAGGTCAGGATGGAACGCGGGCACCAGATGATGCCCATGGGATTGTGCAAGCAGGGCTGCTTCGGCTCGGGCCTCGTCAAAGTCGTTGCCAAACTCGATCACATGCGCCCCCAGTGCCCGCATCGCAGCGTTTTTTTCGGACGAATTACCGACCGGCACCACAATGCTGATCGCCAGCCCCATGCGGCGCGCAGCCAGTGCCAGGCTTTGCCCGTGGTTACCGCGCGTGGCGGTCACCAGGCCTCGCGTGTGGGGTTCGCGCTGGATCAAGCCTTGGACGTAGATCAACCCGCCGCGCACTTTGAAAGCGCCGGTCGGGGTGTGATTTTCATGTTTGACCCACACCTGCGCGCCCAAGCGCTCGGCCAATAAAGGCCACGCCAGTTGTGGCGTGGGTGCTAGGGTCTGGTGGATATCGTGGGCGGCGAGACGCAGGCTATTCAAGTCAAACATTGGAGGTACCGTGATCGAGGGTTTGACTCGATTCTAAGCACGGCACATTGTATGGGCCGATTCTTATATTGCATGGCCAACAATAAATGTGGATGCCGACCCTCAACCAGACACAAGAGCCGCGCTATTTGGCGTTGGTCGATGCAATCACCCGTGCCATTGCCTGTGGTGAGTTGCAACCCGGCGAACGCTTGCCGCCACAGCGCCGTCTGGCCTGGGCGTTGGGCTGGAACCCGAGCACCACGATGCAAGCCTATCGCGAGGCGGCGCGTCGGCATCTGGTGTCGGGAGAAGTGGGGCGCGGCACTTACGTACTGGCCAGCAGTCAGGAGGCCACATTATTCAAGCTGCAACAGGTTGAGGATCTGCCCTCGCGCCTTGACCTGCGAACCAACCTGCCTGCCATCGACCTGCACACCGAGCGCGACGCGCAGGCGCTGAGCTGGTTGCTTGACACCCGACAGGCCAGTCGCCTGCAACACTATGTCAGTGCGGCCGACTTGCTGCAGGCCAGGGCGCAAGGTGCAGCCTGGTTGCGCGGGCGGGGGCTGGAACTGCCGGTCGATCACATCATGTTGTGTACCGGCGCGCAGCAGGGGTTATTCACCGTGCTGTTGTCACTGTGTCAGGCAGGTGAACCGGTGTTGGTTGAAGCGTTGACCGCCCCCGGCATCAAGGCCGCCTGTGCGCAACTGCGGCTGCCCCTGCACGGCGTCGCATTGGACGAACAAGGCATCATGCCGGACGATTTCGACCGCATGATTCGCGCCACGGGGGCGCGCATTGCAGTGCTCACACCCACTTTGCAGAACCCGACGTCAGCGGTCATGAGTGTGGAACGCAAGCAGATCATTGCGCAGATTGCCCGGCGCCATGGCGTGCAAGTGATCGAAGATGATGTCTATGGCGCCCTGACCGACAGCCCGCCGCTGTGCCAGTTCTTGCCCGAGCTTGGCGTGCTGATCACCAGCCTATCCAAAACGGTCGGCGCGGGTTTGCGACTGGGCTGGATCGCGGCCCGCCCACAGGTACTGGCGCGCATTGACCCCCATGCCCAGGCGGCACATTGGGGGCTTTCACCCCTGACGCTGGCGATTGCCTGCCACTGGATCGGTGAAGGCATTGCCCGAGAGCGCCTCGACTGGCAAATCCGGGAGGTTGGACATCGTTGGCGGATGGCAAAACACCTCATGGGGCGAGGGATGTACCAGACGCACATGGCCTCGCCGCATATCTGGTTACAAGCCCCCGCCGAGGCAGAACCGCTGGTGCAGACGTTTCGCATGGCGGGGATTGAGGTGGTGCCTTCACAGGTATTTACGGTTAAATCAGCGCCCTTGAACGCAGTGCGAATCAGCCTGAGCGCAGCCCCCAGCATTCAGCAGTTGAGTGTCGCGCTGCAGCGTTTACCTCCTGACATCCCGTATATGAGAACCCCATGCGCAGAGAAATAGGCTATTGGCACCGCGAGGGTCGAGAACTGTTTTATTACCTGGAATTCAAGCCCGAGACCGCCGAGTTTTACTTGACCTGTGAACACACCCCCGACGTAGGCGAGGGCAGCATACGATCGGTATTGCTCAGCGAAGCGCGGGGCGAACGCTATTACGAGGATGCGCTGCTGATCATCAAGGAAGAACTGTTCAAACAGTACACAGTGTAAGGGGGCTATCGGATCGGCACCGAGCCCGCGCGATTCATGCAGCGTTGACGCCGTTCATCCACGCGTTGGGCAAACCAGGCGGTGGTCAGGTTGCGCGTGATTTTCGGGCTTTTAAGGGTGATGCCCGGTAACACGGCACGGGGCAACGGTTTGCCTTGTTGGCGATCGGCCAGCGCGAACACCTTACGGTAGAGTTCGGTCTCATCGAAGGCCAGGCTGTCGCCTTTTTCGAGCTGACGCCGAATGGCGTTGTCACTCATGCCCAGTTGTTTGCCCAGCGCTCGCACGGCACGCTCGGTAGAGCCTACTGCGTAAGAACCGGGAATGGTCAAGTCGCCATCCAGTGCCAGCGGGATACCGGAAACCTGACTCACCGCGTTCTGAAAAGCCGCGTTGCGACTGGCGTACCAGCCCGCGTTGAAGTCAGCAAAACGGTACAGCGACTGTGAGTAATCCGCCGGGTAGCCCAACAAATGAGCGATACCGAAATACATGCCCCCGCGCCGGGTAAACACTTCCTGTCGGATCGAGTGAGCCACCTCGTAGGGATAATCCTTCGCCCGTTGTTCGGCAAACGCGATGCTCACTTGCATCGGGCCGCCAGTGTGTACCGGGTTCAGGCTGCCAAACAGCGTTTTGCCCATGGGCACCATGCCGATAAAGTCATCGAAAATGGCACTTAACTGGCCTTCGGTGCGGGCTGCGTCCAGACGTTGGTTATAGGTTTTGCCGGTCGGCGATGTGAGGTTCAGCGCGCTGCGTACCAAGAATTCCGGGATATGCAACTTGCTGGCACGACGGTTGATTTCAGTGCGGGCAATTTTTGCGAGCCCCGGCACGGGCGGGTCTGCTTGAAATGTGGACTCCTGCTCGGTGACGGCCAGTACCGAGCAGAGGTTCTCGTCGGACGCAGGGAGATCCTGCGCCACCAAAGCGACCTGAATATCAGCGGCCCAACCCTGACGATCAGGCACCGTGGCCGGCAACAGTTGCACGATCCGCGCACGGGTTTGCTCAGGCGTCAGCACCGGGCCAGTACGGGTGTCCTGGCTGCTGCAACCGCCGAGTACGGCCACGGACACACACGAGAAAAAAAACAGGCTAAAACGGTTCACTGACAGGCAACTCCCGGAAAATCCTCAAAATGCACTGATGCGCTCAATCGTCTCGCGTCAGCACCTGCAGCAGTTCGATCTCAAAGGTGAGGTCAGAGTTCGGCGTGATGTGCGCGCCCATGCTTCTTTCACCATAGGCCAGATGCGCGGGCACCTGCAGCTTGCGTTTGCCACCGACCTGCATCCCCATCAGGCCAATATCCCAGCCTTTGATCACCCGGCCAGTGCCGATCACGCACTGGAACGGCTTGCCGCGCTCATGGGAAGAGTCAAACACCGTGCCATCTTTAAGCCAGCCGGTGTAGTGGGTGGTAATCAGGGCGCCTTTGACTGCGGCCTTACCGTCGCCGGTTTGCAGGTCCGTGATGAGGAGTACAGGGTTCATTGATGGTTCTCAAGAAGTGTCTTGGGGAGCTTTTTTTTTAAAAGCCAATCTTCTACACAAAAAGTAACAAATTTAAGAAAAGCTGCTGTAGAGCCCTCTGGGCGCTGGTTTTCTCAGGGTTGCCGGGGTTTGGCAACCTTTTTCGCGCGTGAAAAAGCTGAAAAAAACGCGGGATACGGAACTGATTAATGAGGATTATTGTCCGTTGCGCTTTACTCTCATTTGAGAGTGATTATTATTGCGACCCTTGCAGTGCCATGGCGCGCAAGCGTTGCAGGGTCCTTTGGAGCCCGGCGCAGACGCTTGCAGTCGTGCGCCTGCTGAGCACACTCCATTGTTAAGGGATCAACTGGACATGTCGTCTCGATTCAAACGCAGTCAGATTTCGCTCGCCTTTATTGCTGCACTGGCGTCACCCACGTTGCTGGCCGATACGCTGGAACGTGAGCGTGACGAGGTTCCCGTTCAAGGCGCGGACCTGCCGGTCGACGGCACCTCGCAGGCACTGGAGCTTGAAGAAACCCGCGTTCTGGGCACCGCCGCGCAGGAACTCAAGCAAGCGCCGGGGGTTTCGATCATCACCGCTGAAGACATCAAAAAACGTCCACCGGCCAACGACCTGTCAGAAATCATGCGCCGCGAACCAGGAGTCAACCTGACGGGTAACAGCACCAGTGGCAGCCGGGGCAACAATCGCCAGATCGACCTGCGGGGCATGGGCCCGGAGAACACCCTGATCCTGATCGACGGCAAGCCTTCGTCCTCGCGCAACGCTGTGCGTTATGGCTGGAGCGGCGACCGCGATACCCGGGGCGAAACCAACTGGGTGCCTGCCGAAGAGGTCGAACGCATCGAGATCCTGCGCGGCCCCGCCGCCGCTCGCTATGGCTCGGGGGCCATGGGCGGGGTGGTGAACATCATCAACAAACGGCCGAGCGACACACTCAAAGGTTCGTTGACTGCCTACTACCTGGCACCGGAAGACGACGCCGAAGGCATCAGCAAGCGCACCAACTTCAACCTCAGCGGGCCGATCACTGACGACCTGGTGTTTCGCGTGTACGGCGGTGCGAATAAAACCGACGCTGACGACGCGGGCATCAACACGGCCGAGCAGGCGTCGCCGGACAGCGTAGTGGCGGGCCGTGAAGGCGTGCGCAACAAAGACATCAACGGCTTGCTCAGCTGGCAGTTCACCCCGGAGCAATCGCTGGACCTCGAAGCCAGTTACAGCCGTCAGGGCAACATCTTTGCTGGCGACACCATGCTCAACAGCGGCGGCGATTTCGTAAACAGTCTGACCGGCAAGGAAACCAGCGTTCTGCAACGCAGCACCTTCTCGGCGACCCACAATGGCTCGTTCGACTGGGGCTCGACCAAGGCGTCGCTGAGCCATGACCTGACCCGCAACGCACGCCTGAACGAGGGCCTTGCCGGTTACGGCGAAGGAGCCCCTTCGCAAAGTGCGGGGCGCTTCGAATCGCGCTTGCGCAATACCCGCGCCACCGGCGAAGTGAACCTGCCGCTCAATGCATGGACCGAGCAAGTGCTGACACTGGGCGGCGAATACTTGTACGAATCCCTGAATGACCCGGGTTCGTTGCGTCCACAGAGCTGGGATCCGGGTTCAGACGGTACACCGGGCATCCCGGGTCAGGACCGCACGCAAACCAAGTCCACGGCCAACAGCTACGCGTTTTATGTGGAAGACAACATCGAAGCGGGTGCCAAAACCATCATCACGCCGGGGGTGCGTTTCGATCATCACAACGCGTTCGGCGGCAACTGGAGCCCGAGCCTGAACGCGTCGCATCAAATCACCGATGAACTGAGCGTCAAAGGTGGCATCGCCCGTGCCTACAAAACCCCGAACCTTTACCAGTCCAACCCCAACTACCTGCTGTACAGCCGCGGCGCAGGTTGCAGCTCGGTTGAAGTGAACATCGGCGGTTGCTACCTCGTCGGTAACCCGGACCTCAAACCCGAAATCAGCGTCAACAAAGAGATTGGTCTGGCGTTTGATAAAGGGACATGGCGCACCAGCGGTACGTATTTCCGCAACGATTATCAGAACAAGATCAACGCCAGTAACGAAGCCGCCTACCGCTTGCCCAATGGCCGACGTGTCTACCAGTGGGATAACAGCGGCAAAGCCATCGTGCAGGGGATCGAGGGCAACCTGTTCGTGACCCTGCGCGACGATCTGGACTGGAACACCAACCTGACCTACATGATCGAGAGCAAAGACAAGGAAACCGGCGATCCACTGAGCATCATTCCCAAGTACACGGTCAACACCACCCTGGACTGGTACGCCACCGAGAAACTGTCGTTCCAGGTCAGCGGGACTTACTACGGCAAGCAAGAAGCGCCAAAACGTAATAACCGTGCCAACGAAGAGCTCGATAAGTCGGTGCAGCAATCCGTAGACCCGTATGGTCTGGTGGGCCTGAGCGGCGGTTACGAGTTCAACAAAAACCTCAGCGTGCGACTCGGCATCAACAACCTGTTCGACAAGCAACTGTACCGCAAGGGCAATTCGGACGAAGCGGGAGCGCAAACCTACAACGAAGCGGGCCGCGCCTACTTCGCCTCGGTGACCACCTCGTTCTGATGACCTGAGTGACTGTGCATTGCCCCCCCCGGTAATGCCGGTCTTTACAGGCGCGACACCCGTATCCACGGGCGCCGCGCCGTTGTTGCATCTGGCACTGGCAAAACCGTGGCCGGCGCTGAACGAAGGATTGAACGCTATGAAACCCGTATCCTCGGCCTGGGTGCCGATTCTGTCTCGCACACTGGCGGCCTGGGTGGGCGGTTATGCTTTTACCTATGCCTTTACCGCAGCCCTGGCGCGTGTGTTGCCGCTGGACAACGTGGACGCACTGATCGTCGCCAGCCTGCTGTCTTTTGTGATCTACACCTTCGCCATCCTCTGGGCTTTTGCTGCCCGCCATCTCTGGTCGGCGTGGATGGGGGCGGTGCTGGCGCTGCCATTGGCGGCCATTGGTTTTTGGCCGCAGTGGATGGAGCGACTGGCATGAAACAGACCCTGACTCAGTCCATGGCGTGGCTGCACACCTGGGGCGGCCTGATCGTGGGCTGGCTGTTGTTTGTGATTTTCCTGACCGGCAGCCTCGCGGTGTTCGATCAGGAAATCGACAACTGGATGCAACCCGAACTGCCTGCCCATCACGTGAGCGACGAACAGGCGGCCGAGCGTGCGCTGGGCTATTTGCGTGAACACAAAGCCGATGCCAAACAGTGGGGCATCAGCCTGCCCGGCGAGCGCACGCCAGCCCTGCAAGCCTCGACCGGCGGGCGCCGCGACGGCGTGTCAGTGACCCTCGACCCGAACACTGGCGCGGTAATACCCGTGCGCGAAACCGCGGGCGGCCTGTTCTTTTTCTTCTTTCACTTCACCTTGCACATGCCGGGCATGTTCGGCATTTACCTGGTGGGCGCGATGGCCATGGGCATGCTCGCAGCGTTGGTCAGCGGCATTGTGATCCACAAAAAATTCTTCAAGGAGTTCTTCACGTTCCGACCTGCCAAAGGGCAGCGTTCATGGCTGGATGCGCATAACGCCAGCGCGGTGTTGCTGCTGCCGTTCCACCTGATGATTACTTACAGCGGGCTGGCGATTTTTTTGGTGATTTACATGCCTGCGGCCATGGACGCGTTGTTCGACGGCAATCGCGAGGCGTTTTTCAAGGCGCAGAATCCAGCGCCCGTTGTCCTTGACGTGCAACATCCGGCCACCGCCGAACCCGCGCCGTTGGTGGCGTTGGCGCCGCTTTTGAGCAAGGCGCGCGAGGTGATGGGGCCGCTGGGCGGGGTCAGCATTTCCAACCCCCGCCAGAGCAACGCGCAAATCATGATTCGGCCGTTGCTGGGCAACCGGATTGCACTGGCTAAAGGGCAGGGCATGCGCTTTGACGGCGTCACCGGCGAGCAGCTGTCCGGGCCCACTGAAATGCGCCCCAGCGTGTTGACCCATCGGGTCATTTCAGGAATGCACTTTGCCCAGTTCGGCGGCTATCCGATGCGCTGGTTGTACTTCATCTGCGGGTTGATCAGCAGCGCCATGATCGCCAGTGGACTGGTGCTTTTTACCGTCAAGCGTCGACGCAAGTACGCCACTGAAAACCGCGTGGCACAGGTGCTTTATCGCGGGGTCGAAGCACTCAATGTGACCGTCATGGCGGGCTTGAGCCTGGCCTGCATCAGCCTGCTGTGGGGCAATCGCCTGCTGCCGGTGGGCATGGCGGACCGTGCGGATGCCGAACTGAATGTGTTCTTTGGCGTCTGGGCACTGAGCCTGGGGCACGCCTTGTTCCGGCCGCGTATGCAGGCATGGCGCGAGCAACTGACCCTCGCGGGCACGCTGTGCCTGACGCTGCCATTACTGAGTTTGCTGACCGTCAATCAGCCGTGGGCGCTGCCCAGTCGTATGGGCGTGGAAGGCGTCGCGATGGTGATTGGCGCGCTGTTGCTCTGGACTGGCTGGAAAATCGCGCAACCGTCGATCGGGCGGGTGCCGCGCAAAAAAACATCGCCCATGGCCGAGGTGAGTTGAGATGGCTGCTTACTTTTTTACGGCCTTCGCGCTGGCGTATATCGGCATGCTCGGTTTGTGTCAGGGGTTAGAGCGGCATTACAAACAGGTGTGGCAACACGCGCCGTCGGCAACTGTGCGGCGACTGCTACGCGGGGCGGGCTGGTTGAGCCTGGCCCTGAGCTTTTACTTCTGTGGGCGTGCCTGGGGCTGGGCTATGGGGCCCATCGGCTGGTTTGGCATGTTGTCAGTAAGTGGATTCGGTTTGCTGATGCTGCTGCCTTATCGACCGCGTCTGGCGGTGTGGCTGGCGTTTGGCTGTGCGCCCGTGTGGGCGCTGTTCAGGGTGGTGGCCTGGGCGTGATAAACCTGTCCCTCCCTGTTGGGACGGAAATATAGGGCGATGAAAGATAAGATCGGTCAGCTGTAGTCTTAATCAGTTATTGGCAACGACTTATCCTGATAAGTCGTTGCCGATGTTTTTTTTCTGAGTGCATCGCTCTTTTTGAAACCTGTTAAGAAAGTAACTACACGTGTCTATGTTGATTCTAAGTGCTTGGGCAGCGTAACGCTGCTTGACGGAATTTTATTGCGTTCATTTTTAATATAAGGCGTGTAGGCCACAGAGTTGTTTCCCGTGTTTGTGCTCTAGACTGGTTTTCAGTACCCCTGGTTCTACGTGGCGATAAGCACTTGGAACTCAGTGCTGGGTGAAATCACAAGACATTTCTCGAAGAGCGCAGGAAATAGAATGGACGCGAATTTTAAATGGGCATCAAACCGTCTCCCCCCGCTGCACCCTGTTCAGGAAGATGTGGCCCCAACGCCCGACATCGTGACATGGACAAATATTGCAGACTTTCAAGTTTATATGCCTGAGGGCGGCACAACACTCTATGCGAACGGTCAACAACAGTTGAAAGTTCGTGTATCTGTCCGCGTTAAGAATAAAGACCATGCGACAGTGGCGCTCGATGAATACGCGCTGTCTTCACTGCAATTGGTGGACGCAGGCACTGGCCAGCCGTTGGTACACGGCAAGGTCAGACCAGGTGATCCAATTGGCTGGCGGTATGTGTTGGAACGAAATGACGCTTTCAAGCCGCTTCCCTATCAAGGCCAAATTGCAGGTGGGTTACTGGGGGCGAAAGTCTATAGTCGCGATTTTTATGTCAGCACAAATGCGAGTACCTCAATCTCGTTGTTGGCGTCGATTACCCGCGCTGACGGGACTGTTTTCTACTCAGAAGCGATCAAGGCCCACGGGCGAGTGACGCTTAACAGCATTCCTCCTGCCGTTTATTCACAGAATCAATTTCAGCTGAGGTTCCACGGCAAGACACCTTACGCGAGCAAGCATATTTCAAAAGTGGAGGTGTATCAGTTAACGCTGATCGTGGAGCAACATAAAGTAGACATCATCAAGTTGAACAGTGTTTATCCAGGTGTTTATTTGCGTAAAAGCGAACACCCTGATTACCTGGGGTATTACGCCTCGGCCTACGTGGGGGGTGAAAGTCGGCTCGACGATGTGGTGTTATTTGAGCTGCCGCATGCACAAGCCAAGTACCATAATTACCCAGGTGCAGTGACATTCCTGATGAGTTATGCCAAAAAAGGTGGCGACTCACAAATCCGGTTTGAATACGACATGTGGACCTTGGAGGTGTTGGATATGTATGGCAATACGCACACCGTCACGGTTAAAGCCTCGGAGCAGTCGCCGCCTGTCTTAAAGCTCTCTTGATGCTGAATCACTAAACTTTCACGTTGCGTTTACTATTTATTAGGTTGATGTATGAGCACGCCCGTAGAAAAGAAAGAAGTACTGAGTTCAGGTGCGTTTAATTATTCAAGTTTTATTCAGTCAGGCGTTGATCCACGCACGGGCGCCTACAGTTGCAGTCTTTCGTTGAGTGATCTGCTCAGTAATCACCTGTGTGGGCCAGCCATACCCTTGGTCCTTAGCTTTAACTCATTTGACTCCCGCAATCTGGGCTTGGGCACAGGTTGGTCCTTGCGCATGAGTGCTTACAGCCGTACAACACAAAAACTGTCCTTGTCCTCGGGTGCGAGCTATCAGGCTTATGCAAATGGGCGTGACGTCACACTGCTGGATAAGAAACTGGATACCTTTAATGTGTCTGTTGTGGATGATAAATGGATCATTCAACACAAAGATGGCACCGTTGAAGAGTTAGTGCGCCCTGACCCGGATGATGACCAATGGTTGCCCGCGCGTATTTATTCGGCAGACGGGCGGCATGTTTCATTTTCGTATGACATCGTCCAAGGGCATCGCGTTTTACGCGAACTCAGTGATGCCCATCACCGGTTACTGAAAATTGACTATGAAAGCGATAATAATTGGGACAGTTCGCCCGGGATTACTTTATGGCCTGACAACCCTCACCACAGAAGAAAATTTGGCTTTGTCATTCGTGACAGTTGGTTGAGTCAGATCTACATGGGGTCACGCGACGGGCAGGAAAAAGAACGTTGGGTATTTGATTACCAGCCCGGCGCAAATGAAACGCTTTTGATCACACGTTTACAGACGCCTGCCGGGGCCCTCGAAACCCTGAGTTATTCCATGGAGGGTCATGCCTTGCCGGTGGGTGCTCCCCTGGCGGCAATGCCTGCAGTCTTATCCTGCACAATAATCCCGGGCGCCGGGCAACCTGCAACGGTCCGCAGGTTTGAATTCTCAGCCCACAATTATTTCGGTAATGGCGCCGGGTACGAATGGAGCGACAGCGAGGACTATCTTTACAGGAATACCAGTGACTACACCTATTCGTCTGTTGAATCGGTGGCTTGTGGCAATAAAGTCAAACGGATAGAGAGGACCTACAACCGTTTTCATTTACTGATTGCTGAGCAGACGACGGTCGGGACAAAAGTACATCATAAGAGAATTGAGTACCACGACAGGGATGGGCAGGACTTTGCGGCTCAGCCAGCTGTTTTTCAGATGCAAAAAAAACTGACAAATACCTATTACGACAGCCTCGATCCGGCGTCAGGTGAATATTCGGAAGTTACCCGCACATCGTACGACTCTTTTGGTAATTTGCTGGAGCTGATAAGTCCCAGTGGGGCGCGCGAAGTGTACGTGTATTATGCCGCTGCGGGGGAAAACGGCTGTCCTCCCAGCCCGTCAGGGCGGCCTCACTACCTGAAAAGCAAACGCGTTATACCTGCACCTGATTATGTTCACGCGTCAGCCACTAACGTTGAACATACCTACCTTGACTTGCCCTCTCTTAGAGACAATAGCCAGCGCTTTATCGTGTTGCGCAGTGACGGACTGTATGAAAACAGTGCGGCCCAACCGACGGTCCGCACGACGTACAGTTATATCACCGATACTGCCCATCCTTTTTACGGAAAACCAAGTGCTAAAACTGAACACATGGGAGGTAACTCCACAGCTTACGCATATGCCTATGCCGTCAACGAGAAGGTTGTCGGATTCAGCCAGACCGTTGAAGTGGGTAATCAGTTTTATGCGCAACTCATAGAGTGCGATGTCTTTACCGGGCAGGAAGTCAACGTTAACGACCATGCTGGGCATGTGGTTGAGACGCTCTATGACGGACTTGGCCGTTTACAGCAGGAGACGGTGAAGCAGGGCGCTAAGACTGTTTCGAGAACCTATAGGTATCCTGGTTCCGAGGAGGGGACTGCGCGCGTACGGCAGGTTCTATTAGATTCAAGAGGGCAGGAGCATATTACGGTGCTTGATGGTCTGGGACGAACAATTGAGGTCTACGAGCAAGACATCGATTATCCCGGAGCAATCAAGCCGCTACGTGAAACGTACCGTGCTTCATACAATGAATGGGGGCAAATGACGCAAGAGATTACGACTGACTGGTTTGACGGGGACCCACAACCTCAGGCGGTAACGTTTATTTATGATGACTGGGGCAAAGCTGTTCAGGTCATACAGGCTAACGGCACTATTGCGAATGACACGTTTGACCCGGTTACCCGGACCCGGGTCCAGTGGTTGAGGGGAGGCGGCAAGACATTAACGGTGATAAATGCTTTCGCAAAGCCGAACAGCATCGAACGAGTCGACACGCAAGGTCGCTCCCTCGGGATAACGCTATATACCTATGACGGCTTTGGTCGTTGCCTGAAAACGGTGACACCTGAAAGCCTGACGACTTCTTTTACTTACGATCTGTTTGGCCGGGTCATAGAGACACGATTGCCGGATGGCGTTGTCGTGACGCGCGAATACGACCCACGCAGTGCCGGGGATCATCCTGTTGCCATCAAAGCAAATGGGTATGCGCTGGGTCACCGCACCTATGACGCACTCATGCGTGTCAGTACAACAACTGTCGGTGGGCGAACCGAGCAGCTTGAATATGAACGCGGCCAGGCGGAGCCGTCGCGAAAAACCTGTGCAAGTGGCAAAGTGATCAACTTTAGCCTGGACCCTGTGTTCAAAGGTGAAGTGGCAGAGCGTTCAGTTGAGAATAATTCAAACGTGGTATCCCGATTTAACAGGGACGCGTTACATGGTCAATTGCTGCAGGCCTCTAACCGCTCGTCACAAGAGAATTACCATTATTACGCCTCGGGCAGGCTTAAACGTAAAGAATACCTGATTGAAAAAAAGCAATTTGAAACGTCTCATGCTTATTCCTTATTGGGAAAGGTCATGCGTTTTACCGATGTGCTGGGTAACCACCAACATTATCGTTACGACCCGTTCGGGCGTCTTGAACGTATAGAGGCCAATACGCTCATCACCACGTACAGTTACGATCGGCAAGGGGCATTGAAGAGCCTCCGTGTCAATGACTCCCATACGGGGTATTGGTTGAATACAGACTTGATTTACGACGATTTCGGGAGGGAAATACAGCGCACGTTTACGTCAAGTGAATCACCTGTGCTGGTGATAGAGCAGTCCTTTACGTCTGAGGACAAACTGCAGCGCCGCACCTTGCGCTCCCAAGAGACTGTTCTGCGCGATGAAACTTTTCGGTATGACAAACGTGGCCGTTTGAATCGGTATGCGTGCAGCGGATCTCAGGGGCCCGTTGACGCGTGGGGTAACACGATCATTTCCCAGTTATACGAACATGATGAGCTGGATAATATTATTCGCCTGACGACACACTTTCGTGGCGGTGAAAATATCACCACATTTCATTATGACTACCTGGACCGAACGCAGCTAAGTTCGGTGACACACAGTCATCCTGACTACAGCCCGCGGCACCGACGGTTCGAATACGATGACGACGGAAATCAACTGAATGATGAGTTGGGGCGCCTCCTTGGATATGACGAGCTTGGGTGTTTATGTTCGGTTGCGGCAGGCACATCAAGCACTTCCTCCACGCTGGTTGAATACCGCTACACCCCGTCGGACAACATACAAAGCAGCAGGTCGGCAGCAGGGGTGATAAAAGAGTTTTTTTACCATGAAGGCTTTTTGACTAATGAACTTCAAGGTGAGCATCGATGCAGCTACGTTCGGTATGGCGCTCACGCAGTTGCCCAAACGGACGGTAATGACTGTTTATTACTGAGTACAGATAGTCAGGGCAGCGTAATTCAGGCGGCTTCGAAAAAAGAAGAAGCGCGCGTTACCTATACGCCCTACGGGGGGCGTCCCCTTGATGATGGTATGAGTTCACTGTTGGGGTTCAACGGTGAATTACCTGACCCCTATACAGGTTGTTATTTGCTGGGCAATGGGTACCGTGCTTATAACCCGTTGCTGATGCGCTTTCACACGCCGGACAGTTTGAGTGTGTTTGATGGCGGTGGGCTTAATGCCTATGCCTATTGTTTGGGTGATCCTGTCAATTACCTCGACCCAACGGGCCACATCACTTCTTTTCAAGGCATAAAGATGGGGCTTGCCATTGGTTTGGCAGTGGCCGCTTTGGCACTGACTGTCTTCACATTTGGTGCAGCAGCTCCAACGGTAGGACTTTCAATAACGTCAATTATCAGCCTGGTTTATGACGTTGTTTCCACGGCTATTACAATCACGTCAGCTGTCCTGGATGAGTTGGCACCAGATTCCACGGTGGCTAAAGCATTCAGTTATGCAAGCATTGCTTTGGGCGTCGTTTCCGGGGGGAATGCGGTCGTGGGGAAACTGGCTCAAAAAGGGTTGAGTACAGCGTCGCAAAAAACGATAGAGCGTGTAGGAAAAGCGGCCGCCGCACAATCAACGTGGTCAGGTGCCAAGCTCACAACTGCATCCAGGCCAATGTCCACCCCAAGTGCATCACTGCGCGGCAATGGAGGGGTAAAAAACCTAAGAAAACTTCATGCGCAACTTCAAACGGCCTCTAAAGTAAAAGACGGTATCGATTACACGGGGTATGTGTTCACTGCCGTCAGGTCAAGCTATAAACACCGCGAAAAAGTCGCGGATGTTTGGAACAGTGACGGTTTTCAGGAGGGGCTTAGTTATCTGAATTTTGAACCGTTCGGTAGGGAACGTTTTTTTACCGGGGAATGTTCCACACAAGCACATCAAAAACTCCCGCTTGAAACGTTTCTAGAAGGTGTAGAGGGGCGGGTCAAGCAAATCAGGAGTACTTGATGCCCCTCTGAGGGGTGAGGATTGAGCGCGGGCCAAGCCTCGTTATTTTGCTCCAGAGTGAGCGTGCATAACGGGTTTGACCCAGCGCTGGGCCAGCCAGTCCAGGCTGCTGCACAGTACGAAGTAGACCAAGGCAACAAACAGGAAAATCTCGGTCGGGTGGACCATCACCCGATTGCTGACCTGAGTGGCGACAAACGACAGTTCGCCCACGCCGATCACGTACGCCAATGAGGTGTCCTTGATCAGCGAAATCCACTGGTTAAGGAAGGAGGGCAGCATCATTGGCAGGGCCTGCGGCAAGATAATTAACCGCAACACGTGCCATTTGCTTAACCCCAGCGCCTTGCCCGCCGCCCATTGTCCGGACGGCAAACTGCTGATACCGGCATACACCGAATGCGCCAAATATGCGCCGCCGATCAACGACAGCGCACACACCACGGTCGCCAGCGCAGGCACGTCCACCTTGAACAGGATGGGCAGCAGAAAGTAGCTCCAGAAAATCAGCATGACCACGGGAATCGCACGTAGAAACCCCAGCACTCCCAGTAATAACCAGCGGCCCCGCCCGCGTATCATCACCAGCGCAACCCCGAGCAGTAGCCCAAGGAGTGCCGAAATCACCCCTGACAATACGCTTAGCACCAGCGTGAGTGCAGCGCCGCCTAACGGCCCGTCGGGGTAAGCCCCGAGCAAGAAATACGACAGGTTGTCGCTAATGACCGAAAAATCCATGGCTCAGACCACTCCCTGCTTGTACCAGTTGCTGCGGGCAATCCATTGGCCGATGACTTCAATCAGCGCGATGCTTGCCACATACAAGAGTGTGGCAAAGCCGAAAGCCTGAAACGTCTTGAATGTTTCGGTTTCAACCTGACGTGATGCGTAGGACAACTCGGCCAATCCGATGGCCATGGTCAGCGATGAGTTTTTCAATGCATTCATGTATTGACCCAGCAGCGGGCCTAGCGCGGTGCGTACTGCTTGTGGAAATACGATGTAACGCCATACCTGCGCGTTCGTGAACCCCAAGGCCAGACCGGCGGCCCGTTGTTCGATGCGCACCGAACTGACGCCGGCACGAAACTCCTCACAGATAAAGGCCGCGGTGTAGAGCATCAAGCCCCAGAACCCGGCGATGAACTCAAACGATGGCCATTGCAGTTCAAATAAACCCAATGACAGGCTGCGCGGCTGGTTAAGCCACATCACCAGCCCTTCGGGCAGCATCGCGGTAACGCCGAAGTACCAGAAGAACAACTGCACCAGCAGTGGCGTATTGCGAAACAGCGAAAGGTAGGCACGGGCAGGCCAGGACCAAAGACGCGAAGACGACATGCGCGCCAGGCACAGCAAAAAACCGAGGCCGGTGGCGAACAAGCAGGTGAGCAATGACAAGATCAGCGTAAGCACAAAGCCATCCAGCAGCCAGTGCAGGTAGTGCGGGGCAAGCAGTTCACCGAACATAAACAGCGTCCATCCAGAAACAAACAAACCCGTCCGGTTGACCGTGACGGGTTGCACGATGAAGCGGCGGCGAGGCCTAGCTCCTGTCACCAATCTTGTACAGACGGGCCAGCGGGGTTTTGGTGTTCGGGCCGAACCAGGCGTCATAGATGGCTTGCGCCTGGCCTTTGCTTTCAAGCTCGGTCAGTGTTTGGTTGACTACGTCAGTCAGCGCGGTTTCGCCCTTGGGAATGCCTACCCCGATCAAGTCGTTGGAAATGGTGAATGGCGGCACCTCGTACTTATCCTTGTCCGGCACATTGGCCAGCAAGCCAATCAGTTTCGGGCCATCCTGGGTGATGGCTTGTACGTTGCCGTTGCGCAATGCCGTGAAGGCGAATGGCGTGTCGTCATAAGCGACCACTTTGGCCCCCGGGTATTTAGCGCGCAGTACACCCTCATTGACCGTGCCTTTGTCGACGCCAACACGCCATTTATTCAGGTCCTCCGGGGATTTGAGGGTGCCTTTTTTGACGATGAACTGCTGACCGGACGAGAAATACGGAATGCTGAAATTCACCTGTTCAGCGCGCTCCGGGGTGATGGTGAAGTTGGCCAGCACCAGATCGACCTTGTTCGCTACCAGCAGCGGCACGCGGTTGGCCGGGTTGGTTGGCTGCAGTTGCAACTTTACCCCCAGCTTGTCGGCAATGGCCTTGGCGTAATCCACGTCCAGACCTTCAATTTGCTTGCTCTTGGCATCCACAAAACCGAAGGGCGGGTTGCTGTCAAACGACGCCACACGCAGCACACCGGATTTTTTGATGTCTTCCAGACGATCAGCGTGGGCCAGGCCAGACAGCACAGCCAGGGTTAACGCGGTGAGGGCAGTGATTTTCTTCATTTCGTTCTCATCATGAGTTGGAATCGTTATGACGAGAGTCTTGCAGGAAATTTATCTTTTAAAAAAGAATATAAAACGATTTGTATATTCTATTTATGAATATAAAGGGTCCGTTCGACTGACCTTGAGGCGAGCGCCTCAAGGTCCCTGCAGGTGCAGCGATTAGTGCTCGGCCCTGCGGATATCCCGGTCAAGAAAGGCCGGGGTCAGATTGGCATGCCTGAAGTCTTCACCTTTGGGGAAGTGCACCACCAGCCGGCTGATGATCCCGAACTGAACCGAACCCTGCTGCAAGTGGTAGTCGATGACATGCCCTCCGCCCTGACGCTGCTCGGTGATGAAGTGTTCGTGATAACCGGCCACGCCGATTCCCTGGATGAAATCGGGGGAGCGGAACCCGACCAGCGTGCCTGTTGCGTGCGAAAAGTCGAATATCGGCTGCTGCTTGACGGCTTCCGTAAAGGGCCGAAAAGGGGGCACCTGTCGCACCACAGTGCGGGTTTTAACGCGGTTGAAATGCCCGTCGATGCGAATGGCGCAGAACACATTTGCTGACCCGATTTGCTCATCAATGTCGTGATGCAGCGCTCGACGTGAGACAGGGCTGTCGACCGTTAACGTCAGTTGCGGTTCGAAAAAGGTCACCACGGCGTAGGGTGTTTTTTGATCGCCGGTGGCAGGGCGCGCAGAGCCGTCCGAGCGCAATTGGAACGCTTCACCGTCAAAGGCAATCAATTCGCCGTCCAGCCCGTTAAACGTGCCGAGGCCGAAATCGCCTTTGCCAAACAGCTCGGCCAAGGTCATTTCGCCCTCATACACACCGTCCATCAGCGCACTCATGACCGACACTTGATGCAATTCAAGTCGGTTATCGCGTTGGCCTTGATTTACCAGCCCTTGCAGCAAGTGCTGCGGGCAAAGACATCCTTGCAGGTGGCTCATGATCACTCCTGTGTTCATTGTTTGCAGGCGGGTACCGCTGGCAAACACTAGACCAGGAATGGAGCCATGCCCGCGAAATAGACGCTCTGCGACGAATGGACGCTGCACCGGCCCCGGCCGAACCTGCGTATGCACGGCAGCGGGGCGACGGATTGCCTTACTTCAAGCCATGACTGGCACAGCGTGTATACCCGTTGCCAGTGGCACCGTGCGCAGGCTGCTGGCTTGCAACAGCGCTTGGGTATACGGGTGCTGCGGATCATTAAAGATCGTCTGCGCATCGCCTTGTTCCACCACCTTGCCCTCTTTGATCACGATCATGTCGTGGGCCAGCGCATGCACCACGGCCAGGTCGTGGCTGATAAACAGATAAGTCAGGCCATGGCGCCGTTGCAGGTCGCGCAACAAGTCCACCACCTGTTTTTGCACCGTGCGGTCCAGCGCCGAGGTGGGTTCGTCGAGGAGGATCAGCGCCGGCTCCATGACCAGGGCGCGGGCAATCGAGATCCGCTGACGTTGCCCGCCCGAGAACTCGTGGGGGTAGCGGTGTCGGCTTTGCGGATCAAGCCCCACCTCCTGCAATACCCGAATCACGGCGTCTTCGCGCTCGGCCGCGGTGCCGATACCGTGGGCCAGCAGGCCCTCGGCAATGATCTGCTGCACAGACATCCGCGGGCTCAGGCTGCCGAAGGGGTCCTGGAAGACGACCTGCATCTGGCGGCGCAAGGGTCGCAGTTGATCCTGATTGAGCAGGTTCAACTGTTTGTTACCCAAACGGATATCCCCCTCGGCGTCCACCAGCCGCAGGATGGCTTGCCCCAGCGTAGATTTGCCCGAGCCGGACTCGCCGACGATACCGAGCGTGCGGCCTTTTTTAAGTTCAAAACTGACCCCGTCCACCGCTTTGACGTACAGGCGCTCCCGGCTGAACAGCGGTTTGGGCAACGGGAACCACACGCGCAGGTTATCGACCTCCAGCAGATTGTGCCGGTAGTCACTCTGCACCGGCGTACCTGAGGGCTCGGCTTCGATCAACAGGCGGCTGTAAGGGTGCTGTGGTGCACCAAACAGGTCATCGCACGTTGCCTGCTCGACAATTTCGCCCCCGCGCATCACGCACACCCGTTGCGCGATTTTGCGCACCAGGTTCAAGTCATGGCTGATCAACAGCAACGACATGCCCAGCCGCTGTTGCAGGTCGATCAGCAGTTCCAGGATTTTCTGCTGCACTGTCACGTCCAGCGCCGTGGTGGGTTCATCTGCAATCAGCAGTTCCGGCTCGTTGGCCAGGGCCATGGCGATCATCACCCGCTGGCGCTGCCCCCCCGAGAGTTGATGCGGGTAGGCATTCAGGCGGTGTTCGGGGTCACGGATGCCTACCAGTTGCAGCAACTCAAGGGTGCGCGCACGGGCCGCACGGGGTTTCAGGCCTTTATGGGTGATCAGTACTTCGCTGACTTGCTTGTGGATGGTGTGCAACGGGTTGAGCGAGGTCATGGGCTCCTGGAAAATCATCGCGATCCGATTACCGCGCAAGCCGCGCAGTTGCCGGTCACTGGCGTTCACCAGGTCGATGCCGTCATAGCGGATGCTACCGTGGGTCTGCACGTCCTTGCCGGGTAGCAGGCGCAGGATTGAATGCGCGGTCACCGATTTACCCGAGCCCGATTCCCCCACCAACGCCAGGCACTCGCCACGGCGAATGTCGAGGTTGACCCCGTGTACCACTTCACGCCCGGCAAACCCGACGCGTAGGTCACGTATTTCAATCAATGTTTGGTTCATATCAACTCCGGGGATCAAAAGCATCGCGGCAGGCTTCGCCGATGAAGACCAAAAGCGACAGAATCAGCGCCAGGGTGAAGAACGCTGTGAGCGCCAGCCAGGGCGCTTGCAGGTTGCGTTTGGCCTGACCGATCATCTCGCCCAGCGACGCGGTGCCGGGCGGCATGCCGAAGCCTAGAAAGTCCAGCGCGGTGAGGGTGGCGATGGCGCCGGTGAGGATGAAAGGCAGGTAGGTCAGGGTGGAGGTCATGGCATTGGGCAGAATGTGACGCCGCATCAGGGCGCCGTTGGTCAGGCCCAGCGCGCGCGCGGCCTTGACGTATTCAAGGTTACGCCCGCGCAGGAACTCGGCACGTACCACGTCCACCAGCGCCAGCCAGGTGAAGAGCGCCATGATGCCCAGCAGCCACCAAAAGCTGGGGGCCACAAACCCCGACAAAATAATCAGCAAGTACAACACCGGCAGGCCTGCCCAGACTTCCTGCACGCGCTGGCCAAGCAAGTCCACCAAACCGCCATAAAAGCCTTGCAGGGCGCCTGCGGTAATCCCGATCACGGCGCTGATAGCGGTCAGGATCAAGGCAAACAAAATGGAAATCCGCGCCCCGAAAATCACCCGTGCCAGCACATCGCGTGCCTGATCGTCGGTGCCGAGCCAGTTGCTGCTGCTGGGCGGGCTCGGCGCAGGTTCCTTGAGGTCGTAATTGACGGTGTCGTAGCTGAACGCAATCGGCGCAAACAGCAGCCAGCCGCCCTGACCGGTGATCAAGTTGCGTACGTAATCGCTGCGGTAGTCGGGCTCGAACGGTAACTCGCCGCCGAAATCGGTTTCGACGTAGCTCGAGACAATCGGGAAGTACCAGTGGTCTTTGTAGTGAATCGCCAGCGGCTTGTCGTTGGCCACCAGTTCCCCGCACAAGCACAGCACCAATAGCGCTACGAACAGCCACAACGACCACCAGCCACGGCGATTGGCCCTGAAATGAGCGAGGCGGCGCTTGCCGAGAGGAGAGAGGTTGAGCATCAGGCAGTCCTCGCCGAAAAGTCGATACGGGGGTCGAGCAGGGTGTAGCAGAGGTCCCCGATCAACTTGATCAGCAACCCGAACAGGGTGAACAGAAACAGCGTGCCAAACACCACCGGGTAATCGCGCGATACCGCCGCCTCGTAGCTCATGCGGCCTATGCCGTCGAGGTTGAAAATGGTTTCAATCAGCAACGACCCTGCGAAAAACACTTCAATCAACGCCTGAGGAATGCCTGCCACCACCAGCAACATCGCGTTACGCATCACGTGGCCGTACAACACCCGACGTTCAGTCAGCCCCTTGGCCCGGGCTGTGACGACGTATTGGCGGCTGATTTCGTTGAGGAAGCTGTTTTTGGTCAATATCGTCAGGGTCGCGAACCCGCCAATCACTAACGCCGAGACCGGCAACACCATGTGCCAGAGGTAGTCGCCGAGCTTGCCGAAAACGCTCAGGTGCTCAAACCCCTCCGAGACCATGCCCTGCACCGGAAACCAGCTGACATAACTGCCGCCGGCAAACACCACTACCAGCAAAATCGCGAACAGGAAGGCAGGCATGGCGTAGCCGATGATGATCGCGGTGCTGGTCCAGACATCGAAGGCGCTGCCGTTGTGAATGGCCTTGCGGATCCCCAGTGGAATCGAGATCAGGTACGTGATCAGCGTTGCCCATAACCCCAGTGATATTGAAACCGGCAGTTTTTGCAGGATCAAATCCGTGACCTTGGCACCGCGGAAAAAGCTGCTGCCGAAATCCAGTTGCGCGTAGTTCTTGAGCATCAGCCACAAACGCTCATGCAGGGGTTTGTCGAACCCGTAATGTTTGGTGATTTCTTCAACCAGTGCCGGGTCGAGGCCACGGCTGCTGCGGCTGGCACCGCCATTGCTGGCGGCCATGTCCCGCGCGCCACCGCCCACCGAGGCACCGCTAAACCCTTGCAGGCGGGCGATGGCCTGTTCCACCGGGCCACCTGGAGCTGCCTGCACGATGAGAAAGTTGACCACCAAAATGCACAACAAGGTGGGGATGATCAACAGTAAACGACGACTGATGTAATGCACCATCTCATTGACCCTCCGACGGCGTTTGGGCGGTACGCATGGCGGCGTTAGTTAGCGCGCTTTTACTGATTTCCCACCAGGTGTCCAGGCCCTCGTCGTACGTGGGCTCATGGGGCGGGCGTCCAAAGCGGTTCTGAAACACGGTCGGGGTGCCGACCGAGTAGTAGTTGGGAATCATGTAGTAGCCCCATTGCAGGACGCGATCGAGGGCGCGGGCGTAGTGCACCATCTCGTCACGGCTGTTGGCCTGGACCAGCCCGTCGAGCAGGGTGTCGATGGCGGGATCGCGCAGCACCATCGCGTTGGAGGCGCCCACCTGCGTGGCGCTGCGCGAGCCGTACATGTCATACATCTCGCGGCCGGGCGAGACGATCGGCACGCCGCTGCGCGGGAAACCCACCACGATCATGTCGTAGTCGCGGGCATTGAGCCGGTTGATGTACTGCGCCGAATCAATCTTGCGGATGTCCATGGTGATGCCGATCTGCGCCAGCGTGCGTTTGTAGGGCAGGATCATGCGATCAAAACCGCCCTGACCATCAAGGAAGGTAAAACGCAGCGGCTCGCCTGCGGCATTCACCAGCGTATTGTTCTTGGCGGTCCAGCCGGCTTGCTTGAGCAGATCAAGGGCTTGCAGCTGTTTGTCGCGGATGTAACCGCTGCCATCGGTTTTCGGCGCCTGGTACACCTGGGTAAAGACTTCATCCGGGATTTGCCCGCGCAACGGTTCCAGGATTTGCAGCTCACGGGCGTCGGGCAGGGCGGTGGCGGCCATTTCGCTTTTAGGAAAGTAGCTTTGCTGGCGCACATAAAAGCTGCGCATCATCTGCTTGTTGGTCCATTCGAAATCCCACAGCAAACTTAAGGCCTGACGCACCCGGCGGTCTTGAAAAAACGGGTTTTGCAGGTTGAACGCAAACCCTTGCGCTGCCCCCGGTTTGTTTTTGGCAAACACGCCTTTTTGCAGCCGGCCGTCTTTGAGCGACGGGCTGTCGTAACCGATGCTGAAGCCGGTGGCCGAGAACTCGCGGTTGTAATCGAAAGCCCCGGCCTTGAGCAGTTCGCGGGCGACGTCGGTGTCGCCGTAAAAATTCACCGTCAGGCGGTCGAAGTTGTACAGCCCCTTGCTGACCGGCAAGTCTTTGCCCCACCAGTCTTTAACGCGTTCAAAGCTGATACTGCGACCGGGATCGACGTGCGAGACCGCATACGGGCCGCTGCCCAATGGGGGTTCAAAGCCGCCACCGTTGCTGAAGTCGCGGGTCTTCCACCAATGCTCGGGAAGGATGTGCAGGTTGGCCAGATCCAGCGCCAACGTGCGGTTCTGGTTGTTCTTGAAGTCGAAACGTACGCGCAGCGGACCTTCTATCACCAGGTCTTTAACCTCGCCGTAGAGCATGCGAAAACTCAGGCTGCCCCGGGTCATCAGTGTGTTGTACGTGAAGGCCACGTCCTGCGCGGTGATCGGGGTGCCGTCAGCGAAACGGGCTGTGGGGTTGAGGTTGAAACGCACCCACAGGCCCTGCGGGTCGCGTTCCATGGTCTGGGCCACTAATCCGTAGACGGTGTAAGGCTCGTCCAGCGAACGAAAAGCCAACGGTGCGTACACCCACTGATCGATCTGGGCCACGCCGGTGCCTTGGTCAACATAGGGTGTGAGGTAGTTGAACTGACCGATTTCCATGGAGGCGCGGCTCAGCGACCCGCTTTTGGGTGCATGCGGGTTCACAAAGTCAAAGTGCTGGAAACCGGCCGGGTACTTGGGGGCTTCGCCATAGACCGTCATGGACTGGCCAGGCGCGGCGCTGGCACCGAAGCACATGCACGACAGTACGGGCACCAGAAACGAACGGATCAGGGGCAGGAAAATTGACGACATGTGTGGGGTTTCCTTGTGCCGCGTGTAGAACCGGTGAGGACCGTGAAAAATCCCCCCGGCCTTGCGCGTGAACAGGCCGAGGGGGCGCGATTTCGCAGTCAGACCGACGCAGGCTGGAGTCGGCCTGCGCCGGTGATCACTCAAAAGTGGTAAGTGGCGCGGGCGAAGAACGTACGGCCCATAGGATCGGTATAACGCGGATCGAAACCGCTCTGAAAGTTATAGGCCTGATTGGAGAACGGCGGATTGCGGTCGAACATGTTTTTGATGCCCGCATCCAGGTCCACGGTTTTGTTGAAGGTGTAACCGGCCGACACGTCCCACAAGGTGTACGAAGCGACTTTGGCATGGGTGCTGGGGTCGTAGTCGTTGTAGCCGCTGGTGAAGCGGTTAACCAACGATGCACGGTAGGGGCCCAGGTTCCAGGTGCCGTTCAGCACGTGTTTCCAGCGTGCAACGACGCCTGTGCCTTCGAAGTCCCCGACGTTATCGGTGTAGGTGCCACCGAGCGTGCTCTGGAAATCGTAGCGGGTCACGTAGGTGCCTTGCAGACCCAGACCGAACTGCCCATACGGTGTGTTCGGGAAGCGGTAGTCCATGCTCACGTCAATGCCGCTGGTCTTGACGGCTCCCAGGTTGGCGAGGCCAGTCTGCACGTAGTTGAGTGAGCCGTCCGGGTTGCGGATGTAGCGATCGGCGTACAGGTCCGGGTCATCGAACACAGTGGATTCCGGGAACTCGGCGATCTGGTTGGCGATGTGAATCCACCAGAAGTCCAGACCCAGCGACAGTTCGCGCACCGGTTGATAGACAAAGCCCAATGTGACGTTGCGGGCTTTTTCCGGGGCCAGTTTGGTATTGCCGCCGGTGCGATTATGGAACTGCTGACCGCAGTCGCGGCCGCTGTTGCCACCCGGCTGCACCACGCCGCCCGCACACAGCACCGGGTCGTTGTAATACCCCTGGGTGTACGTGGTGTATTGCGGGTTGTACAACTCGTACAGCGAGGGTGCGCGGAACCCTTCGCTGTAGGCACCGCGCACTACCAATTCCTTCACCGGCTGGTAGCGGAACGAGTACTTGGGGTTAGTGGTGCTGCCGAAGTCGCTGTATTTGTCGTGACGCACGGCCGCCGAGAGTTCCAGGCTGTCGAGCACCGGTACGTTCAGTTCGGTGTACACCGCTTTCACATTGCGGTCGCCTTCGACGCTGCCGTCGGGGTCGACGCCCAGGCTACTGATGTCTGCGGCAAACGCTTCGTAGTTCTGGTGGAATTTCTCCTGACGGTATTCGCCGCCAATGGCCAGGCCGGAAGGCCCTGCGCCGAACCAGTCGCCAATTTCGCGGCTCATGCGCCCGTCAAGGCCGCTGACACGCCCCACGGAGGACGAATACTGGCCGTGGTATTGATTGGCGTCGATGTACGCCTGACCGGCCGATGTCTGCGGGCCAAACGGGTTGAGGATGCCGTCAGCAATCCCGCTGATCATTGCCGCGTCGCTGGCATAGCCGCCCGTGACGCTGGAGATCACCTGGTTCTGGTTGTACGAGGCCCCGAGGTTGTAATCCCAGCCCTTGACCATGCCGTCGAAGCTCAACACCAGGCGCTGGCTGGTGTTCTGGTCTTTGGACTGACGGCCACCGGCAGCGGTTTCTCGCCAGTTCAGGCCAATCGGCTGGGTCGGGTCGAAGGCAGCATCGTTACTGCCCGGGGTGATGCCGTTGCCGGGGTAGTACGGTGAGGTCGGGTCCATGGTCAGGCCGGTCAACGGGGCCGGGGCAACCGACGTGGCGTTGTTGTTGCGGGCCCAGAAGTATTCAAGGTTGACGTTGTCGTCATCGGTGATCTTGCCGGTGGCCTTACCGAAGAACGAGGTCTTTTCGGTTTCGGGCAACAGGTCGATGTAGTCCCGGGTGTCGTAGCGGCATACGCCCTGACGCAATACCAGATTGGCGCCGCTGCAATTGCTGCCCGACAACGGGTTGGTGTTGAGGTTGCCCTGGCTCCAGTTGGCCGGGTACGAGGTGCCGGAGGTCTGGTCCAGCCCGCGGTCGGGGGCGTAGTTGGTGGTGAACGTGCGGTCTTTGCTTTGTAACGCGCTTTGTTTGTTGTAACCCACCACGCCCATCACATTAAAACGGTCTTTTTCCAGATCGCCGTAGCCCCAGCTGCCGCTGATGTCATGGCTATTGCCGCCACCGCTGGCATCGGCGCCTTCGCCACCCAGCGACAGGGTGCCATCGGTCAGGGACTTTTTAGTGATGAAGTTGATCACGCCTCCGATGGCGTCTGTACCGTACAGGGCCGAAGCACCGTCGCGCAGTACCTCGACGCGATCAATGGCGGCGAACGGGATGGTGTTCAAGTCGACTGCCGAGCCGTCGATGGCGTTGTTGCCCAAGCGCCGGCCGTTGAGCAGCACCAGGGTTTTATTGGCACCGATGCCGCGCATGTCAGCGAACGTGGCGCCGCCAGTGGCCGAGCCCACGGAGCTGGCCGAGTTGCGGATTGACTGGTTGCCGGTCACGCGCTGCATGATTTCAGCCGTGGTGGTCACGCCTTCGTTGCGCAGTTGCTCGGCGCGCAAAATGGTCACTGGCACTGCGGTTTCAGCATCGACCCGACGAATCGCCGTCCCGGTCACTTCCACCCGTTGCAGTTGCGTGGTGGCCGGTGCAGCCACGGCATCCGCGCTGACGGCCGCCGCACTTACGGCCGCGCCTGAATCGTCTGCTGCAACGGCTTCGGCAGCGTGTAACTGTCCTGTGCTCATCCCCAGAGCAACCAGATACAGCGGCACAAAACGATGGCGTTGCAGGCTGGCAACGAGCGGCTTGAGGGTAAAACCTGAACTCTTCATCTGCATAATTATTTCCGACTTTTTCAGACGTTTATTGGAATGGCCTTGTGAGCCCTCATGACTCCAGTTGGGTTGTGTCGACCCTTGCAAAACACGGTTTTCAAGCAAGCCGCTCCCCTGCACGGACTAACAGCGTTCGCGCGCGGCGTGGGTACTGCGTAGTGACAGCGATTGCACGGTGTGCGCTGTCGCCGCGCCCTGGGGCTGCGGCGACAGGCAGTGTTATTTGGCCGTCATCACCGAAATCCTGGTGATGCCCGCACGTTCGATGGAGGCCATGGCCTTGGCCACCTGCCCGTAGTTGACGCCCGCATCGGCCTGCAACTGAACGCGCACTTCCGGGTCCTGGTTTTTCACGTCTTGCAGGCTTTTCTCGAGCAACTCGGGGGCCACCTCGTTCTTTGCCAGATAAAAGGTGCCGTCCTGATCGACGCTGACAACCACCGGGTCTTTCTTCTGCTGCGTGGCCACGGCGTCGGTCTTGGGCAGGTTGATTTTGATGGCGTTAGTCATCATCGGCGTGGTGACGATGAACACCACCAGCAGTACCAGCATCACGTCCACCAGCGGAGTGACGTTCATTTCACTGAGTACTTCGTCGCTGTCCTGAGTTGAGAAAGACATCAGCTGGCCTCCCGCACCGGCGTGCGCTTGTTGACAATGGCTTGGCGGTCGATGGCGAAGGCGCTGCGCTGGGCAAGGGCGTCGAAGTCGTGGGCGAAGTCATCCATGTTGGCGGCAGCCAGCTTCAGGCGACGCAGAAAGAAGTTGTAAATCAGCACGGCCGGGACCGCGACGGCGATGCCCACGCCGGTGGCGATCAAGGCGTGTCCGATGGGGCCAGCCACTGTTTCAAGGCTGGCCGAACCCGTAGCGCCGATGGTTTGCAGGGCTTCCATGATCCCCCACACCGTGCCGAACAGGCCGATGAAGGGCGCGGTGCTGCCGATACTGGCCAGAATGGCCTGGCCACTTTCCAGGGCGCGGCGTTCTTTCTGGATCTGTTGGCGCAAGTTGCGCTCCAGGCGATCAGAGCGGTTGATGGTGTGAGCCAGTTGCTGAGTGGTACGCGGACTGTCATCGACAATCATGGCTTCAAAACCGCTGTTGGCGATGCGCGCCAGTGCGCCGGGGTACTGGCTGGCGTGCTCGGCGGCGGTGAGCAGGTCCGGGGCGGCCCAAAACGCTTTACTGAACAGTTTGTTTTGCTTTTTCTGGCGCAGGTACTGCGATGACTTGATGAGCAACAGTGCCCAACTCACCACCGAAAACAGCACCAGCGCCCACAACACGCCCGGGACAATCATGGAAGACAGAGACTCGTTCATGGCTACACCTCACACACGGCTAAATAAAAGTTAACGTCGGCCCCTGAGCGGGTTATGCCGGCAATTTGAACGCGATGGTCTGGGTTGCAAAACCTTCGATGGGCGTGTCCCCGCGTTTGGCCGGGACAAACTTCCAATTGCGTACCGCCGTGACAGCAGCCTCATCCAGTGCCTGCTTGCCGCTGGAGCGGGTGACTTCCACAGCCCCGGCGCGGCCGTTGGGCAGGACCTTGATGCGCAGCACCACGGTGCCTTCCCAACTGCGACGCAGGGCCAGCGACGGGTACTCCGGCGGCGGGTTGCCCAAGCTGGCCAGGCCCGACACCGCAGCGGTTTCCTTGACCGGCCCCGGCGCGGCAGCAGGCGCCGCAGGTGCGGGGGGCGCTGCAGGTGCGGCAGGGGCTGGTGGTGCTGGCGGAGCCGGTTTGACGGGCTGCGGTTTGAGCACCGGCTTTGGCTTGACCACCGGTTTCGGTTTTTCGACCGGCTTGGGTTTCTCCAGCGGTTTGGGAGGCGGCTTGACGGCGTCTTCGTCCTCTTGAGGTACTTCAGGCTCGGGTGGCGGCGGTGGGGGTGGCGGCTCTTCGACCGGTGGTGCTGGCGGCGCCGGGCTGGTGAGTTCGACGGTCATTTCCGGGATCTCGGGCGGGGTGACCACCGGCGCTGCCTTGGCCTGCTGAAACGCCCACCAGGCTGCGGCATGCAGCACCGCCGCAACGCCTATCAGCAACAGCACCCTCGGCACCCTCACGCCCCCCGGCGTTGAGGTGTTGGGCACATGGGGAATATGTGTCCACTGCTGCACACGCTCAGCGTCGAGTAGAGGGGCGGGCCGCGCTTTGTTCTTTACCTCGTCACTCATTAAGAGTCCCTCGACTAAATGAAGGGCAATAAGGCTCCGTTCGCCCTTGCATGCAGGGACGAGAACTGTCCGTTAACGGTTGAATCAATCATTAACCGATCAATGACTGCTCATTGATCGAAGGGCCTCAAGGGCTGATAAAAAACGGTTTCATATACACTCCTTGTTGTGTGCTACAGGGTTGAATGGTCCGATCTTGTCAGGTGTTGAAACCTATTTCTATTTGTTACAAGCAATGGCTGTGCCAACCAAGGTGAATGCAAGGTGTCAGATATATTAATCAGTGAAAAGTGCGAACTGATTCAATAAAGAGCTTATCAATTAACGCCATTGCGGGGTCGAGCAGTACCGTTTTAATAAGCATGAATGTGCCAAACTCTAGTGAGTGTAATTGCCATTGTTGGACAATCTTACTTGCCCCTTAATGCGGTGTTGATGGGTGCACCAATATGACCAGTTACTGTATGAAAACAGTGCACTTACAAAGCTGTTATGGGTATAGCGTCAGTGTACAAGCGTCTAAACGCGCGTCGTTTAGCCAGACTGACGGGCGCACACCACCGTGTACGGGGTTTTCCGGAACGTGTGCGATTGCGGTGCCATTGATACCGCCTTCTATTAAAAAGAGGCCTGGAGGTGGCGTTGAATACGCTGCTTTATCGAGTGCCTTAATATCTTCAGGGTGTGGGCTAAATAAGCCTGAAACATAAGTGAGCCGGTTAGGGCTGCCTATTAATCTTGCAGGCGCACATTCAAGTCGCCCCGACGTTGTTGAAAGAACAGCCATTGAACATTGGCGCGTGCCAAAGGCGAGGCCGTTGCGGATGATGTAGACGTAAAAAGTCGGGTGTATTCATGCCGGTTTTTATTTTTTAAAGTTTATTCATGGCGGGGTTGAGGGTGATTAACTAACCCAGGCGTCATATTTTTCATCAGCGCTTTCATTTAATACACCGTCAGACTGGCGTTGCCAAAGCCGGTAGTACACCCCGCGGAGTTCAAGTAATTGGCTGTGATTGCCGTCTTCTACAATTTGGCCATTTTCCAGCACCACAATCCGGTCCAGGTGCGCGATGGTCGACAGTCGGTGCGCGACGACCAGCACGGTTTTGTCCGCCATGATGTCGTCAAGGCTACCCTGAATCAGGCTTTCCGTTTCGGAGTCGAGGCTCGCAGTCGCTTCATCAAGCACCATGATGGGCGCGTTTTTCAACAGTGCACGGGCGATGGCAATACGCTGGCGCTGACCACCTGACAGTTTGACCCCGCGCTCGCCGATGAGCGCGTCATAACCGTCGGGCATTTGCATAATGAATTCATGGGCGTGTGCGCGCTTGGCCGCGAGGATGATCTGCGCATCGCTGGCGTTCACGTCGCCATAACCGATGTTCTCGCGCAGGGAACGATGAAACAGCCCCGGTTCCTGCGGGATAAGCGCGATGTGATTGTGCAGCGAGGGTTGAGTCATGCCTTGAATATCCAGGCCATCGACTTCAATCGTGCCACTTTGCGGGTCGTAGGCGCGCAGCAGCAGGTTTAACAAGGTCGATTTGCCAGAGCCCGAAAACCCGACGATGCCCACGCGTTGACCGGCGCGAATGTCGAGGTTGAAGTGTTTGAAGAGGGGTTTGTCCGGGGTATAGCCAAAGCTTACATCGCGAAAGTGGATCGAGCCTTTCTCGATCTGTGCAGGAGAGGCGTTCTCGCGGTCGGGCATTTCGTGGGGTTGCAACAGGGTGTCGAGGCTGTTTTCGATGTTGCCAATGAATTCGAAAAAATGCATGAACTGCATGCTCAAAAAGCTGCACTGCGCCACGATCATCAACCCCAGCGTGGCGACCATCACCAGTTGCCCGACATCGATCATGCCCGCCTGCCACAGGTACAAGGCCAGTGCCACCAGCCCCACGCGCAGTACCACCGACAGGCTGTCCTGTAACAGGCGGATCTTTTCCTGGTAGAAGAACGAACGCTGGGCGGCCTGTTTTTCTGCGGTCTGGTAGCGGGTCAGGTAATCGAGTTCAAACCCTTGGCGGGCGAATAGCCGGATGCTGTTCAAATTGCCCACCGCATCGACAATCTTGCCGGTGGTAATGCTGCGTGCCTGCGCGTGGGCTCCCGCCAGGACCTGGGCCTTGCGTGACAGGACAAATGCGAGCCACCCATAAGTGCCCACCCACAGCAACAAACCCAGCCCCAGCCAGGGCGAGGCCAGGGTCAGCAACACCAGGCTGGTGATCAACACCACCAGAATCGGCAACATTTCCACCACCAGTGACCAGGTGATTTCCAGCAAACCTATACTGCCCTCGCTGATGCGGTGGGCGAGGCTGCCTGCGAAGTGCTCGCTGAAATAGCGCGGTGAATGATGCTGCAGATAGGCAAACAGTTCGCGGATGATGCGGATCTTCTGCTGCGGGCGAACCATGATCATGCACAAGGTTGCGCCACGGGCGAACAGCATTTGAGCCATGGCAAGGCCAAAAAGCAGCCCCAACGCAGGCAGGCTGGCGTGCCACAGGTCAACGCTGTCCCACGTGCCATCGCTGACGGCGCCGGTGATGCGGCCAATGGCATAGGGCATCAGGGTCGCGGTCATGGCGGCGCCGATTTGCAACAAGGCGATGCCCCAATACCAGCCGGGATAAAGGCGAATGTAATGCCAGACAAAGGCCCATGGCCGTTTTGGCGGAACGGTTATAGCGTCAACATCAGACATGACAAGCTGCCTTTTCTTGAGCAAAAGGAGTGGCATTGGCGGCGCACAGAAGCGCTGCCACGTACGGGCTGAGATTCAGCTACGTGCTGTGTGCGTCTTTACAGCCCCCGGGTACATCGAGGGCGTTAAGGGCTACGTGTCGATGCCCGCGCTACAAGGGCAGGATCGCGCACTGAAGGGGCGCGGGGAGGCGGGACAGAGGGTCAAGCGTGAAACGGTGCACACATCCGACATGGTTCATATTCCTTTATAACAACCGCGTATTGACGTGACTTTTGGCCCGTCATTGCACTGAATGTGGACGGCGTTACCGTCCGTGTTTGCAAATGGTGCGGGTTGCGCACGCCGGGGCTGAATTTCCGGCTGAAAAATTGCGAACACGGATAGACAAGAAAAATCTGTGCCAAAGTGTGTCGACAGAAGTGTAAAGATGGGATGCGATGAAGGGGGGGGCGCCCCCTCGTCTTTGGGCCGCGACTACACGACCCAAGGTCGTGGTTGAGCGCTGATCAGGCTTTGCCGGCAATGCAGGCTGAGTCTGGCGCCGCCACCGGGGCGGTTGTCCACCTCGAGGCTGAAACCATGCAGGTTGACGATGGCCGCGACGATAGACAGGCCAAGGCCAAAGCCGCCGTGCTGGTCGTCGCTGCGGTAAAAACGCTGGAACACCGCTTCACGCTCAGCTTCCGCAATGCCGGGGCCCGTGTCGAGCACGTCGATGCGCACGCTGCCTTGATCGTTGACGGCGCGCAGTGTCACCTCACCACCGGACGGGGTGAACTTGATCGAGTTGCTTAACAAATTGGCCAGCGCTTCAAACAGCAGCGCGCGATCCCCGTTCAGGCCCGGTAATGGCGGCGGTGCCTCCAGTAACAAGGTGACCTGGCCTTCTTCAGCCAGCGGCAGGTAGAAGTCATACAGCTCCTGCAGCAGCGGCTGCGGGTCGAGTTGTACAAAGCCCGAGCGGCGTTGATGGTCTTCCAGTTCGGAAATGCGCAGTAACCCGCGAAAGCGCGCCATCAAGGTGTCGGTTTCAGCGATCACTTGATCCATTTGCACGGCCTCGGGCGATCCTTCCGGGGCTTGCTGCTGGATGCGATACAGTTGCGCACGCAAACGGGTCAACGGGGTGCGCAAATCGTGGGCGATGTTGTCGCACACGCCTTTGACTTCGTGCATCAGCCGTTCGATGCGGTCGAGCATGGCGTTGACGATGGCCGCCAACATGTCCAGTTCGTCACGCCGGTTGGACAGCGGCAACCGATAGGTCAAATCCCCTGCGACGATCGCTTCGGCACTGGCCTGAATCGCCCGGATGCGTTGCAAGGGGCGACGTCGCAGCAAATGCCACCCTGCAATGCCGGGGATGATGGTCAGCGACAGTCCCCAAAACAGCGCATGCAAAATGATCCGTGTGACCGCGAACAGTGAACCGTTGTCGCGCACCAGCACCAGCCAGCGGCCATCGTGGGTTTGTGTGGCCACGGCGTCGCAGCTGTCTTGCGGCAGGTTGGGGTCGTCGGCGTCGACGCAAGTGCTCAGTTCATGGATCTGGCCGTCCAGGGGCAGGTCGGCGGGTATTACCTGGATCGGCCCGCTGAGGTGGCGCTGTTGCGCATCGAACAGTCCATACGCATCCACTGTTCGCAAATCAAACGTCAGGCTGGTGGCCAGCGCCTCGTCCAACTGTTCGCCCTGAAAGCGTGAAAAGAGGTGTTGGCGCTGCATCAATGAATGCTTGGCCAGATTGCCGAGGTAATCCGACACCTCGTAATACAGCACGCCCATCAAGATGCAGCTCCAGGCCACGAACAGAAAGCTGTACAGCGCCAGCAAACGGCTGCTGGAAGAACGCCAGCCCTTAGAGGGGTTCGGCAATGACATAACCCGAGCCTCGGACGGTGCGAATCAGGGGCACCTGGCCCGGCGGGTCAATCTTTTTGCGCAAACGCCCGATGTGCACGTCGATCAGGTTGGTGCCCGGGTCGAAGTGATAGCCCCAGACCTCTTCGAAAATCATCATGCGCGAGAGGATTTGCCCGGTATTGCGCATCAGGAACTCAAGCAATTTGTACTCGGTGGGCAGCAGGCTCAGCTGTTGTTCGGCGCGACTGGCTTCGCGGGTGATGAGGTTAAGTTCGAGGTCAGCCACCCGCAGCGACGTTTCATATTTGTCGGCGGGGCTTTTGCGCCGTAGCAGGACTTCGACCCGGGCCGCCATTTCGTCGCTGGCGAACGGCTTGGTCAGGTAGTCGTCGCCCCCGGCACGCAACCCGCGCACGCGCTCGTCCACATCGGAGAGGGCGCTGATCATCAAAATCGGGGTGCTGACGCCGATGGTGCGCAGGGTCGTGACAATCGCCAGTCCGTCCAGCTCGGGGAGCATGCGGTCCAGGGTAATCAAGTCATAGTCGCCACTGACGGCGCGCACCAGACCTTCCCGGCCGTTGTCCACCCAATCGACATCGAGGCCGTGGCTGCTCAATTCAGCCACGATTTCTTTCGCCGTCACGGCATCGTCTTCAATGGTCAAAATGCGGGTCATACCGTCACCTGATTAGCCTTCACAGCGGTGAGCACATTTTGCCCGCAAATAGCTGAAACGTTTCTTAATATTTCTTCATGTTCAGCCGGGCGTCAGGTGCAACGGCTTTTCGCATGCTCAAACCCTGCACGGGCTTTAAAGGGGCCGGGTGAC
Organism: Pseudomonas sp. WS 5078; assembly: GCF_012985745.1. Taxonomy (NCBI): domain Bacteria; kingdom Pseudomonadati; phylum Pseudomonadota; class Gammaproteobacteria; order Pseudomonadales; family Pseudomonadaceae; genus Pseudomonas; species Pseudomonas sp. WS 5078. The sequence continues at coordinate 12,204 of NZ_JAAQWX010000008.1, read as the reverse complement.
GAGCGTCAGTTGCGGGATCGGCTTGCGCATTAACGTACCCACCACCAATGCGCCCAGTAGCCCCAGCCACCCGGCGACCCACAACACCACACTGAACCCGCTTACAAAGGCCTCAGTGGCCAGCGTCTGAATCAGGGGTTGGGCCGACAGGGGCAATGCGCTCACTGCGCCGCGCAGATCACCCGCCACCACCCGTGACGCGATGGCATGGGTTTGATCAATCCATTGCGGGGCAACGGACACGAGACTGGCATGCAGGCGCTGTTCAGCATGACTGCCGAGCAAGGCGCCGAGCACGCCAATGGCCAGCACGATGGCACTGAAACGCATGGTGGTGCTCATGCCCGAGGCCATGCCTACACGGTCGCGTGGCACGCAGGCCATGATGTTTTTTTGCGTGTCGCCATTCAGCAAACCGGCGCCTGCGCCCGTCACGGCGGTGGTCAGGGCAAAACTCAGGTAGCCGCCGTGCTCCACCGCCCAGGCGCTGAGCAGGTTGCCGCAGCCCACCAGTGTCAGCCCGGTTGCCATCAGGGTGGCCGGGCTATAGCGCATGGCCAGGCGGGCGCCAATGCGCGGGCCAATCAACATGGTCACAGCGAAGGGCAACATGCCCAGCCCTGAATAGATGGCGCTAAACCCCAGGCCGTTCTGCAAGTAAAACGGCAGCAGGGTCATCATCACCTGTGCACAACCCGCGTAGGCGAACATGCCGAGCAGGGCGCCGATAAAGCGTGGATGGCGGAACAGTTGCAGGTCGATCATCGGGCGCTTTTGCATCGACTCGACCCATACAAACAGCCCGAGCAGCAGCAACCCGCCAACGATCCGTGCATAGGTCAACGGGTTGTTCCAGCCAATGCGATTGGCCTCGATCAAGCCCCAGATCAGGCACAACAGGCTGGCGCTGAACACCAGGCTGCCCCACGGGTCGAGCCGCGCGGATTGCGGGTCACGGGATTCAGCGATGGCATGGTTGACCAGCGCCATGAGGAGCAGGCCCACGGGCAGGTTGAGGTAGAAAATCCAGCGCCAGCCCAGGTATTCGGTAATCAGGCCGCCGAGCGTGGGGGCGGCCGTCATGGCCACCCCCATGCACGCGCCCCAAAACGCCCAGGCCTTGGCACGTTCCACCTCGTCATGAAACGCGTGGCCGATCGAGGCCAGCGCGGAGGTCAGCAGCAGCGCGGCACCGACACCTTTGATGGCGCGGGCGATGTCCAGCAGCAAGGTGGTGGGTGCGGCCCCGCAGCCGATGGAGGCGAGGATAAAAATGCTCAGGCCCCAGAGCAGGGTCTTTTTACGGCCAAAGCGATCGGCAATGCTTCCTGCCGGTAATAACAGTGCGGCGAACGCCAGCATGTAGGCGCTGACGACCCATTCGATGTCGACAAAATTGGCCCCCAGGTCTTGGGCGATGCTCGGCAAGGTGACGGCCACAATGTTGGTGTCGAGCACGATCAGGGCGCAGACGCCGGAGGCGCTCAGCAGGGTCAGGCGCGGGCTGACAGGTTTCATGGCCGGAACGCCCTGCACACCCTCAGGATTGCCTGTGAGGCAATGCGGCGGACGAGCGGCTGCGTGAAGTGACTGAGCGGCACGGTAGGTCGTAATTTGACGGACATGGAAGCGGCTCTCTAGTGTGACGGTCGGCACAGGTTAACGCGGTGCCAGCAAGGGTCGGTTAGGCATCGACCGGGACTTCATTACCTATGAGCTAATGCACCCATGGACATACGTCATTTCCGCTACTTTCTGGCGGTTGCGCAGCAACGCAATTTCACCCGCGCGGCCGAGGTGCTAGGCATTGCGCCGCCTACCCTGAGTCGGCAAGTGCAGGATCTGGAAGCCGAGTTGGGGGTGCGTCTGTTTGTGCGCGAGCAACGTCAGGTAAGCCTGACCCAGGCCGGCGAGGCGTTATTGCCTGAGGCCCAGGCCACGGTGAGTCAGTTCGAACGGGCCCGGCGCCACGCACAGCGGGCAGGTCGCGGCGAGACCGGGCATATCGAGTTGGGGTATGTGGCGTCCGCAGTCTATTCCGGGGTTTTACAGCGCCAAGTGCAGGGCTTTTGCCGCGAATCAGGCGAAGTCAGCCTGTCGGTACGTGAGGCCGCCATGGCGAGTTTGCCAACGATGGTGGCTGAAGGCCGCTTCGATATTGGCTATGTGCGCTCGCCCATGGCGTTGCCCGACGGGGTGGAGGCGGTTCGTCTGAATGCAGAAGGCTTTGTCTTGGCGCTGGCAGCGCACGCATGGCTGGCACGTTTAAAGGTCATCAGCCCCGAACACCTGCAAAACGAAACGTTTGTGTTGCCCGAGCAAATCAGCGGGACGTTGCAGGTAGCCAGTCAAGGTGGTTTCGCGCCCAGGCTTGGCCCGCAACCCGGCGGGCTGGTGGCGGTGATCGCGCTGGTGTCGCTGGGGCAGGGAGTCGCGGTGGTGCCTGCCTCGGTAGTCGGGCAGATCAGCTTGCCAGGGGTGGTTTATCGGCAGATCGAGGGCTGTGACGTCACCTCGTGGCTGTCGTTGATCCACCGGCGCTTTGAAAAGTCGGCGGTGGTGGCGCGTTATATCGAGCATGCCAGGCGTGATTTTCGGCTTCATCCACCGGCTTGCGGCGATTGATCCGGAACGGGCAACGGCCAGTTCGTCAGATGCTGGCAATTAGCCTATGTCTGTGCGTGCGTTTGCCCATGGAATCAGTACAATCGCGCACTTTTCACTGTGCATGGATGCCGTTCGGCTTGCGCTCTGCAGAAGGTCCATGGTTTTGGCAAGTTACTCCCCCGCGTTGGTTCTAATTTCTTTGTGTGTGGCCATTCTTGCTTCCTACACTGCCCTTGACCTGAGCGGTCGCATCGCCACGGCGAACGGCCGTGCAGCTTACCTATGGATAGGTGGCGGTGCATTGGCGATGGGGTTTGGCGTGTGGTCGATGCACTTCATCGGCATGCTCGCGCTGTCCTTGCCGATTGAACTGGGCTACGACCTCGGGCTGACCGTGTGGTCGTTGCTGGTGGCGATTCTTTCATCGGGTTTTGCCTTGTGGCTGGTCAGTCAGCCGCGGCTGCCAGCGCTGCAACTGCTCTATGGTGCCCTGATCATGGGCGCGGGCATCAGCGCCATGCACTACAGCGGCATGGCGGCGTTGCGCATGCAGCCGGGGATCGACTACGACCCTGCGTTGTTCGGTTTATCGCTGGTGATCGCGGTGGCGGCGTCAGCGGCAGCGTTGATGATTGCGTTCCGTTTGCGTCAACAAACACCCTATGTGCGCCTGGCTCGGGCTGGGGCAGCAGTCGTCATGGGCCTGGCAATTGTCGGCATGCATTTTACCGGCATGGCGGCGGCCAGTTTTCCTGAAGGCAGTTTTTGCGGCGCAGCCCTGAATGGCCTGAGCGCCAAGGGGCTCGACAATCTGGTACTGGTGGCGAGCCTTGCAGTCATGACCATCGCACTGCTGACCTCGATTTTTGATGCCCGACTCGATGCCCGCACCGCGGCACTGGCGCAATCGCTGACCCTGGCCAATGAAGAACTGACCCAGCTTGCCTTGCATGACAACCTGACCGGGTTGCCCAATCGCATCCTGCTGGCCGACCGCATCGGGCAGGCCCAGCGCAAAGTGGCGGAACAGGGCGGTTGTTTTTCATTGATGTTCATTGACCTGGATGGTTTCAAACCGGTCAACGATGCCTTTGGTCATCACTTGGGCGATCGTTTGCTGCGCGAAGTGGCCCAGCGGTTGCGTCAACAGTTGCGGGGGCAGGACACGCTGGCGCGCATCGGCGGCGATGAGTTTGTGATGCTGGTGCGCCTGGCCGAAGCCAACGATGCACCGCAGGTGGCTGCGCGGCAAGTCAGTCTGCTGTCGCGTTCATTTCAGGTGGACGAGCATCAACTGCAAATCTCCGCCAGCATTGGCATTGCGCTGTACCCCGGCAATGGCGTCAGCGCTGAAGAACTGTTGATGAACGCTGACGCAGCTATGTACCACGCCAAAGGCGCTGGCAAGAACGGTTACAGTTTTTTTGATGTATCGATGAACACCAATGCGCGCAAGCAATTGCAATTGCTGCAGGACTTGCGTCAAGCGCTGGCGCAACAGCAGTTCAGTTTGCACTATCAGCCCAAGATTGATGCCAGCAACGGCCAGCCAGTGGGAGCCGAGGCGTTGTTGCGCTGGGAGCATCCGCAGCAAGGGCTGTTGATGCCTGATGCGTTTATCGGCGTAGCGGAAAAAACCGGTTTGATCATCCCCATCGGTGAGTGGGTACTCAATGAGGCCTGTCGCCAAATGCGAGTGTGGTTCGATCAGGGTTACAGCCATTGGCGGGTTGCGGTGAACCTGTCGGCGTTGCAGTTTTGTCACAAGGGGCTGGTCGACAGCGTGGCGTGTGCGTTGGCCCGCCATCAATTGCCAGCTAACAGCCTGACCCTGGAAATTACCGAGACCACGGCCATGAGCGACGCGGATGCCAGCATGACCGTGTTGCAACAGCTGTCCCTGATGGGCGTCGACTTGTCCATCGACGATTTCGGCACCGGGTATTCAAGCTTGATGTACCTCAAACGCTTGCCCGCCAACGAACTCAAGATTGACCGCGGTTTTGTCCGTGATCTGGAGCACGACAGTGATGACGCGGCCATTGTGTCGGCCATTGTCGCGCTGGGTCAGGCATTGGGCCTGCGGATTGTGGCTGAGGGGGTCGAGACCGACACCCAGCAAAGTTTCCTCACCACGCTGGGCTGCGATGCTTTGCAGGGCTATCTGTTGGGGCACCCAAAGCCTGCGCAACAGTTCATGGCCGATATCCACCGCGTTCAGCAAACAGCCGGGGTCCCTGACGCCGCGCACTGACAAAGGCGTGCCGCCCGGTTATTCTGGCCGCAGGTTTACACCGTGAATGGGGAACGCGTATTTATGGACAAAGTCATCGTGATCACCGGTGGCAGCCGTGGCATTGGTGCAGCAACGGCATTGTTGGCTGCCCGGCAGGGCTACAAGATTTGTATCAATTATCTGGCGGACGACGCGGCGGCGCATGAGGTGCTGGAGCAGGTGCGCGCACTGGGCGCGCAGGCAATCAGTGTGCGGGCCGATGTCAGCAATGAAGATGAAGTCATCAGCCTGTTCCTGCGGGTTGACCAGGAGCTGGGGCCGGTGACGGCGCTGGTCAACAATGCGGGTACGGTCGGACACAAGTCGCGGCTGGAAGAGATGTCCGAGTTCCGCGTGCTGCATACCCTTAAAACCAACGTGTTAGGCCCCATCCTGTGCGCCAAGCATGCAGTGCTGCGCATGTCGCCCCGGTATGGCGGCCAAGGCGGCAATATCGTCAATGTGTCTTCGGTGGCGGCGCGGCTGGGGTCACCGGGCGAATACGTCGACTACGCGGCTTCCAAAGGTGCGCTGGACGCTTTCACCATCGGCCTGTCCAAAGAGCTTGCGGGCGAGGGTATCCGGGTCAACGCTGTGCGACCGGGGTACATCTTTACTGACTTCCACGCCTTGAGCGGCGATCCGGGCCGTGTCAGCAAGCTGGAGCCCATGATCCCCATGGGCCGGGGCGGGCGCCCGGAGGAGGTCGCGGAGGCGATTGTCTGGCTACTGTCCGACAAAGCGTCTTACGCCACGGGCACCTTTGTGGACATGGCTGGCGGCCGGTGATTGTGCAGGCGGCAAAAACAGACGTGTCTGTCATGCCCCTGCAGCCTGCGCCACCTTGCAATTCATATTGATATCCCGATAATGCGACTTATTACTATTTAAGTTCGGTTATCTTATGAGTTGTTCGAGTGGCGCAGTCCCTATGAGCAAAAGCAGCGTTGACCCCATAACCCGTGCAGCTGTTGAGTGGATGTTGCTGCTTGAGTCCGGTCATGCCTGCCCGTCAGAGCGTCAGGTGTTCAAGGCCTGGCTGGCTGAAGCCCCCGCGCATCTGGCGGCATGGCAGCGCGTCGCCAATGCGCTGAGTTTCAACCCGCGAGCGCGCGCGACCGACCCCGACTTGCTCAAGCAGGTGCAACGCATGTTGAACGGGCGTTCCTTCTTCACCCGGCACAAAGCCCTGCAACACGCCCTGTTGGCCGTCTTAGTCGGTTTGGGCGTGCTGGCGTCCGGGCTGTTGTGCCAGGGCTGAGGCCAGACTGACCGCTAACGGAAGGCGCGGCAGCAGGGTGGCCTGATACGCGTGGTACAAGTCCGGTTTGCCCGACCAGATGCGCGCTGAAGGCTGGTTGTTCGGGTCCAGTTCGTGATGCCAGCTGCCGTGCTGACGATCGATCAGGTACTGGTCGATAAACGCCCAGAAGCACTGACCCCACTGTTCATATTCCGCTTCCCCCGTGCGCTGCCATAACGCCGCGGCCGCGGCCGAGGCTTCGGCCACTGTCCAGTGCAGACGTTCGCGCACCAGCGGTCGGTTATCCCAATCCAGTGTGTACACCACGCCGGGCTGCCCATCGGCATTCCAGCCATGTAGGCACGCGCTGTGAAACAGTTGCCGGGCATCGCTCAGTAGCCAGTCTGGCGTTGGCATGCCGCGTCGAGTGCGCGCCGCTTCCAGATGCAACAACAGACGCGCCCACTCAAAGGCATGGCCAGGGGTTTTGCCGAAAGGGCGGAAGGGGTCGGCCGGGTTGTCGCGGTTGTAGTCGGGCAGCGGTTGCCATTGCGCATCAAAGTGTTCGACCGGCAAGTACCCGGCCTGAGCTGCCTGGACATGGATGACCCGCTCGGCGATACGCAAAGCGCGGTCCAGCCACAGGTTTTCGTCCAGTACATCGGCCAGCGCCAGAAAGGTTTCGACGCCGTGCATGTTGCTGTTGGCGCCGCGATACGCCTCGCACTCGCTCCAGTCGTCCGCGAAGGACTCCAGTAACGCCCCTTCGGCGTCGTTCCAGAATGTGCCTTCCAAGAGCGCCACTGCATCCCCCAGTAACTGGGCAGAGCCCCGTCGGCCGGCCACCGCTGCCGAGCTGAAGGCCAGTGCTACAAAGGCATGCAGATAGGCTTGTTTGCGGTTATTACCGGTCTGCGCGTGCGGGACGGCAAACCAGCCCCCATGACGGGCATCGCGCAACGGACCTGCCAGCGCCGCCAGCCCGTGATCAATCAACTGAGCACAGCCGGGCAGGCCTTGCAGGTGGGCGAGGGCGAAGCTGTGAACCATGCGTGCCGTGGTCATGGTATCGGCACGGGCGCTGTCGGGGCGCTGGCCAAATGGGTCGAGGCGGGCAAATCCATCAGCCACGCGGGCGGCGCGGGCGAAGTCCACCAGCCGCCGTCCTTCGTCTTCCAGCCAGCGGTGGTGGGCACTGCACGCCATCCAGCCAGCGTCGGTGCGGGTGAGGTCGGACATGGGTCACCTGTGTTGTCATTGTTATTCAGCGTTGCAGCAGCCTAAGGGATAGCGCGGCCGCTGCAAAGCTGAAAGGTTTCAGGTGCCTGAGGTTTCATCAAGGCGCAGGGCAGATCAAACTTCCGGCCCCCAGCGCTGCGACCAGTCACTGTCCAGCTTGACGATGTCGCGCAGCAATTCCAGTGCCTGTTGCAAGGCCGGGCAATCGCGCTCGCGTGAATACACCAGGTAGGTCGGGTAACTGAATTCAGGTGCTTTGGGTACCCGTTCCAGTGCGCCGCTGTTGAGGTAGCTTTGCACCACGCGCGTGCGGAAGTAGCCGCTGCCGCCGTTCTCAAGGATGTAATGCAGCGCTACTGGCCCGAGGTTGAAACTGATGGCGGCCCGCGCCTTTTCCGGCAAGGCGGCATCATGCTGAAGGCGAAAATCGTCGCCCCAATCCACGTACACATAGGGATCGGGCATCGCGGGGCGGCGTATCTGGATCAGCTTTTCTTCCAGCAGTTGCTCCACCTGCACCCCTGGCCAGTACGCGGGCCGGTACACCAGTGCGGCGTCCAGCAAGCCCATTTCAACCTGCCGCAACAATTGCTCGCCATCCCGGATCTGCACGCGCACGGCATGGGACGTGAGGTGCTGACGCAGGGCTTTGGTCCAGCTGAGGATCAGCGGGTTACACAAGCTGACCTCGCCTGCGATGTGCAGCACCCGGTCGAGCCCTTCAGGGCGCGGCAGGTCACGCCGCGCTGCTTCCCAGGTTTGCAACAACTGGTTGGCATACACCACAAACGCTTCGCCTTCAGGGGTTAATTTCGCCCCGGCGCGGTTGCGGATGAACAGCGTCACCCCCAGCAGGCTTTCGAGTTTTTGCACCCGCGCCGTGACGGCAGTCTGGGTTACGTGCAAGTTCTCGGCAGCGCCGGCAAGGCTGCCGTAGCGAACAATCTCAAGGAAAGTGCGAGCCAGATCGAGGTCCATGGGGGGGCGCCAACATGCAAAGGGCATTCAGTGTAAGTGCATTGCGTCGAGAATTCGAAAAAGGGGGCTGATCTATTGGCTTATATCAATGCTTATTTTCACCAATCGACTAACGTTCTGGCCTTGGTTCCCAGTGACCAAGACCTCTGGCTGCCTAAAAGCCGGAGGCCCGCGCTAAGCAGTTCAAAAAAGGACTACATAAGAAAATGGATGATTTGAACCGGCAGTACGACATTCAACCTTTAATGCAGGCGGATATGACCATCCTGCTCAATGGTCAGGCGGTGAGCGCTGCTGAAGGCGAAACCGTACTCAGTGTCTTGAACGCGGTAGGTGTACGCCAGGTGTCGGCCAACGACCACGGGCAGGCCAGCGGCGCATATTGCGGCATGGGCGTGTGCTATTGCTGTCTGGTCAACATCGACGGGCGGCATAAGCGCCGGGCCTGTCAGACCGTGGTGCGCCCCGGCATGAAAGTCGAAACCGGGCAAAACCGGGTCGCTGAACAGGAGCCTGCACGATGAGCCTTAATCCTGTGATTGTCGGCGGCGGCCCGGCCGGTATGTCGGCGGCCATTGAACTGGCGCAGCACGGTGTACAGAGCACGGTGCTGGAAGAAGCCTCACGCTTGGGCGGTGTCGTCTATCGCGGGCCGCTGCGCGAAGGCGTGGAGCTCGATTATTTGGGCGAACGTTACAAAGACGCACTGCATAAGCTGCACGGCGAATTCGCCGCGATTGCCCAGCATGTCGATGTGCGCCTCAACCACCGGGTGATCGGCGGTCAGGGTGAACAGCGCCTGCAATTGCTGAATGCCGAGGAACAGGTGCAGGAAATTGCCTTCGCGCAGCTGCTGCTGTCCGCAGGCTGCCATGAGCGCAGCGTGCCCTTTCCGGGCTGGACCATCCCCGGCGTGATTATGCTCGGCGGTCTGCAATTGCAAATCAAAAGCGGTGTGGTCAAGCCCAAAGGCCCGGTGCTGATTGCCGGTACGGGGCCACTGTTAATGTTGGTTGCCTGTCAATTGCATGCGGCGGGCGTGGAAGTGGCCGGGGTGTATGAAGCCTGTGAGTTCGGCCGTATCGCCAAAGAAAGCCTCGCGCTGCTCAATCAGCCGCAACTGTTCCTTGATGGCCTGAGCATGCTGGTTTACCTCAAGCGCCATGGCATTACCTTGCGTTATGGCTGGGGGGTGGTTGAGGCCATTGGCGATGGTGAGGTGCAAGCGGTCAAGGTGGCGCCCTATGACAGCCACTGGCAAGCAGACGTGAGCAAGGCCCAGACGGTGATGGCACGCACCTTGGCCGTAGGCTATGGCTTTATCCCGCGTACCCAGCTCACCCAGCAAATGGGGCTGGAACACGCTTACAACGTGGACGGTTATCTGGCGGCCACGGCCAACAGCTGGCAGCAGAGCAGCCAGCCCGCCATTCACCTGGCGGGGGATGTCACCGGGTTGCGCGGCGGCGAAGCCGCGATGCTGACCGGGCGCATCGCGGCCCTGTCGATTTTGTTGCAACGCGGGGTGCTCAGTGAAAAGCAGGCCCTCGAACAGCGTCGTGCCTACCTCTCCCAACTCAATACCATCGTGCGCTTTCGCGGCGGGATTGACCGCTACACGCAACGTGGCACGCGTCAGATTGACTTGCCACAGGCCGACACCGTGGTCTGCCGTTGCGAACACGTGACCCGCGCCGACATCGACCTGGCCCTCAGCCAAGGTGTACAGGACATGGCCGGTTTGAAGATGCGCACACGGGTCAGCATGGGCGACTGCCAAGGGCGCATGTGCGTTGGCTATTGCAGCGACCGTCTGCGCGACGCTACCGGGCGCAAGGACGTGGGCTGGTTGCGCCCGCGCTTCCCGCTGGAACCCGTGCCATTTTCGGCCTTCACCAATGCCTGCAAGGATGCCTGACATGATCAAAACGTATGACGTAGTCATTGCCGGTGGCGGCGTGATCGGCGCTTCAATCGCCTATCACCTGTCACGGCGCAAGGACCTGAAAATCGCCATGATCGACTGCAAGCGCCCCGGCAATGCCAGCCGTGCCTCGGCGGGCGGATTGTGGGCCATCGGCGAGTCGGTGGGGCTGGGCTGCGGGGTGATTTTCTTTCGCATGATGTCGGCTGAACGCAAGCGCGAAGCCCAGGGTTCGGCAGTGGTGGTGGATTCCAGCACGCCGCATATCCTGCCCGACTGCTTCTTCGACTTTGCCTTGCAGTCCAACGCGCTGTACCCCGGCCTGCATGAGGAACTCAAAGAAAAACACGGCATGGACTTCAAGTTCGAGCGCACCGGTCTCAAATACGTGATTTACGACGACGAAGACCGCCTCTACGCCGAGCACATCGTCGCCAATATTCCGCATCTGGCCCATGAGGTGCGCTGGCTTGACCAAGCCGCGCTGCGCGAGTCCGAGCCGAGCGTCAGCCACGATGCGCAGGGAGCGCTGGAGTTTTTGTGCGACCACCAGGTCAGCCCGTTCCGCCTTACCGACGCCTACACCGAGGGTGCCCGCCAAAATGGCGTGGACCTGTTCTTCAACACCAACGTCACGGGCGTGTTGCGTCAAGGCTCGAAAGTGCTGGGCGTGCGCACGGACAACGAAGGGGTGTTCCACAGCACAACCCTGATCAACGCGGCAGGTGCGTGGGCGGCCGAGCTGAGCGTCATGGCCACCGGCATGAGCATCCCGGTTGCGCCGGTCAAGGGCCAGATCGTGCTCACCGAGCGTATGCCCAAATTACTCAACGGGTGTTTGACCACCAGCGATTGCTACCTGGCGCAGAAAGACAACGGCGAAATCCTGATCGGCAGCACCACCGAAGACAAAGGCTTCGACGTGACCACCACCTTCCCGGAAATCAGCGGTTTGGTGCAGGGCGCCATGCGTTGCATCCCGGAACTCAAAGACGTCAACCTCAAGCGCACGTGGGCGGGGTTGCGTCCGGGGTCGCCGGATGAACTGCCGATTCTGGGGCCGATGGCGGGGGTGGAGGGGTATTTGAATGCCTGCGGTCACTTCCGCACGGGCATTCTGACGTCGGCCATTACCGGCGTCATGCTGGATGCATTGGTACGCAATGAACCCTTGCCACTGGACGTGACGCCATTTCTGGCTGACCGTTTTGACCTGCAGCCGGTGGGGCTAGCTAAAGTCATCGGCGCCTGACGCACCCCTCACCTGTGGGGGCCAGTCAACTGGCGCCCACAGTGTCGAGTGTCAACGGCACGTGTTAAAGCTCGTGCGCCTGGATGCGCTGGTAGTGCATCTCGGACAGCACAAAGAACTCTTTGTCGATTAAGGCTCGCACGTCCACCAGCGGCATACCCCGGATTTGCGGGGCGAGCCGTATGCCGTAATGCTCGATGTTCTTGATCGTGTCCGCCCCTCGCCAAATCACCTGATACGCCAAGTAGTAAATGGAGTGTTCGGGTCGCAGTTGAATCTTGCGCCGGGCCAGTTGGTCCTTGAGCAAGGCTTCATCGAACACATCCACCAACCCTTGCGTAACACGGTCGAGCAAGTGCTCAAGCCGCCACAATACGGCTTGTTTGTCCGTTTCCGAATACCCGTTCCAACCCACAATTTCATGGTGAAAGCGTTTGCATCCGCGGCACACGAGGTCCCCAAAAACCGTCGAGCACAGCCCCACGCAAGGGGTTTTTATTTTCTGGCTACACATAAGTATCAGTTTGAAAAAAATGAAGGCCGCATTGGGCCGATTGGCTCAGTCCCAGCTCAGTGCGCCGCCCGTTTGGTACTCGATCACGCGAGTCTCGAAGAAGTTTTTCTCTTTCTTCAAGTCCATGATTTCGCTCATCCACGGGAACGGGTTAGTGGTGCCCGGGTACTCT
>NZ_JAAQWX010000007.1:0-248368 GCF_012985745.1 Pseudomonas sp. WS 5078 | reverse complement strand
AGAGTACCCGGGCACCACTAACCCGTTCCCGTGGATGAGCGAAATCATGGACTTGAAGAAAGAGAAAAACTTCTTCGAGACTCGCGTGATCGAGTACCAAACGGGCGGCGCACTGAGCTGGGACTGATTCCAGACGTGACAAAACGCTGACTATAAAGGCTGCCCAAGGGCAGCCTTTTTTATGGCCAGGGAATAAGCAACGGGCTATATCGAATTTCTCGACAGATCAGGTCTGTTGCAGACCGGCTCAAATCAAGGGTTAAGCACACTGCGGCTCCGCAGGAACAGATCAAAAAAATGGATTTGTTCAACTTTTGAAATAACTGTATAAAAACACAGTGTTTTCAAACCTAGACTCAGCCCCGGAGAATCCCCATGTCGAACTCAGCGATGCGCACTACGTTTGAGCGAATCGTCCTCAACCAATTCACCCCGTTGCACTGCGCTCAGGCACGCGAAATGCTGGGCTGGAGCTTTGAACGACTGAGCGAAGCGTCCCGAGTTTCGGTAGCGGCCATTAAGCGTTTTGAGTCCGGGGAGCCCGTTCGTGACGTAACCCTGCTGGCCCTGGCTCACCGCCTTGAGGCTGAAGGCCTGGTGTTCTTTCCGGGGTTCGCTCCAGGCAGAGGCGAGAACATTCGCGGCACGACGCCGGACCCGATGGGTCGCAGCGATTACGCAATGATCGAGTAAACACCGGCGGTGTAGATTCAACGCCACGCCAGCCGTCACCCGGCGGGCAGATGCATCCGAGCAAAGGCGTCGTGCCGGCCATGGAAGGCCAGATCCAACGTGGTGGGGTCAGTTGCCAATGACGGCGCCCGGAAACATCTCGGTTGTACCCGTAAAAGGCCTGGCACCTCCGGCATGCAACGGCCCACCTCAATCGACCAAAACAGATCAAAAGGCTCGCGCTGACCCCGATTGCCGCCCCATCGCTGTTTGCTGAGCCCTGCGTCAACATACCGCCACACGGTCAGATTAAATGAGGTCCTTGAGAAACGTTCAGCAGCTACGCTTGAACACAGTTGATCTTAAGTGCATAAAGCACGCGCGGCCTCTATCAAACCCAATTCACGTTGAACGACCTTTTTCTGTAGACCACGCCATGGACCATAAAAGAGGCAAAGGCCTGTCATTCGCCAAACGCATCTACGTGCCACGCATCGTAGGGTTGGGCATTGGCTGTTTCAGCGTGATGGCGACTCTCTATCCACTCGACAGGCCTGCCTGGGTATGGGTATTGCTGCTGTTCAACGGGTTCATATGGCCACACTTGGCCCTGCTGCTCTCGACACGTTCGGCGTATCCGTTTCAGGCCGAGCGCCGCAACATGTTGATCGACTCACTGTGGGGCGGGTTTTGGGCGGCGAGTATGCAGTTCAATCCATTGCCCACGGTTACCATCCTGTCAATGATGACCATGAATAACGTCGCAGCGGGTGGCCAAAAAATGCTGCTTCGTGGCGCGATAGCCCAACTGAGCGGCGTACTGATTTCTTGGTCGTTATTGGGCGCGGCGTTTAACACGACCATCACGCCCCTGCAGATCTACGCCTGCTTGCCCATGCTGACGCTCTACCCGTTCGCGGTGGGCATGGTCTGTTATCGGCTGGCCATCAAGCTGGCCGAACACAAGCGCACCCTCAGTGCACTCAGCCGTACCGACAGCCTGACTGGACTTTTAAACCACGGCTCCTGGAAAGACCTTCTAAAGCTCAGCTTTGAGCAGTGTCGGCAAAATAACGCACGTGCGACGCTGGCCTTGATTGATATCGACCATTTCAAGGGCATCAATGACACCTACGGGCATATCGTCGGCGACAGCGTACTGCGCCAGTTCAGTAAGCAATTGAAGGACAACTTGAGGGCTGAGGACTTGGCGGGGCGTTACGGCGGGGACGAGTTTTGCGTCATTCTCCCCGACCGCAACCTGGAGCAGGCGCAAGACATTATGGAGCGGCTGCGACAGGTCTTCTGCAATGACCTGCATAACAATGACCCGGCGTTGCGCGTCAGCTTGAGCATCGGGCTGGCGTCATACCGCGCCGAATTCAACGATGCCTCCCTATGGCTTGGCGAAGCCGACAAAGCGCTGTATATCGCCAAAAATACCGGCCGCAACAAAATCAGCATTGCTGCGGCCGATGTGTTTCCGGAACCCGCATTGCGCAACCCCGGATAAACACGCGCCCCGCCAACCTAAGGGGTAACGCAACGTCGTACGGCACTGATTTCAGGAACATCCTGCCTGCGCATGTACACACGCAACGGCTCGGTGATGTTCAGCCGATCATCGATATTTTGATCCAGCAGCAACTGAACCAGCTCGCGCTTGAGTGTCATGGTGTCGGCATTGCCGGCTTGCCATACAAATTCGCTGGTGGGGGTGATGTTGTCGTCAGCAACGTCCATCCCGAAGGAATCTTCACTAAAACGGACAATGTACTGCCCTGTCTTACGATTGAAACCAACGAAGCCGTTAAGTTGATCGGCGGCTTGGCAGATCAGTTCTGAAGTGATGCGCATGGTAAACCTCACTTATGAGCACTAAAAGCTCTAGGACGATGGTTTACACGCAAGGATAAAGGCTTGCTCCCTCTGCTGGGGACGCTGCTGCGCGCCAGAATACTGCAGAACACACCTTTAAAGCGCTGCAAATTGAACCTCACGTACATTTATATCGGGTTCTCGATAGCCCTCACGGCTGTCAGTTGTTAAAAAGACGCCCTTAATTTTACTGACCGAAAGGAACTCACCCCATGCCGGATATGTTTGGCAAAAGCGCCCTGCTCCTCAGCCTGCTGCTGGGCATGAGCGGCGCAAACGCCGCCAGCCCGTCTGACACTGCTCAAGCGGAGCTGGCCAAGGCTCAGGGCATCCCGCGTCCGGCAGTTATTGCCCATCGTGGCGCCTCATTCGACGCTCCTGAGTCAACGGCCGCGGCGTATACCGTTGCCCGCGACCTGGGTGCCGATTACCTGGAAATGGATGTACAGCGCAGTAAAGACGGTGTGTTGTTTGCTTTGCATGACAACAGCCTGTTGCGTACCACCGACGTCGCTAAAAAATTCCCGGACCGCAAGGACAGCCCTGCCAACGCCTTCACCATGGCCGAGCTAAAAACCCTGGATGCGGGCAGTTGGTTCAACGCAGCCTATCCTGAGCGCGCTCGAGCGTCTTATAAGGGGCTGCAAATCCTTACCTTGGATGAAATCATCGACATCGCCGAGGCCAACCCGCAGCACAAACCCGGCCTGTACATCGAAACCAAGGAGCCCAAGCAGTTCCCGGGCCTTGAACATGACCTTAAAAATGCCCTGAGCAAGCGCGGCTGGCTGCAACCTGTCACCACGCTCAGCGGCGAACCTCAAACGGGTCAGGGCAAAGGCCGCGTGATCCTGCAAACGTTTGAAAAAAGCAGCCTTGAACTGCTGCAAAAAGAAATGCCCGACACCCCGAAAATATTGCTGCTGTGGGTGGGTGAAGGCGCAATGGCGCCCAACTCCGAGGTGAGTTTTGCTGATTCGGGCGAGAAAGATAAAGCGGCCTACTACGCCAAACTGCAACCCAAAGATAAAGCCGAGTTCATACACTGGCTGGACGTTGCCAAAGCCCACGGCGCCATTGGAACAGGGCCGTCGGCAGCGCTGGTGGCCGGTGGCGATCAGAGCTACTTTGACCTCGTGCAGCCTTGGATGAACAAGGCGACGCACGACAAAGGCATGTTGGTGCATGTGTACACCCTCGATGAACCCACCGACTTCAACAATGTCATGCAGGCAGGCGTAGACGGCATCTTTACCAACCGCGCCTCTGCGCTGCTGAAGTTCTATCAACGCCCCGCCCCCTTCACGGTCAATCAATTGTTGGAAAAGAACGGTTACTGATTGATGTGTCGCCTTCATCAGCCTCAGGGCAAAAATTAAGGGTGAGTTAAGTTGCGGCGTTTAATCTGGTCCCACTTAAACAGCTCACCCAAGAGGGATTAAACATGAAAGCACTTAACGTACTGTTTGCTACGGCCGCCCTGACACTGACTGCGGGCCTGGCTCAAGCCGATGTTCGTCCGGACCTTATTCCCGAGATGCTCAAAAAGGGTGACATCAGCTCTTTTGAGAAGCTCAATGCCAAAGCACTGGAGCTGCATCCGGACGCTACTATTGTTGATACTGAACTTGATAAGACATACGGCAAATTTGTGTACGAAGTTGAAATGCGCGACGCCAAAGGCATTAAGTGGGATGTAGAGCTGGACGCAAAAACAGTTGACGTATTGAAGAACAAACAAGACACCTGAGTTGTAGCGTTAATAAACAGCCGCGCCCTTTCATTAAGAGGCGCGGCTTTTTTATGTCCTCGGCAACGCTATTTAATAAAAAACCTACTCTGTTGTAGCGCATAAGCGAGTACTCGCTAAAATTGCCTCTACCCCCGCTCAACCGAGACCCCGATCCATGGTGCAAGGCGTAGATACTGACATCGCAACGATCAATCGCATCAGTGCGGTCCCGGCCATGTTGCAAGTCATCAGTGAAATGACCGGCATGCGATTCGCGGCCATCGCCCGCGTGACATCCACTCGCTGGACGGCCTGTGCCGTGCTCGACAAGCTCGGTTTCGGGTTAGAAACCGGCGGCGAACTGGATTTGACCACCACCTTGTGCTTCGAAAGCATGGGATCGCATCAGCCGATCATCATCGACCACGTCAGCCTCGACCCGCACTATTGCGACCACCAAACACCCAAAATGTATCGCTTCGAAAGTTACATCACGATTCCGGTGTTCCGCACCGATGGCAGCTTTTTCGGCACAATTTGCGCACTGGATCCGGAGCCCGCGCAACTCAAAAGCAGCACGATCCAGGCCACCATGGAGTCGTTCGCGCGACTGATTTCGTTGCAAATGGACGCCGAAGAAAACCAGCAGCGCACCGAATCCGCCTTGCTACTGAAGCGTGAAACCGCCGAATTGCGCGAACAATTTATTGCCGTGCTGGGCCATGACTTGCGTAACCCATTGTTCGCCATTACCACTGCCGCCGAACGACTCTTACGTAAATACCCCAACCCGGTATCCGATCACCTGGTGCAGCATATTCTGACCAGTGGCCGCCGCGCTGCACGCCTGGTTGAAGACGTACTGGACTTCGCCCGGGGTCGCCTGGGGGCAGGCATCCCGCTCATGCTGCACGAGTCTGCCGACCTCAATGACGTCTTCACGCATGTGATCTCGGAAGTCCAGAGTGTGCACCCACAACGCCTGATTCAGGCTGACATCGGCTCTATTGATGGCGTGTATTGTGACAGCGGACGCCTGTCGCAATTGCTCTCCAATCTGCTGTCCAATGCCATCCACCATGGCGCAACGGATGGCGTGGTGGAAGTACAGGCGCAGGTACATGAAAACGTGTTTACCCTGACCGTGACCAATCAGGGCAATCCCATTGCACCTCACGTACAAGCGCAATTGTTTCAGCCCTACTCACGCCCTGCCAACCACACCCCGCAAGCCGGCCTCGGGCTGGGACTGTACATTGCCAGCCAGATTGCCCAATCCCACGGCGGCCGCCTAGAAGTCGATTCAAGTGCGGCACATGGCACTGTGTTTTCCTTCCATTTGCCCTTGCGGGCCAAACAGTGAGTGCTCAGGCATCACTGCATTTGAAGGGCTGAACCTAGACGAGACCTCTTTTCGACACGACCAGCGGCACGTCGGGGTGTCTACGTTGGGCTATGGTTGACACACTTATCGCGCTAATAGCGATACGCCATGCTCGAAAGGAGTCGATCATGCATAGCCACACTCGCCTCAAACCTTCCCTCCTCACACTGGCCGGTCGACTGTCCGGTTTGGCATACAGCCTGGTCAGCTACGTATTTTTCCTTCTTGTCTTTATTTACCTCATGGGATTTATTGCCACGATCGGGGTGCCTAAAGGCATCGATACCGGCGTCAGCGCACTGAGCTGGCCGTGGGCGATCGCGATGGATGTGCTGCTGATCACGTTGTTTGCGGTACAACACAGCGGCATGGCGCGCAACAGATTCAAGACCTGGTGGCTCAGGTATGTACCTGCGCCAATCGAGCGGGCGACTTACGTCCTGTTCACCAGCCTTGTGTTGGCGCTGATGTACTGGCTATGGCAACCCGTCAGCATCACGGTCTGGGACATTCAGTCACCGCTCGCCACGCTCCTGCTCACGGGCGCTTACTGGTTGGGCTGGATCGTCGTGCTAGTCGCCACTTTCCTGATCAGTCACTTTGAATTGTTCGGTATCAAACAAGCACTCGACAGCGTCAAACAATCCCCGCCGTCCGACGTGTCTTTCAAAACGCCGCTGCTTTACAAACTGGTGCGGCACCCCATGTATTTCGGGTTACTGCTGGCCTTTTGGGCCACACCGCACATGAGCGTAGGCCGATTGGTCTTCGCCGTGACCTGTACGCTGTACATCGTCATCGGCACCCGTCTTGAGGAAAAGGACCTGGTGGCGTTGTTCGGTGACCATTACCGGCGCTACCAACAACGCATCGGCATGCTGATCCCGTTTGCAGGACGCAAAAAATCTCACGATCACTGAACACACAAAAACCTGTATTTGCAGCAGGGATCAGTAGACACTGGCGCACTGTTTTAACGCTCTCAGGGCAGATGTTGCCTGTGAGCCATCCCAGCGCGCCACGACAGACCTCACCATGCTCAACCGCTTGTGCACGTACGAAGACCTGTCGGCAGACCAACGCCTGCAACTGCTCAAGATTCAGGTTCACCCGGAGCAACTACCTTTCTGCGGCGACATTGAATGCGCCCTGTACTCCCTTCCGGCGTCGCCGCATGCCGCAATCAAGGGGTTTGTGCTACTCGCTGATGAAAGCCCGGTGGCGTTTTTGCTGCTCAAGCGGACCCCGTTCCTGGCGCACTGGGCCGCACCGCAGAGCGCCACCCTGCATGCATTTCAGGTCGACAAACGTTTTCAGGGCCAAGGGCTCGGCAAGACCTGTCTCCACCTGCTTGCACAGCAACTCCCTCAGCACTGGCCCGAGATCACTCACATAATGCTCTCGGTCAGCCCGTCCAACACGACGGCCATAAACCTTTACAAACGCCAGGGGTGGATTGAGGGTGGCGAGGCGTACCAAGGCGAGCGGCGCTTGATACGCGCGCTGCAAAACACCGGACTGACTCGACCAACTCACGTGAAGTGAGCAAAGCACTTCGCGGTCAGCTAAGAGAACCCATACAGAATCAACCCGTTTTTGGCCAAAAACACCCGCTCACTGTATCTAGACAAAGTGCCAGCATCGCCCTTATTGTTTCGCCCTGACCACCGCAGTGGTCAACGTCGCTCGGACGGTTCCGGGCGCTTACGTATCAGAGGCCAACATGGCAGACCAAGGTTCGCCGCGCCGCTTTGCGCGCATCGATCGACTCCCCCCGTACGTGTTCAACATCACCGCAGAGCTGAAAATGGCTGCGCGGCGCCGTGGCGAAGACATTATCGACTTCAGCATGGGCAACCCCGACGGTCCGACACCACCGCATATCGTTGAAAAACTCTGCACGGTGGCACAACGCGAAGACACCCACGGCTACTCCACTTCACGCGGTATCCCGCGCCTGCGTCGGGCTATATCCCGCTGGTACGCCGACCGCTATAACGTTGAAATAGACCCCGAAGAAGAAGCCATTGTTACCATCGGCTCGAAAGAAGGCCTCGCCCATTTGATGCTGGCCACGCTGGATCAGGGCGACACTGTGCTCGTGCCAAACCCCAGCTATCCGATCCACATCTACGGTGCAGTGATTGCTGGCGCTCAAGTACGGTCAGTGCCTTTGATACCCGGCGTAGACTTTTTTGCCGAGCTGGAAAAAGCCATCCGCGGATCAATTCCCAAACCAAAAATGATGATTCTGGGGTTCCCGTCCAACCCCACCGCGCAGTGCGTTGAACTGGACTTCTTCGAGCGCGTGGTTGCGCTGGCCAAACAATATGATGTGCTGGTAGTGCACGACCTGGCCTACGCCGACATCGTGTACGACGGCTGGAAAGCCCCGTCCATCATGCAAGTGCCGGGGGCAAAAGACATCGCCGTGGAATTTTTCACCCTGTCAAAAAGCTACAACATGGCAGGTTGGCGCATCGGCTTCATGGTGGGTAATCCCGAGTTGGTCAGCGCGCTGGCGCGCATCAAGAGCTACCACGACTACGGCACCTTCACACCGTTGCAAGTCGCCGCCATTGCCGCCCTGGAAGGCGATCAACAATGCGTAAAAGACATTGCCGAGCAGTATCGCCAGCGCCGTAATGTGCTGGTAAAAGGGCTGCATGAGCTGGGCTGGATGGTGGAAAACCCGAAAGCGTCCATGTATGTATGGGCAAAGATCCCTGAGGCCTACGCGCAGATGGGATCGCTGGAGTTTGCCAAGAAACTGCTGGCGGACGCCAAAGTCTGCGTCTCACCGGGTGTAGGGTTTGGTGAATATGGCGATGACCATGTGCGTTTTGCACTGATCGAAAATCAGGACCGAATCCGTCAGGCTGTGCGCGGTATTCGCGCTATGTTCCGTGCAGATGGCGTGAGCGCCAGCTGAAATAACCTGCCGGAGCGAACGCGTTCGCTCCGGCAGGGCCGGGGCTTCAGACCACCAGCGACAGCAGCAGAATGAAGATCAAACCGACGACCGACAGAATGGTTTCCATCGCGGTCCAGGTTTTGAATGTTTCAGCCACGGTCATGTTGAAGTACTGCTTGACCAGCCAGAACCCCGCATCGTTTACATGGGACAGGATCAACGAACCTGCACCCGTGGCCAGCACCAACAATTCGCGGTTCACGCCCGGGATCAAGTCCACCACTGGCAGCACAATGCCTGCCCCGGTAATGGTTGCAACGGTCGCAGAACCTGTCGCGATCCGAATCACCGCCGCCACCAGCCACGCCAGAAGAATCGGTGATATTTGCGCATTCACCGCCATGTGACCGATCACATCGCCCACACCGCTGGCCACCAGCATTTGCTTGAAACCACCGCCGGCACCAATGATCAAAATGATGGCCGCAGTCGGCGCCAGGCTTGCGTCCAGCAATTTGAGAATGCGCTTGGAGTCGATGCCCTGACGCGCTCCAAAGGTGTACAGCGACAGCAGCAGTGCCAGCAACAACGCAGTGATCGGGTGACCGATCATGTCCATCCAGCCCCGGAAAAAGTTGCCGTCAGGCAGTGCCACGTCGGCAAATGTCTTGAGCAACATCAAGAACACCGGCAATAGCACGGTGGTCAGGGTGATGCCGAAACTCGGCAAGCTACTGGACTCAGGCTCGCTGGCCAGTTGATCCACCAGTTCCTGCGACGGGTTGCCGGGAATGTATTTCGAGATAAAAGTGCCGTAAATCGGCCCCGCGATGATGGCCGTTGGCAAAGCCACGATCAGGCCATAAAGGATGGTCTTGCCGATGTCCGCGCCGAACACGCCAATGGCCAGCAGCGGCCCCGGATGCGGTGGCACCAGGCCATGCACGGCCGACAAACCGGCCAGCAACGGAATGCCGATTTTGATCAGCGACACCCCTGTGCGACGCGCCACGATAAACACCAACGGGATCAGCAGAACAAAACCGATCTCGAAGAACAGCGGAATGCCCACCAGAAACGCCGCGAACATCATCGCCCACTGCACACGCTCTTTACCGAACGCACGAATCAGGGTGCGGGCGATTTGATCGGCCCCGCCGGAGTCAGCCATCATTTTGCCGAGCATGGTGCCAAGCGCGAGGATGATGCCCACAAAGCCCAGCACGCCACCAAAACCGTCCTGGAAGGATTTGATGATCTTGTCTGTCGGCATGCCCGAGGTCAGGCCGAGAAACGCCGATGCAATGATCAAGGCGATAAACGGGTGCAACTTGAACCGGGTGATCAACACGATCAGCCCGATGATGGTAATGACCGCGTCAAGCAGTAGAAAGGTGTTCTGGGACATGCCTAGCATGGGGCGTCTCCTGGCTTGTTTTTGTTATCTGGCGCGGATGTGCAACCGGGGCTGATGCGGATAGCGCTGTCTTTTTTAAGCGAAATCATGGGGTTGTCTGCAACGAATGTTCACGCCACCAATCGCGGGCTTTGGTCGCCAGCTCATCAATGTCATGGGTGCCAGCGTTAAGCGTTAACACCAACGGTTCATTGACCGGCGATTCAAGGGTCGCGAACTGGCTGTCAATCAGGGTTTTTGGCATGAAATGCCCTGGGCGATGAGCCACCCGGTCGGCGGCCACTTCGGGCGTCAGCTCAAGAAACACAAACCCCAAGCCGTCGACTGCGCTGCGCAGACACTCGCGATAACGCAACTTCAGCGCCGAACAGGTCAATACCGGGCGCTGGCCCCGTTCAATCGCACGCTGCAACTCGTTTGCCAGGCTGGCAAGCCATCCGGCACGGTCGTCATCGGTCAGGGGAATACCGGCACTCATCTTGGCAATATTGGCCGCGGGGTGGAACGCGTCACCCTCAATCGGGGTCGCGCCATTGAGCTGGCACAACGCCTGGCTCACGCTGGATTTGCCGCAGCCAGCGACACCCATAATGACCAGGGCAGTGATAGGTTGACTCATGAAACACCTCAGTCCGTAGACAGCGCTGTCTTTGTCCGTGCGTTCAATAGTTGAAAGCAAAGCACAAAGCCGGGGCTACCGACGTCTATTTCTCATTTTTGTGGGGAGACGCGGTGACGCTCTCGACATACAAAGCTGGGGTAACCGGAGTGCCGACAATCAGGCAATTGCGGGCATCCGTGGACAGCGCTACCTTAGTGGCTTGTTTTTTGTTTGGCAAGCCGCGATGACCTCCGTCAAAAACGATAAAAATACCCGCACAACGGGCCGCCCGACCCTCAATGAAGTCGCCCGACTGGCAGGCGTCAGCCCCATTACAGCCTCGCGCGCGCTGCGCGGCATCAGCAGTGTGGCCACCGAACTGGCCGAAAAAGTGCGCCAGGCCGCTGCCGATCTGAACTACGTGGTCAATCCCGCCGCCCGCGCCTTGGCCTCGGCTCAGAGCCATTCTGTAGTGGTTTTGGTGCCGTCATTGTCCAACCTGCTGTTTATCGACACCCTCGAAGCCATCCATTCGGTATTGCGACCCAAGGGCTTTGAAGTGTTGATCGGCAACTTCCATTACTCGCGTGATGAAGAAGAAGACTTGCTGCGTAACTATATGGCGTACCAGCCGCGTGGCCTGCTGCTCACCGGGTTCGATCGCTCTGAAAGTTCACGACGCATGATCGAGTCCAGCAATGTACCTTGCGTGTACATGATGGAACTGGACGCGGGCGCCGGCCTGAACTGCGTAGGGTTCTCCCAGTTGAAAGCTGGCGAGACCGCCGCGCACCATTTGATTTCCAGCGGTCGTAAACACCTGGCGTATATCGGTGCGCAACTCGACCAGCGAACCTTGCTGCGCGGTGAAGGTTATCGGCGCGCCCTGCAAACAGTCGGTCTCTACAACCCCGATCTTGAGGTGCTGACACCCCGCCCTTCATCCGTGGGTTTGGGTGGCGAATTATTCCTGCAATTGATGGCCGCGCACCCGCATGTGGATGCCATTTTCTTCGGCAATGACGACCTTGCCCACGGCGCCTTGCTGGAAGCGGCGCGCTTCGGCATCAAAATCCCTGAGCAAATCGCCATTCTGGGGTTCAACGACCTGCCCTCCTCCGAGTTTATGGTGCCGCGGCTGAGCAGCATTCGTACGCCTCGCGAAGCCATTGGCCGTCGTGCGGCGGAACAAATGCTGACCCTGATGGCGGGTAATCAGGTCGCCAATCCTGTGCAAGACATGGGATTTGAATTGATGGTGCGCGAAAGCAGTTAATCCCGATGTAGCCCCAAAGCGGCAGGCGGGCGGCAAGTTTTGTCCGCCTCGCCTTGCCATTGATGGCCAAGCCCCGCGTATTACGAGGGTTAGCGGGCCCGGCATGCTAATTGCTCGTGGAGTGACTATCTACGATTTGAACAGGGCTCACTCATGCTGATTACTGCGCAAACTACCTCGACGCTACTGAAAACTCAGCGCCCGGACCTGGACCCTGTCACTGGGGCTGCCAGCGCCCTGTACAGCGGCCAATTGCAAAACAGCCAGCCACTGACCAATATTCAGGCCACACCGACTTCAGCAGCCGGGAATGCTCAAGCTGATAACGTCAACGCCGCCTTCGCCAAAACCCGCGTGCTGTTGCAAGCCAGCGTGCCTGAAGCCGCCGCCGCCCAAGGGACCGCAGCTGAAGCGTTCAAGGAGTACATGGATAAGCCCGTGGCGCAGCGGATTCGTGAACAGTTCCTGAAGGAAATGGGCTTGACTGAGGACGACGTGAAAGCCATGCCGCCTGAGAAACAGCAGGCAATCAACGATAAAATCAGCGATTTGCTGAAACAGAAAGAGGCCGTCAAACAGGCTGAAATTGCCCTGCAGAAACAGGAAAGTCAGGTCTGACGCGACCGTCCATCCAGGTGCCGGCAGTCTGTCAGCCCGATCGCAGCTTCGCACCCGACCGTGTCAGGTGCGGCACGCTTCCTTAGTGCAACTGCAACGTGGAGTTGAACTGGCTGATGGCGTCCACCACGTGCCTGGAGCCTTGCTGAATTTCCAGAATCGCCACACCGGCCTCATTGGCCAATTCAACGCCCAGTCCTGTCCGACTCAAACTCGATTGCATGCTGTTCACGGCATTGAGGGACAGGTCATGGTTCTTGCGCACCACTTCGACAATTTCCACCGTCGCCGCACTCGTGCGCGCCGCCAGGCTTCGAACTTCATCGGCCACCACAGCAAAACCCCGTCCGTGCTCCCCGGCCCGTGCAGCTTCAATGGCTGCGTTGAGCGCCAGCAAGTTGGTTTGATCGGCAATGCCGCGAATCGTTTGCACAATCTTGCCAATGATGTCGGATTGCTTGCTCACGGCATCGATGCTTTGGGCCGCCTCGTTGAGATCCCGAGAAATGGCCTCGATGATTTGCACGGTTTGCTGAACCACTTGAGAGCCTTTTTGCGCACTCGCATCGTTTTGCACCGAGGTGGCATGGGCGGATTCCGCTGCCGTTTGCAGATTGGTCACTTGTGCGGTGATATCACTGGCGAACTTCACCACTTTGTATAAACGGCCCTTGGCATCAAAAATCGGGTTGTACGAGGCTTCCAGGAACACGGTACGGCCATATTTATCGACCCGCTCAAACCGCCGCGAGTGGACCTCGCCATGGTTGAGCGAGGCCCAAAACGCTTTGTATTGCGCAGACTCACGCTCAATGGGTGTGCAAAACATGCCATGGTGCTGGCCCACGATCTCAGCCAACGAATAATGCATGGTGTTGAGAAAGTTCTGGTTGGCATTGATCACACGGCCATCCGGCGAAAATTCAATGAGCGCCATCGAGCGGCTCAACGCGTTGACGATGCTTTCGTTCTCATGTTCGGTGTGGATACGGTCGGTGATGTCCGATGCCACCTTGATCACACTGCTGACCTGCTTGTCGGCGCCGATAATGGGCATGTAACTGGCTTCCAGCCACACCTCGCGGCCCGATTTGTCGAGCCGCAAATAGGTGCCGCTCATGGCTTCGCCATCGCCTAAGTCACGCCAGAAGCGTGCGTATTCTTCGGTTCGGGTGTAAGGCTCTTCGCAAAAGAGTCGGTGATGTTTGCCACGAAGCTCGTCGACGGGGTAACCCATAACCCGACAAAAATTGTCATTCGCATCAAGAATGGTGCCATCGGGCGCAAATTCGATAATGGCCATGGAGCGGCTGATGGCCATAACTTTGGCCTTCATTTCGCTGAGGGAACAGTTCAGGCGTTGATTTTCAAGCAGGTCGGCTTTGCGGTGTAAATCAAACATGGCTCAATCCTTGGAGATGTTGTCATTGATAATTCAAAGGTTTCAAGACACAACTAACCACCTGCGTACCTGGCTCATGACCTTAGAACCAAACGCATCTCGGGGAGTTAAGCATTGAGCATTCGGGCCCCGTGTTTAATGAGCATAGCCAGCCCACAAAGGCGTGCAAGCCAATGGCTATCAGAATGCGAAAAAACGCTCACTTCGAAAAAAGATAACAAATGGACGATGTGCACGGTGCCAGGGCTCGATGTATATACTGGCGGCCGCCTTCAGCCACCGATCAGCGCCTTATGACTGCCCTTGCTTACACCCTGCTTGATGCGCCCTTGTGGCCATTGATGAACAAGTTTTACCGCAGCCATCAGTCGTCGATGAAGGCCGTCAAAGACGCGCAATTGTGGGTGGCGCGCCATGAAGAAATCATCGCCGGTCTGTGCCTGAGGCCTGTGGCGGACGGTTTTTGGTTGACCGGCTTGTTCGTGGCGCCCGAGTCGCGCAGACAAGGCGTCGCCGCAGCGCTGATTGACCGAGCGGTAACAGCGTGCGGCGGACCTGTATGGTTGTTTTGCGAGCCCGGATTGCAGGGCTTTTATGAAGGGGTGGGTTTTTCGCTAGAAACGCGGTTGCCCGCTGCTCTGCATGAACGGCTGGTTCGTTATCAACGCAGTAAAGCGATGATCGCACTGGGTATAGGTTCATAGTCGCCGTCGAAGACAGACACGGCGACTACCGGTGTACGACGTTTATTCCAGGGTGCCAGGTTCCAGCTCGGGGAATAACACGTCGATAAAACCAAACTTACTGAAATCCCTGATCCGCGACGGATACAGGTGGCCGATCAGGTGATCGCACTCGTGCTGCACCACCCGTGCGTGGAAACCTTCAGCTTCGCGCACCACGGGTTCGCCCTTGGGCGTAAAGCCTTCATAGCGAATGCGCTGGTAACGCTCAACCGCGCCCCGTAAACCCGGCACCGACAAGCACCCCTCCCAATCCTCTTCAACAACCGGGCTCAACGGCGTAATCAGCGGGTTGATCAGAATGGTTTGCGGCACCGCTTCAGCATCCGGATACCGCTCACTGTGCTCAAACCCGAAAATCACCAATTGCAGATCTACCCCGATCTGCGGCGCAGCCAGGCCGACGCCGCCAGCATGTTCCATGGTCTGCAACATGTCATCGATCAATTGCCACAACTCGGGCGAGTCGAACATGTCATCTGGCACTGGTTTAGCCACACGTAGCAGACGTTCATCGCCCATTTTCAAAATTTCACGAATCATAGTCAGGCTTCATCAGAAGTGGAGGTAAGGGAATGGTCGCGACCAAGGCCGGAGACATGCTGCTTGGGATTGGGATCGTCCGCTTCATCAAACGTCTTCTCCCCGGGGTCCTTGCCTTCGGCGGACATGTGTTCGATCACCGCGTTCATTTCGGCGCCCAGCAACAACACCGCTGCCGAGATGTAGAAGTACAACAACAACACGATGATTGCCCCGATGCTGCCGTACATGGCGTTGTAGTCAGCGAAGGTCTTGACGTAGAAAGCAAACCCCAACGAAGCGGCGATCCACACCACCACGGCCAAT
Source organism: Pseudomonas sp. WS 5078 (assembly GCF_012985745.1). NCBI lineage: Bacteria > Pseudomonadati > Pseudomonadota > Gammaproteobacteria > Pseudomonadales > Pseudomonadaceae > Pseudomonas > Pseudomonas sp. WS 5078. The sequence continues at coordinate 232,882 of NZ_JAAQWX010000007.1, read as the reverse complement.
ACCGAGCCCGGCGTAATGAAACGAAACTTCTGCTCTACATCGGGCATCACGTAATACATCACCGCCACGGCCACCATCATCAGCAGCACAATCACCGGCCAGCGCAAGATCGTCCACAGCGTGACGACAAATTCTTCAAGACCGACCTGCCCCGCCAGCCAGCTCATCACCTGCGGGCCCAGCACCATCAAGGCAGCGGCGGCCAGTAACATGCCCGCAAGACCGATGGTGTAAAAAATCGAGAGCGGTAAACGCTTCCAGATAGGACGCCCTTCCACCACGTCGTAGGCCGCATTCATGGCGCTCATCATCAGGCGCACACCGGCCGAGGCAGTCCACAAGGCAATCACGATACCCACCGAGAGCAACCCGCCTTTGGACTGTTGCAACTGGTCGATCACCGGATTGACCTGTTCCAGCGCCTGTGGCGGCAGGACCAGTTCCGATTGCAGGCGCAGCCAACTGAAGAAGTCCGGCAGGTGCAAAAAACCGATCAACGCGATCAGAAACAGAATGAACGGGAACAATGAAAACAACATTTGATAGGCCAACGCAGAGGCGTACGTCGACATCTCATCGTCAATGAATTCCTTGACCGTACGGATCAATACTTTGCCCAACGGCAGGCCATTCAAGACCGGAAATAACATAGCGTCTCCTTTCGCCGCTCAATGAGAGGGTTTACAAGCCATACAACGACTTTAGCTGAGGGGTTTTACCTCAAAGTAGTCGAGTTGGCGACTTTGGAAACATGTCCGCGCCCAAGGTGTAAAAACGGCCATCACAGGATGGCCGTCATTTGTTTCTTCAGGCAAATCAATTGCCCACAGGATTCAGCGCCGTTCAGGCTTTGTCGACGGTCTTTTTAACCGCGTCTTTGGCCTTGCCGACCGCCTGCTGACCTTCGCCCTTCACTTCTTGGGCTTTGCCTTCTGCGCGCAGCTTGTCGTTGTCAGTGGCTTTACCAACCGTTTGTTTGACATTGCCTACTGCTTCGTTCGCCATGCCTTTGATCTTATCGCCAGTGCTGCTCATGGGATTTCTCCTAGTGAAATTTCGGATGTCATTAACTCGACAATAGGATTGACCCGAGGCTTTACAGAGGAGTTTCATTTATTTTCTGTGAGTCATTTCATCGCCCGACGCAGGTTGGGCTTTATGTTTGCCCGCGAACCCCCGAGAATGCGCGACGTATTCAGGCTCAGGCGCTGAAGATCCAGAAAGACAGGAAGGTTATGAAACTCGATAAAAAGCAGGCCATTGCCCGCAGAAACCAGGCACTTGGCGGTGCAGTGATCGGCGTCAACAACGGTCACTTCGCCTCACTCAACACCAACAAAAATATTTGGTGGTTCGACATCCCGCTGGCCCGCCTGGCCATTGGTCAGTACGAATGGGTGCACCTGCTGCTGCACACCCCAAGCACCGATGAACTGCTGCACGTGAAAGTGACAACGGCGTTTCTGCGCGAGAAGCGCGAAGGTATGGTGGTACGTGCGACCCACAAGCGCACGCCGACCATGAGCCTGGAGCTGAGCGCTGACAAGGATTCGTTTTTGCAGGACGTACGCCCGACCGGCACCGGTGTGAACTTCGCCCAGTTCTTGCAGAAGTAGCCCGCTGCAGAAACGACAAAGCCCCGCATTGCGGGGCTTTGTCGTATTCGGGCAGTTACTTTTTCAGGCCCAGCTTTTTCAGCTCTTCGTCACGTAACTCGCGACGCAGGATTTTGCCCACGTTGGTGGTAGGCAATGAGTCCCGGAACTCAACGATCTTCGGCGCCTTGTAAGCCGTCAGGTTGGCACGCATATGCGCCATGACTTGCTCCTTGGTCAGCGTCATGCCCGGCTTGACCACGATGAAAACCTTGATCAGCTCTCCGGTTTTCTCGTCAGGAATCCCGATGGCCGCCGATTGCAGCACGCCCGGCAGCGAGGCCATCACGTCTTCCAGCTCGTTCGGGTACACATTGAAACCCGAAACCAGGATCATGTCTTTCTTGCGATCGACAATGCGCATGTAGCCGTCCGGCTGAATGACCGCAATGTCACCCGACTTCAACCAGCCATCGCTGTCCATGATTTCGTCGGTTGCGTCTGGACGCTCCCAATAGCCTTTCATGACCTGCGGGCCCTTGATGCAGAGCTCGCCCACTTCGCCCAACGGCAGCTCTTCGCCCGCATCGTTGATGACTTTGCACAGGGTCGATGGCACCGGAATACCGATGGTGCCGACCTGGATGTTCTGAATAGGGTTGACCGACGCCACCGGGCTGGTTTCCGTCATGCCGTAGCCTTCGCAAATCGGGCAGCCAGTCACAGCCTTCCAGCGTTCAGCCACGGACAACTGTAAGGCCATGCCGCCGGACAACGTAACTTTGAGCGCAGAGAAATCCAGCTTGCGGAACGCTTCACTGTTGCACAGGGCCACGAACAATGTGTTCAGACCCACGAAGCCGCTGAACTTCCATTTCGACAGTTCTTTGACCATGGCCGGCAGGTCACGCGGGTTGCTGATCAGCACGTTATGGTTACCGATCAGCATCATCGCCATGCAGTGAAAGGTGAACGCATAGATGTGGTACAGCGGCAGTGGCGTGATGAGGATTTCGCAGCCCTCATTGAGGTTGGAGCCCATTAGCGCCTTGCACTGCAACATGTTGGCGATCAGGTTGCGATGGGTCAGCATCGCCCCCTTGGCCACGCCCGTGGTGCCACCGGTGTATTGCAAGACGGCCACATCGCTGCTCAGCGGGTTGGCGTCCTTGACCGGTTGGCCGTGGCCTTTGCGCAGAACATCGTTGAACTTGATGGCCGAGGGCAAGTGATAGGCCGGCACCATCTTTTTCACGTACTTGATGACGCTGTTGATCAGTACGCGCTTGAACGGTGACAGCAGGTCGGCCACTTCGGTGATCAATACGTATTTGACGGACGTTTGAGGCACGACTTTTTCGGCCAGGTGCGCCATGTTCGCCAGACACACAAGCGCCTTGGCGCCCGAGTCATTGAATTGGTGTTCCATTTCCCGCGCGGTGTACAGCGGGTTGGTGTTGACCACAATCAAGCCGGCGCGGATGGCTCCGAACACAGCGATGGGGTATTGCAGCAGGTTAGGCAATTGAACAGCGATTCGATCGCCGGGTTGCAGGTCAGTGTGCTGTTGCAAATAGGCCGCAAAGGCACCCGACAATTCGTACAGTTCACCGTAGGTGATGGTTTTGCCAAGGTTGCTGAACGCCGGTTTGTCAGCGAAGCGTTGGCAAGATTGTTTCAGTACCGTCTGGATATTTGGATATTCGTCCGGATTGATTTCGGCAGCAATCCCGGCTGGGTACTTATCCTTCCAAAAGCCTTCAAACATGGAAGCCCACTCCTCAGCGACGCGAATTCTTCACCGCATTTGATGCGGTTATTATTTGTTTGATTTTTATAATTGATAACTCTGGCTTTTTACTTACCGAGAAGTCACAAAGCGCGCCGAGAGTAGCAGCTTTGCCAAAGGCCGCCTAGAGCCAAAAATGGGCTCCAAAGTCACCAACCTGACTGTAGGACAATCCTAAGTCATCATTAGAATATAAACTCTATAACGTTCAAAACCCTTCTGCGCCGGGCCTTTCAGCACGACAAACAGGTGTTGAATGCATGAATGAGGACGAATAAAAACGCCCGTTTACTTTCCATAAACGGGCGTTTGTCGCCTCCTTGAACGAATCAGGCGATATCACGTAACTCGCGGCGCAAAATCTTGCCTACCGGGGACATGGGCAATGCGTCGCGTACGACGATTTGTTTTGGGACTTTATAACCGGTGAAATTGTCTTTGCAGTACGCCTTAAGTTCTTCAACGGTGATGCCGCCCGCACGCGCCACCACAAACAATTTGACTGCCTCGCCCGTGCGCTCGTCCGGCACGCCGATGACTGCACAGTTCGCCACTTGAGGGTGGGCCATGACGACGTCTTCGATTTCATTGGGGTACACATTGAAACCGGAGACGATAATCAGGTCTTTTTTGCGGTCCACAATCCGCACAAAACCGTCGGGATCAATCACGGCCACATCGCCGGTCTTGAACCAGCCTTCCGCGTCCAGCACCTCAGCAGTCGCCTGCGGATTCTGCCAGTACCCCTTCATCACCTGCGGGCCCTTGACGCACAACTCACCGCGCTCTCCAAGGCCAAGATCGACGCCGTCATCGCTGATGACTTTCATCGCTGTGCCCGGCACTGGCGTACCGACAGTGCCGAGCCGTGCCAATGAGCCACACGGGTTGGCGCTGGCCACCGGTGATGTTTCCGTCAAACCATAACCCTCGACGATGCGGCAACCGGTGAGTTTCTCCCAGCGCTCGGCCGTGGCCTTGACCAATGCCGTACCGCCGGAGTTGGTGACTTTTAGCCCCGAGAAATCCAGCGCCTTGAAGTCCGGGTGATCCATCAACGCCACGAACAGCGTGTTGAGCCCCAAAAACGCCGTGAAACGCCAGTTGTTGAGCTCTTTGACAAAGCCCTTGATGTCGCGGGGATTGGTGATCAGCACGTTGTGGTTGCCCGTCACCATCATGCACATGCAATTGGCGGTGAACGCGTAGATATGGTAGAGCGGCAACGGCGCGATCATGATTTCACGGCCGTCGCGAAGGATCGACTGGCCTTGCGCGTCGTGCTGGGACAGGCACCCGCGAACTTGCAGCATGTTGGCAACCAGGTTGCCGTGGGTGAGCATCGCGCCCTTGGGTAAACCGGTGGTGCCGCCGGTGTATTGCAGCACGGCAATATCGTCGAGGGTCGCGCTCAGGGATTGAAGGGGCTGGCCCGCACCACGCTGCAAAACGGTTTTGAACGAAATTGCCTGCGGCACGCTATAGGGCGGTACGAGCTTTTTGACCTTGTCGACCACCAGGTTGGTCACCCAGCCCTTAACGACGGGCATCATGTCGCCCATTTTTGCTTCAATCAGGTAATCGATTTCGGTGTCTTGCAGGACTTCCTGCACCCGCTTGCCGAACATGTTCAAGTACACCAGCGCACGAATGCCGGCGCTCTGGAACTGATGACGCATTTCACGGGAGGTGTACAGCGGGTTGGTGTTGACCACTACCAGACCTGCCCGCAGCGCACCAAACACGGCAATCGGGTATTGCAAGATATTGGGCATTTGCACCGCGATGCGGTCGCCCGGCTTAAGGTCGGTGTGCTGCTGCAAATAACCGGCAAAGGCCGCACTGTAACGCTCAAGCTCGGCATAGGTGAGGGTCACGCCCAGATTGCTGAAGGCGGGCCGGTCGGCGAATTTCTTGCAGGAGCGTTCAAACACATCCACGACCGACGAAAAGGCCGTCATATCGATGTCCAGCGGTACACCGGCGGGACGTTTGTCATTCCAGAAATCAGGTTGCATTGTTTTTATCCTCTTACCTGAGCGAGTCTGGCCGCCTCTTTCATGCACTAAAAAGCGGAACCTGCGGACGTTAACAGTTCTCAAGTAGTAGGCAAATACAGCGATCTTCGCCATTTACATCTTGAATTGTTTTGCTGCAAGCAGGCTGTTAAGTGGCCAGCACGCAAATGCGCTATACACTGCTACGACTCGCGAGGAAGGACTCACCATGACCACGGACAGTTTTTGGCTGGATGCAAACGACCGCACCGGTCTTTTCGTCAATCGCTGGCTGCCCACTGGCGCAGCCAAAGCCATTGTGTTGCTGGCCCATGGCATGGCAGAACATGGCGGGCGCTACGCACGCCTCGGCCGCGCCCTGTGCGACGCCGGTTTTGGCCTGTATGTTCACGATCAGCGCGGCCACGGCAAGACCGCTGAAGGCGGCACGCCGGGCTATTTTGCCGATCACGATGGCTGGTGCGCAGTGGTCAGCGACGTGGCAAGCCTGCAACAGCACATTAACCAGGCGCATCCTGGCATCCCTGTGTTTTTGCTGGGGCACAGCATGGGCAGCTACATTGCCCAGTCCTATTTAGTGCACCACAGCGCCAGCCTGCACGGCGCGATCCTCAGTGCATCGAACTTTCAGCCAGTCATGCTTTACCGTGCTGCCAGCCTGATTGCCCATGTTGAACGCTGCCGTCAGGGACCCAAGGGGCGCAGTGCGCTGATCGAATGGCTGTCGTTCGGTTCGTTCAACAAAGCCTTCACACCCAATCGCACCCGCTATGACTGGCTCAGCCGTGACCCTGCCGAGGTCGATGCCTATGCGGCAGACCCGCTGTGCGGGTTTCGCTGTACCAATCAACTCTGGATCGATCTGCTGGACGGCTTACAGCAAATCAGCAAACCCGCGAACCTGTCACAGATCGACGCGAGCCTGCCAATACTGGTCATCGGCGGAGAATGTGATCCGGTCAGTGCAGGCAAGCGTCTCACTGACCTGGCCAATGCATTACGCCAATCGGGCAATCCGTCTGTGCAACTGAAGGTGTACCCGCAGGCGCGGCACGAACTGTTTAATGAAACCAACCGCAACGCGGTGATGGACGACGTAATTGCCTGGCTGGAAGAGGCGCTGAGCCGCCCGCGGCCCGTTCGCAGCGAATGAACACCATTTATTTAAAAAGCCTTTAAAATCAAACACTTGAAATTAAATACCCGGCACAGGACATGCGCTAGATGACTCAGGTTACCAACACCCCGTACGAAGCTCTCGAAGTCGGCCAGACGGCCAGCTACAGCAAGACTGTGGAAGAGCGTGACATTCAACTGTTTGCGGCCATGTCCGGCGACCACAACCCGGTCCACCTTGACCCCGAGTTCGCCGCCGCCACCATGTTCAAGGAACGCATTGCGCACGGCATGTTCAGCGGAGCGCTGATCAGCGCAGCCGTCGCCTGCGAGTTACCCGGCCCCGGTACCATCTATATCGGCCAGCAAATGAGCTTCCAAAAACCGGTAAAAATTGGCGACACCCTCACCGTTCGCCTGGAAATTCTGGAAAAACTACCGAAGTTTCGCGTCCGTATTGCTACCCGCGTATTCAACCAGCGCGACGAACTGGTGGTGGACGGTGAGGCAGAAATCCTCGCCCCACGTAAACAACAGACCGTCACCCTGCCGACATTGCCAACAATCAGCATTGGTTAAATGACGCGCACAAAAAACGCCGGCTAACCGGCGTTTTTTTTTCATTTCAGGCTGCACTCAAGACTGAGCGCGGGCCTGATTGCGCAACGCTTTCACTTGGTCGTGGTTACGTTGTACACCGTGGTACTGGCGCTCTACCAGGTCACGGATGCCCACCAGATTATGCTTATTGATTGTTTCGATGGCGTCTTTGTAAGCCTTCAGCGCATGGTCTTCACCGCGCTCGGCTTCATTCAACACAGCCTCTTCATCCTTACCGGTAAACATGGACTTCACGTCCACCCAACGGCGGTGCAAATCACCGGCAACGCTGGTGCTGGTCTCCGGGTCGCCGCCCATGCTGCGCACGGCAGCCTGGAGTTCTGCCGCTGCGGCGGCGCAATCAGCGGAGCGCTTGGCGAACAAGGCTTTTAGCTCAGGGTGCTTAATGTCTTCTGCACAGGTTTTGAAACCTTCCTGGCCGTCTTTGCTGGTTTCGATCAGATCGTTCAAAACTTTGATGGATTCTTTATTGATGTCAGTCATTGTTCAATTCCTTACAAGGTTGAGGATCGTGCAATAGAGATTGCATGGCCCGTGCCAGACTTTTTATTTTTAAAAATACCTTTAAAAACAATGACTTAGTAATTAACTGAACTTCTGTATCCGGTTTTTTTGCATGATCTGTCAATTGGCCTGCATGCAGAATGCCTGTATTTTCCTGTTCAACGTTTCACGTAAGAAAGGCCGAACCATGAACCCCGAAAAACTCGAACTGCTGGTGACCCGCGAAATGCCGTTCGGCAAATATAAAGGCAGAATCATTGCCGACTTGCCCGGCCAGTACCTCAATTGGTTTGCGCGCGAAGGGTTCCCTCATGGAGAGCTGGGTGGTTTGCTGGCCTTGATGCAAGAAATCGATCACAACGGGTTGTCCGACCTGCTTGACCCGTTGCGTGCCAAACACGGAAAACCCAAACCCCGCCATTGACAGAGCGCCTCTATGCCAAGGATTGAAGATAACGCCCGCGACGAACACTTCTGGCACGCCATCACACAACGCTACGACTTGGCCCCCGGCCCGATCAATCTGGAGAACGGCTACTTTGGGCGCATGACCCGTGGCGTCGCGCAGGACTATGAGCGTCAGGTCGACTTCATTAACCGCAGCAACGCAGTGCATGTACGCCAGCGGTTTGATAACACGCAAAACCTGGAAATCCGCGATCAATTGGCCAACGTGCTCAAGGTCAGTCCTGCCAGCATTGCCCTGACCAACCGCGCATCAGATGCGTTGCAATCGCTGATCCGCAACTACAAGGGCTTGCAGCCCGGGGATCAGCTGCTGATCTGCGACCTCGAATACCACAGCGTTGAGTACGCCATGCGCTGGGTGGCGCAACAACGAGGGCTGGACGTCATTGAGATCACCCATGCCCATCCCGCCACGTACGAGAGCCTGCTGAACAGCTACCGCGAAGCCTTTGCGCAAAACCCGCGCATCAAACTGATGGCCCTGACCCATGTCACCCATCGCACCGGGCTGGTGATGCCAGTGCAGGCGATTATCGAATTGGCCAGAGAGCATGGTGTCGAGGTCATCCTGGACGGCGCTCATGCGCTGGGGCAGATCGAATTTGACCTGCCTGCCATGGGTGTCGCGTTTGCCGGGTTCAACCTGCACAAATGGATCGGGGCGCCGCTGACACTGGGGTTTATGTACATCGACCCGCAACGGCTGGCCGACATTGAACCGGACATGGGCAGCCAGCACTACCCCGAGCCAGACATCCGCAACCGCGCCCCTTACGGTACGCCTAATATTCCGGCCTGGTTGACCTTGCCCAAGGTGCTGCAAGAACACATCGACCTGGGGGGGGCACCGGTCAAGGGCGCACGCCTCAAGTACCTGCGTGATCTGTGGGTCAGTGAAGCGCGCAGATTGCCGGGTATCGAAGTACTGACGCCGGATGACCCGCGGCTGTATTGCGCCATTACTTCGATGCGCTTTACCCACGTGGACGATCAGCAGCCGATGGTTGAGCGCCTGCTTAAGGACTACAACATTTTTACCGTGGCGCGTAATGGCTCGGCGTGTGGCAGTTGCATTCGCATCACCGTAGGGTTGGCCACGACGCTGGATGACATCCATCAGTTGATCCGGGCCTTGCGAGAGATGGCGCAGGGCTAAATATCACAGGCAAAAAAAAGGTGCGCCGACCAAGCGCACCGAAAAACCGTAGAACACACAACACATTCGTTACAAAAGAATCAGTCCAGCAAGGCCAGGGCTTCAGCTGTGCACTCCTGAATGCGACTCCAATCGCCGTTTTTGATCCACTCGCTGTCGAGCATCCAGCTGCCGCCGACACACATCACGTTTTTCAACGCCATGTAGCTGCGGATATTGGCCGGGCTGACGCCACCGGTCGGGCAGAATTTCACTTCACCGAATGGCCCGCCCAGTGCCTTGATGGCCGCCACGCCACCGCTCACCTCTGCCGGGAACAGTTTGAAACGGCGATAACCCAGCCCGTAACCTTCCATGATCCCCGACGCGTTGCTGATACCGGGCAGCAGTGGAATATCGCTGGCCACACTGGCTTGCAGCAGGTCGCGGGTGATGCCCGGCGTCACGATAAATTGCGAACCCGCTTCTTCTGCAGCAGCCAGCATATGACGGTCCAGAATGGTGCCCGCACCGGTCACCAGCTCAGGGCGCTGATCACGCAGGATGCGAATCGCCTCCAGGCCAAACGCCGAACGCAGCGTGACTTCAAGGGCAGTGAGACCGCCCGCTGCCAGCGCATCGGCCAGCGGCAGAATGTCCTGCTTACGCGCAATGGTGATGACCGGCAGGATCCGGGCCTTGGCACACAGCGCATCGATCAGGGCGACTTTCTCAGCCATCGAAACGTTCGGGGTGGTTGTTTGCATGGCAGCTGATCCTTGGCTCATGGGCACCAGTAAATCTCTAACGTGGGTTGCAGAAAGGCACGAATCGGCAAGGCAGCAACATCAGTGCCGGCCAATGCCGTGTCAAGGGTGTTCAATTTGGCCTGCCCCTGAATCGACAGCACGGTGTGCTTTGCGCTGCTCAGCAGGCTACGGCTCATGCTCAGGCGCTGATGGGGCACGGTAGGCGCCAACATGGGCCAGCAACGACGCGGGTTATCCAGGTCTAAAGCGCTGGCCAGATTCGGGCTGTCCGGGAACAACGAGGCGGTGTGACCGTCATCGCCCATGCCGAGGATCAGCACGTCAATCGGCGGCAACTCGGCCAACTGGCGATCCGCTTGTTGTGCGGCCTCCTCAAGATTGGCCGCCACGTTGTATAAACCCACAAAGCGCGCCTTGGCTGCCGGGCCTTGCAGTAAATGCTTTTTAAGCAGGCCTGCGTTGCTGTCGGCATGTTCAACCGGCACCCAACGCTCATCGGCCAGACTGACCACTACGTGTGACCAGTCCACAGGCTGTTCAATCAGGCTGTGAAAAAACGCCACCGGGCTACGCCCGCCCGACACCACCAGCGTGGCGACGCCCTGCTTTTTAATCGCGTTGTTCAGTTGCAGGGCCACTGCCGCGGCCAATGTATCTGCCAACACGGCCGGAGCCGTGAAGGTGTGCGCATGGACGCCTTCAGGCAGTTTCAAATCAGATGTCGCCATACCAGGACCTCCCGTCTCGGGTAATCAGGGCAATGGAACTCATCGGTCCCCAGGAGCCCGCCGCGTAAGGCTTGGGCGCATCGCCAGACTTCTTCCAGCCGGCGATCAACTGGTCGCACCATTTCCATGCCGCTTCAATTTCGTCTTTGCGCACAAACAGGTTTTGATTACCGCGCATGACTTCCAGCAATAGACGCTCGTAAGCGTCCGGGACCCGCGCACTGTGATACGTGTCGGAAAAATTCAATTGCAGCGGACCGCTGCGCAACTGCATGCCTTTGTCCAGGCCCTGGTCTTTGGTCATCACACGCAAAGAAATGCCTTCGTCCGGTTGCAGGCGAATGATCAGCTTGTTGCCGATTTGCAGACGCTGCTCAGGGGCGAAGATGTAGTGCGAGGGTTCTTTAAAGTGAATGACGATCTGCGACAGCTTCTGTGGCATGCGTTTACCGGTGCGCAGGTAAAACGGCACACCCGCCCACCGCCAGTTACGGATGTCGGCACGCAGCGCGACGAAGGTTTCGGTGTCGCTCTGGGTGTTGGAATTCTCCTCCTCCAGATAGCCCGGCACCGACTGCCCTTCGCTGTACCCGGCGATGTACTGGCCGCGTACAACCTGGGTGGTCAGACCCTCCGGGGTGATCGGTGCCAGCGCCTTGAGCACCTTGACTTTCTCATCACGAATGCTGTCGGCCGAAAGGTCCGCCGGCGGGTCCATGGCAATCAGGCACAACAGCTGCAACAGGTGGTTCTGGATCATGTCGCGCAGTTGACCGGCCTTGTCGAAATAGCCCCAGCGCCCTTCGATCCCGACCTTCTCCGCCACAGTGATTTCCACGTGGGAGATGTAACGCTGGTTCCACTGGGTTTCGAACAGGCTGTTGGCAAAACGCAGAGCGATCAGGTTCTGGACGGTGTCTTTGCCCAGGTAGTGGTCGATACGGTAGATACGGTTCTCGGGGAAGAACTGCGCAACGGCATCATTGACCTTGCGCGAAGATTCGAGGTCCGAACCGATCGGTTTTTCCAGCACCACACGGGTATTTTCGGTCAGGCCGACGCGGGACAAGTTTTCGCAAATGGCCCCGTACACCGACGCCGGGGTGGCGAAATAAGCGATCAAACGTTGTGCAGCGCCGGCCTGTTCGGCCAATGCCACGTAATCGTCCGTCTTGAGAAAGTCCACATGCAGGTAGCTCAATCTGGCCAGAAAGCGGCTGATGGCCTGGTCTTCGATTTCCTTGTCGCCCACGTACTGGCGCAACTGGCTGTCGATATGGGCCAGATGCGTGAGGGCGTCACCCGGCTCGCGGGCCAGTGCCAGAATGCGCGTGTTGTCATGCAACAGACCGGCACGATCCAGTTGATATAAAGCAGGGAACAATTTGCGCAGTGCCAGATCGCCAAGGGCGCCAAACAAGGCAAAGGTGCACGGTTCAACCGTAATCGAAGACATGATGTTGGTTCTTTTATCAAGTTAAGCTACAAATACCTTTTTTCAAGGCATCACTCAAGGAGAAATGTAGTAATAAACACAACATTTTCTCTAAATGCAGATTGCTACTAGTGGTGGTATCGGGCCAACAGTAGGATAGGCCACCTTCCAGCGCCGCATTCACGTGCGGCTCTTTTGCATCGACGCCCCAAGGAACATAAATGGACCGCGTGCGCAATTTACTCGAACAAATCAAAGGCCGCCTCGAAGAGCTGAACAAGGCCGAGCGCAAAGTGGCCGAAGTCATTCTGCAAAACCCGCAGCAGGCGACCCGTTTCAGCATCGCGGCGCTGGCCCAGGCCGCGTCGGTCAGCGAACCGACCGTCAACCGTTTCTGCCGCTCATTCGGCGTCAGCGGTTACCCCGAGCTCAAGCTGCAACTGGCGCAAAGCCTGGCCAGCGGCGCCGCGTATGTCAGCCGCGCCGTGGAAGCGGACGACAACCCCGCCGCTTACACCCAGAAAATTTTTGGCAGCGCCATCGCCTCGCTGGACAGTGCGTGCCAGGCACTGGACCCAAACCTGATCAGCCGCGCCGTGGACCTGTTGATTCAAGCCCGGCAGATCCACTTTTTCGGTCTCGGCGCCTCCGCCCCGGTCGCACTGGACGCCCAGCACAAATTTTTTCGCTTCAATTTGGCAGTCACGGCTCACGCGGATGTGCTGATGCAACGCATGATCGCCTCCGTGGCCCACACGGGCGAACTGTTTGTGATTATTTCGTACACCGGGCGCACCCGCGAACTGGTGGAAGTGGCCCGCATTGCACGGGCCAATGGCGCTTCCGTGCTGGGTTTGACGGCAGAAAACTCACCATTGGCCAAGGCCAGCACCTTGAGCCTGAACATTCCGCTGCCTGAGGACACGGACATCTACATGCCCATGACCTCACGCATTATCCAACTGACAGTGCTGGACGTGCTGGCAACCGGCATGACCCTGCGCCGTGGTGTGGATTTCCAGCCGCACCTGCGCAAAATCAAAGAAAGTCTCAACGCCAGCCGTTACCCGGTGGGCGATGAGCTGGAGTGAATGGCCTCCAGATCGCGGCCTGATCCCGGGCGATTACCCGGCACACAACCCCGCTCGCGCATGCAGGCTTAAATGCGCCTGTTCACCCGGCGCCAGGCTCTGATGCCGGGTGCCGCCACTGGTGGACTCGACACACACAAACCCCATGACTTCGCTCCAGCTGACGCCCAGCAACGGGCGTTTGCCAGGGTGCCACACCACGGTGTTGCCACTGTCGCCGGTATCAATGCTCAACGCACGCTGCCAGGCATGGTCGTTGAGCTGCATTTCACCGTCGTGGTGAAACACGCGCTGGCAACCGCCTTCCACCCGCAACTCGCCTTTTTGTTTACACGGCTCACGATTCAACTGGTCATACCCCACCACCCCGTCCAGCCCGGACAGCGCTACCTCAGCAACGTCACCAATACGCCAGTAAGCGCGTAGCGCCTGACTCATGTGGCAGGGTTCATCATCTTGATGCTCAGTACTCAGGCGCAATTCCATGTTCTCACCCAACCGGGCGTGCAAATCCACTTGCCAGTCGCACAACTGCAAACGCCAGTGCAGGCTTACGCCCTCTTCGTCCGCATGGCTGTCCAGCAACTTCCAGTCGATCAACCGCGCCCAACCATGGGACGGCCACGCATTTTCGCTTGGATGACGGCCGTACCAGGGCCAGCAGATCGGCACACCTCCGCGAATGGCGCCCACTTGCGGCCATTTCGCTGCACACCAGAGCCAAGGCTTTTGCCCGGTCGGCTTGAAGTGCAGCAACTGCGCGCCCTGACGACTGAACACGGCCTGACAATGGGGATGGTCGATTACCAGCACGTCGCGTTGCTGAAAGCGTTCCCACTGAAAAACAGGCTGTTCACGTTTGGATTTGAAAAAGCGATGAAGTGGATGCTCGTGCATGTGCCGCAGTCCTGAAAAATCATGCGTCGGGTTGGGCCGACCCGAAAAAAAGCGGATAGCCGAGGCTACCCGCTAGATAAAGCGCAAGCTTAGCGCAATTAGAACGTCGACTGAATTTTCAGCCCGGCGACCAATGCGTTATCAACGTTGTCCACGCCGCCCGGATGAGCGATGTATTGCAGGTTTGGACGCACGGTCAACCAATTGGTCACGTGGAAGCCGTAGTTGAGTTCGTAGTTGTACTCAGTGGAGCGCAAAGGCGAGTACAGCGGATCACTGTAATCGGTAGCGCCGATGGACGCGTTAATCAGCTCAGCGCTTTTCTTCACGTCATCGTTGACATGGATACGGGCTGCGCCGATGCCGATGTCATCTTTAGGACGCGCATCGAAAGGCCCTTTGTACACGAACATCAGCGACTGGTAGTTGTCGACGATGTTGGTGGCCTTGTCGTGAAAGGTAGCATTGGCAGCTACGTGCAGGCCGCGAGACGGGTCACCGTTGTGTTGCGTGAGCTGTTGCTGCACGACAAACCAGTAACCATGCTTGCTGTCGCGCACGCGGTAGCTTTGACCGTCATTGGTGAGGTCGACCCGCACGTCATCAGCCGGCGCGGTGCTCTTGTAGTAACCGACCCGGTACTCGCCCGGCAAATCGTTGACCTTGGGCGACCAGACCAATTCAACCGGCAAGACGGTGCCTTTGGTGCCGCTGCCACTCAGCTTGAAACCATTGCCGTGTTCGAGCTGCGACGGGTTCTGGTTGTAGGCGCCGATCTGCGCATAAAGCTCGGGCGTGATGTTGTACTTGACCCGCAACGCCGCCTGACTGACCGGCCAGTTGTACCAAATGTTGGTGGCCCAGTTGCCCACTTGGGAGCCGCAGAACGCCAGGTTCTGGAACTCGCAAGGGAAGGTATTGAAATCCTCGCCTTCGCCAAAGTACCCCGCTTTGACGTCCAGCTTACCTTCGAGGAACTGATGCTGGATCCACAATTGGGTCAAACGCACCATATGGCCACGGCCGTAGACTTCCTGCGAGGAACTCAACGTGCCTGCCCGCGGATCGCCTACGCGGTCATTGGAGATACTTTGGCCATTACGGTTTGTGAGCTGAATCTTGGCCTGGGTGTTATCCCATCCCCAGAGTTTTTCCAGGTCCAACGCCACGCCCAAACCAAACTGATCGCTGTAACGCGCCGTCTTGTCGTGGTTGTCCCCCCCATGCAGGTTGGCCCCCACTTCACCAACGTAATCCGCCTTGATGTCGATACCCTGCTCGATCAATTTGGTCCGCTCGCCGCCCCAGTCGCCTGTCATCCATTTCGAGTCGGCGCTGAAGGCTTCGGCCGCATAACTGCCGGTCGCACCCAAGCTGAGTGCGGCAATCACCGACAACTGGCAGGCCAGACGGGTGCGGGTCATTGTGTTGTTCATCCCTTGGATCCTCGTTGGTTTCTTATTGGCTTTGTTTAACGCGGCACCGCTCAAGAAGCACCTGATGACAGGCTCCCTGTACAGATTCAACGCCCCTTGAAATGCGCCACGTTATCCGCCCGGTTCTGCGCGGGGGGCGCACTCATTGCCCCCAATCGCTCACCTGTGTTTGCATCAAACAGTAGCACTTTCGCAGGATCGAACTGCAAGTTGAGGCTTTGACCGACCTGAGGCGCATCATCAGGGGCCAGACGGCAGCACACTTTGCTGCCATTGAGGTTCACAAACACCAGCGTGTCCGGCCCGGTGGGCTCTACCACCTGCACTTCAGCGCGGATGGTCGGCAGCCCATTGGGCTCGCTTGCCGCCAGCACGATCTGTTCGGCGCGAATACCAATGATCACGTCACGGTCTTCCAGACCCGCGTCACGCGTGCCCAACGGCAACTCGCAATGCGCCTGACCGCTGTCGAGCAACGCCAATAAGCGCCCTTCCTGGCGCTGTAAACGCAACGGGATGAAGTTCATCGGTGGCGAGCCAATAAAGCTGGCGACAAACAGGTTAGCCGGATCGTTGTAGATCTGTTTGGGGGTGCCGAACTGCTGGATGATGCCATCCTTCATTACCGCCACTTTGTCACCCAGGGTCATGGCTTCGATCTGGTCATGGGTGACATACACGGTGGTCGTTTTCAGGCGTTGATGCATCAACTTCATTTCGGTACGCATCTCGACCCGCAGCTTGGCGTCGAGGTTGGATAACGGCTCATCGAACAGATAGATCTTCGGCCGGCGAGCCAGCGCCCTGCCCATGGCCACGCGCTGCTGTTGCCCGCCCGACAGTTGGCCCGGCTTGCGATTGAGCAGGTGCTCGATTTGCAGCAACTTGGCCACCCGCGCCACTTCTTCATCAATGGCTGCAGTGCTCATTTTGCGAATCTTGAGGCCGAAAGCGATGTTGTCGCGCACGTTCATCGTCGGGTACAGCGCGTATGACTGAAACACCATGGCGATGTCACGATCCTTGGGGCTCATGCCACTGATGTCGGCATCGTCCACCAGAATCGCCCCGCCGCTGATGCTCTCCAGCCCCGCGATGCAGTTCATCAACGTGGATTTGCCGCACCCCGACGGGCCAACCAGAATTAGAAACTCGCCGTCGTCGATTTTCAGTTCGATGTTTTTCAGCGTGTCCGGCAAACCCTTGCCATAGGTTTTGTTGACGTTGCGTAATTCGAGCGTTGCCATGCGTTACCCCTTGACCGCGCCGGACGTCAGCCCGCGCAGGAAATACTTGCCCGCAAAAATGTAGACCAGCAGTGTCGGCAGCCCGGCAATCATGGCCGCAGCCATGTCGACGTTGTATTCCTTGGCCCCGGTGCTGGTGTTGACCAAATTGTTCAGCGCCACAGTGATGGGCTGCGCGTCGCCACTGGCAAACACCACGCCGAACAGAAAGTCGTTCCAGATTTGAGTGAACTGCCAGATCAGGCACACCATGATGATCGGCACCGACATCGGCAGCAGAATCCGCCCGAAAATCGTGAAGAACCCCGCACCGTCCAGACGCGCCGCCTTGACCAGTGCGTCGGGGATGCTTACGTAGTAGTTACGGAAAAACAGCGTAGTGAAGGCCAGCCCGTAGACGACGTGCACCAGCACCAGACCGGTGGTGGTGTTGGCCAGCCCCAGCTTGCCGATGGTGAACGAGGCTGGCAGCAAGACGGTCTGGAACGGCAGGAAGCAGCCGAACAACAGCAATCCGAAAAACAGCTGCGAGCCGCGAAAGCGCCACATCGACAGGACATACCCGTTCAGGGCGCCGATGAACGTGGAGATCAGCACCGCCGGAACGGTGATTTTGACCGAGTTCCAGAAATAGCCGCCCACCGTGTCCCAGGCCTTGATCCAGCCAATCCCGTCGATCACCTGCGGCCAGCTCAGCAGGTTGCCGGTGCGGATGTCTTCCGGGCTTTTGAAACTGGTGAGCAACATCACCACCAGAGGCACCAGATACACCGCTGCGGCGAGGATCAACGTGGCGTAAATCGCCAGACGGCTGAAGGTAAAACGCTGCGCATTAATCATGGCGTTTATTCCTCAGTTCGGAATACAGGTACGGCACCAGAATGGCCAGGATCGCCCCCAGCATCATGATTGCACTGGCAGAGCCGACGCCCATTTGCCCACGGCTGAACGTAAAGGAGTACATGAACATGGCCGGTAAGTCAGACGAGTAACCCGGCCCACCTGCGGTCATCGCGGACACCAGGTCAAAACTCTTGATCGCGATGTGCGACAGAATCATGAACGCGCTGAAAAAGACCGGACGCAGGCTGGGCAACACGATGCGTAAATAGATGGTCGGCAGGCTTGCACCATCGACTTGAGCGGCGCGAATGATAGATTGATCCACACCGCGCAACCCGGCCAAAAACATCGCCATCACAAACCCCGAGGCTTGCCACACGGCGGCGATCACCAGGCAGTACACCACACGGTCCTGATCCAGCAGCCAGTCGAACCGAAAGCCCTCCCACCCCCAGTCGCGGAGCATCTTGTCGAGGCCGAGCCCGGGATTGAGCAGCCATTTCCAGGCGGTACCGGTGACGATCATCGACAGCGCCATCGGGTACAGGTAAATGGTGCGAATGAAGCCTTCTTTGCGGATGCGCTGGTCGAGTAGCACGGCCAGAAACACGCCTAACACCAGGCTGATGGCAATGAACAAACCGCCAAACACTGCCAGGTTTTTACTGGCCACCCACCAGCGATCGTTTTCCATCAGGCGCACGTATTGCTGCATGCCCACCCATTTGTAGCTGGGCATGAAACTGGAGTTGGTGAACGACAGCACAAAGGTCCACAGAATGTAGCCATAGAAGCCAACCAATACGATCAGCATGCTGGGTGCCAATACCAACTTGGGCAACCAGCGTTGCAGCGCATCAAACGGCGAGGCTTTACTCAAAACAGCCACGGCACTCATCGAATTGCTCCCGAGAGGGTATGCCGGCATCTGCCACTGCAAATGCCGCACAAGCCGGGTAAATAAGAGGACGCCGCACGGGCGTGCGGCGGTTCATGTCAGCGGATTACTGGGCTGCCTTGATCGCTGCAAACAGTTTCTTGCCTGCCTTTGACGGGTCGGCGTTTTTGTCACTCATGAAGTTGGACACGGTGTCGAAGATCGCCCCCTGCACCGCCAGGGAGGTGGCCATGTTGTGGGCCATGCTTGGCACCTGGCCTTTTTCACCCGCGCCGGCAAAGTCTTTGGCCGAGGCTTGAGCACAGCTGTCGAACTTGCTCATGTCCAGGTCATTGCGAACCGGAATCGAGCCTTTGTTCTGGTTGAAGACGTACTGGAACTCAGGTTCCAGCGCGACTTTGGCCAGATCGTCACGTGCTGCATTGTTGCCGGGGGTGTCATTCTTTTTGGCCAGCTTGAACATCGCCAGTGAATCGATGTTGTAGCTGAAGCTGCCGTCGGTACCGGGGAATGGCACGCATTGGTAATCCGTGCCGGCTTTTTTGCCGGCCGCCGTCCATTCACTTTTCGCCCAGTCGCCCATGATCTGCATACCGGCCTTGCCGTTAATGACCTTGGCTGCTTCCAGGTTCCAGTCCTGCCCCGTGCCGTCCGGATCCATATAGCCCTTCAGCTTTTTCAGGTGGGTGAAGACTTCGGTCATCTGCGGGCTGGTCAACGTCCCTTCGTCGAGGTCTACAAAAGCCTTTTTGTAGCCCTCTGGCCCCATAACACTCAGCACCAGGTCCTCGAACACTGTGCTGTCCTGCCAGGGTTGTCCGCCGTGGGCCAATGGAATAAAACCGGCCGCTTTGAGCTTGTCGCCTGCGGCATACAGTTCATCCAGGGTGGTAGGCGCCTTTTCGATACCGGCGCTCTTGAAGACTTCAGGGTTGATCCACAGCCAGTTCACACGATGGATGTTCACCGGTACGGCTACGTAGTGGCCGTCGTACTTCATGGTGTCGGAGACCGTTTTGGGGAGCAGCTTTTCCCAGTTGTTGGTCTTTGCCACTTCATCCACGTTGGTCAGCAAGCCGAGGGAGGCCCAGTCCTGAATATCGGGTCCCTTGATTTGCGCGGCAGACGGCGGGTTACCCGACACGGCACGGGTCTTGAGCACGGTCATGGCCGCTGCGCCACCGCCCCCTGCCACCGCGCTGTCCTGCCAGGTGTAGCCGTCTTTTTCGACCAGCTTTTTCAGCACATCGACTGCTTTGGCTTCGCCACCTGACGTCCACCAGTGCACCACTTCAACGTTACCGTTGGTGTCGGCTGCATAGGCATTGAGAGGGAAAATGGAGGCGAGAGAAATAACAAGGGCGAGGCGATTGAACGCGTTCATCGGTAGACCTTTCTTGTTGTTATGACGGGGCAAGTCTGGTGCTTGCGCTTGGGTCGAGTGTAGTCATCCGGCATTGGCCGCACGTAACGAAGAGATGCGTCTTTGTCACCATCCAGTGACAAAGCACGTAAATACGATCGTTTTAAACAGCATTCACGTACTACAAGCTGGTGAATCTGAAAAAAAGAAGATTCTTTTCCATCAGACGTGTAAAGCAATTTCCGCATTGCCTGTAGGACGCATCCCTAAGTCCCTTTCCCACGTTGTACCCATTAAATACATCGGCGAATCTTCTCTACATCGTTACAACTTATGAACGGATGTCGACACCCATCAGGAGATAACAGCCATGTCCAGAAGTAACCCTTTTCTGCCCAACCAGCACTTCATCTACCCGCTTAAACATCAGAACGGTGAGATTTACGCCTGGAAAGTCGATATCCAGCGTGCAGGAAAAGTACACGTTCAAGTGTTCGATGCGAACGAGTATGGCGGTATAGACGCAGCGTTACAGGCCGCTGAGCATGCGCGCAATCAATGGGTGTTGAAAATGCCGCAGACCTTTAGCTATGAGAGCCGTCAACGCTTGATGCCTCACAACACCAGCGGCCATGCCGGGGTTTACCGGATCCAGTCCAACAATATTGAATATTGGCGGGCCACAACCCGCATTCACGGTTACAACTTGAGCAAAAGTTTTCGCATCGACCGTTATGGCGACGAGCAGGCCAAAATGATGGCACTGCAAGAGCGCGAGCGGCAGTTAACGCTGTGTAACGAACCTTACGACGTGGCCATGGAAAAGCTGCAGCAGCACTTCAGTCAAACCAGCGCACGCATTCGAGAAAATCGTATCAAAGCGGCCATGAGCAAAAAGGTTCAAGAACCCGAAACCGAGCCCGCTGCCAGTTCTTGCCTGGAGCCCGTGCTGCCCATTACGCCAGAACAGGCAAGCCTGTCCATCAGTCGGCATTTGGCGGCAAGCGGCAAATGACCCGAAGGTTTGCGATGTTGCTCTTGCAGTCTTGGGCCGGGAACTCCCCGGGCCCGTTTTAATCCGCCGCTCGCGGTATCGACAACGTGACCCGCAAGCCACCCTCGCGCAGGTTCTGCAAGCTGACTTCCCCTCCGTGGCTATGGGCGATGTTGCGGGCGATACCCAGCCCCAAACCATAGCCCTGCTGATGCCCGGACAGCCGAAAATGCGGCTCGAACACTTGTTCCAGCCGCTGCTCAGGAACCCCGGGGCCGTCATCGTCTACATGCAAGACGAACGTGTGCGCATGGTCTTCGATCACCAAATGCGCGTGCTTGCCGTACTTGAGCGCATTGTCGATCAAGTTACCCATGCAGCGCCGCAAGGCCAGGGGTTTGCCGGAAAAGGGCCGCAACGCGCGCCCGGTCACTGTGACGCGACCATTACCGTGCGGCAGCACGTAGGGCTCGATCAGACAATCCAGCAAAAGAGTCAGGTTCACCGATTCGATGTTCTCGTGAATATCGGTGTCTTTCACACATTGCAAAGCACCTTTGACCAGCAACTCAAGCTCATCAAGATCCCGCCCGAACTTGTGTTGTAACGCCTCGTCTTCCAGTAGCTCGACGCGCAAGCGCAATCGGGTGATCGGGGTCCGCAGGTCGTGGGAAATTGCGCTGAACAATTGGCTGCGCTCCGTGAGGTAACGGCTGATGCGTACCCGCATGGTATTAAACGCTCGCCCGACCTCAGCCACCTCGCTGCCGCCCCCGATCTCGACCGGCTCGACGTCTTCCTCGCCCAGCGACAAATCCCGCGCAGCGCGAGCCAGACGCTTGAGGGGACGACTTTGCCAATGCACCAGCAAACCGATGGAGAGCAACAAGAACCCGCTGCTCAGCGCGATAAACCATAACTGCATCGCGGGCAGGCCTTCTTCCTCGAGGCTGGTGTAAGGCTGGGGCAGTAAGGAAGCGATGTACAGCCACTCTCCGGGGGACATTTGGATTTGCGTCACCAGAACTGGGGGATTGACCGGTTCCAGCGTCAGGGCAAAGTGCGCCCAGGAACGTGGCAGCTCATCCAGCGTCAGGCCGGCATTGAAAATCCGCAGGTCTTGCGGGCTGACGAATTTCACCGACATGTCGACAGCGGGGCCCAAGGATTCACGCAGCACCTGGTCCACGGCCTCAAGGACAGCCTGTTTGCGCTGTGTCAGCGGCAACGCGCGCATCTCCAGGGGCCGCTCATTGAGGCTCACAACAAAGCGCGTGCCGCCCATGCTGCGCATCTGGTCCAGGACCAGCGGCCTGTAGGCCAGCGGCAGTGACTTCATATAACTGACGGTGGCATTCATCGAATGCGCTAGGCTGCGCGCACTGGTGACGAGCCCTTGCAGTTGCGTCGCCCGCAGTTGCGACAGCCAGATCACGCTGGACAAGGTTTGTGCCAGCAAGATGGCGATCAACGTGAGCAACAGCATGCGGCCAAGCAATGAACGGGGCATACGCGGCGTGCGCCAGTACTTAATGGCCATGACCTGTCGTGACCTCGGCAGCCAACTGATAGCCGCTGCCGCGAATGGTGCGGATCAATCGCGGGGGCTTTTCCGTATCGCGTAGGCGCTGGCGCAAACGGCTGACTGCCATGTCGACAATTCGATCCAGCGGCATCAGGTCGCGACCACGGGTGGCATTGCCGATGGTGTCGCGGTCCAGAATTTGTTGCGGGTGGTCGAGAAACAGTTTGAGCAAGGCAAAGTCGGCCCCCGACAGAATCACCTCTTCGCCGTCCGTGTGAAATAGCCGATGGGTAACGGTGTTCAGGCGCCACGCTTCAAACGCCATGATTTCATGGCCTGCCCCTGCGCCAGCAGTGGCAAATTCCACACGCCGCAGCAGCGCCTTGATTCGCGCCTGTAATTCGCGGGGGCTGAACGGTTTTCCAAGGTAGTCGTCGGCGCCCAGTTCCAGACCGAGCACGCGGTCAGTTTCATCGGAACTGGCGGTGAGCATGATGATGGGCGTGCGGGCACAACGCGGATGCTGCCGGACCCAGCGACACAGGCTGAAGCCATCCTCGTCGGGCAACATGACGTCCAGAATCAACAAATCGCAGGGTGTGTGTTCGAGGGCGTTGCGAAAGCTTGCGCCATCACCCACCGTGCTCACCTGAAAACCGGCGCGGGTCAGGTAGATATCCAGCAGTTCACGAATTTCCTGATCGTCGTCGACCAGCAAAATGGATTTACCGAGTGAGCTCACAGCGGTGTTCCTTATTATTTTTGTGAGTCCGGGGTTTCGCGGTCAGGCGAACGCTTGTTGCAGTGCTACGCCCGCCCCCATCAACCCCGGATACGGCGCCGTCACCAGCCACACCGGTATGCCCTTGAGGTAGTCGCTCATGCAACCCTTATCAGCAAAGCTGTGGGCGAAACCGCTGGCCAGAAAAAGATCGGCGAAACGTGGCACTACGCCACCGACAATGTACACCCCACCCCGTCCGCCCAGCGTCAGGACATTATTGCCCGCCACCCGACCCAGCCAGCAACTGAAATGCTCGATCACTTGCAAAGCAATCGGATCACCTGCCAAAGCTGCAGCGGTGATCGCCCGGTCGGTGTCCAGCACCGGCGTATGGCCATCAACGGCGCAGATGGCACGGTAGACACGCGGCAGTCCGCTGCCACTCAACACAGATTCGGCGCTGACATGGCCGATTTCGTTATAAATGTGCTGCCACAACTGGACTTCACGCGGCGTACTCATCGGCAAGTCGACATGCCCCCCCTCCCCCGGTAAAGCCCTCCACTGCGCTTCGCCCAGATTCAACAGCGTGCCAACGCCAAGCCCGGTGCCGGGCCCGATCACCACCGCAGGTCGCGTGGGTTCTGCCAGACCGGCACACACCTGGCGCACGTCGCCGGGTTGCAAGCGCGTCATGCCCAGCGCCATGGCACTGAAATCATTGATTAGCAGCAGGTTGTCCACTTGTAAGGTCTGACAAAACGCCGAACGGCTCAGGCGCCAGTGATTATTGGTAAAGCGGAATTCATCGCCGCTGACCGGTCCGGCCACCGACAGACAAACCGCACCTACCGCGCCCAACGGTAAGTCCAGGCCTTGCAGGTAGAGCGCGATGGCGTCTTCCGGGCATGCAAAGTCGGCGGTGGCCAGCACGCTGATAGCGCGCAATTGATCGTTTTCCCACAACGCAAACCGCGCATTGGTGCCGCCGATGTCACCGACCAAAGCAAGCTTCATTTAAGGTTTTCCAGAGACGAGGTAAAGGTACTGGCGCCCTGCTCGGCCGAACTGAAGGCCTGACGCATAAACGCAAACAACTCACGCCCGGTACCTACCGCGTCGCTCAGGGTGCCGATGGCCGGGGTGCGCGCGGCGAATTCTGCCTCATCCACCAACAGTTGCAACGTCCCTTTGACCCCGTCGACGCGAATCATGTCGCCATCCTGCACGCGGGCCAGCGGGCCGCCGACGGCGGCTTCGGGACTGACGTGGATTGCCGCCGGAATTTTGCCCGAAGCGCCCGACATGCGTCCGTCCGTAATCAACGCGACTTTGAAACCGCGATCCTGCAATACCCCCAAAAAGGGCGTCATTTTGTGCAGTTCCGGCATGCCATTGGAGCGAGGTCCCTGAAAACGCATCACGGCGACAAAATCGTGTTCCAGCTCACCGGCTTTGAACGCATCCGCCAGTTGTTGCTGATCCTGAAACACCCGTGCCGGAGCTTCGACAAGTTGATGCTCGGGCGCCACGGCCGAGACTTTCATCACCCCACGGCCCAGGTTGCCTTCCATTACGCGCAAGCCGCCCTCTGCCGAAAAGGCACGCGCCACAGGGCGCAGGATGCTCTCGTCGAGGCTTTCAATCGGGCCCTCACGCCATACCAGCTCACCGTCCACCAGGAACGGTTCACGGGTGTAACGGCTCAATCCCCGGCCAGCGACAGTGTTGACGTCTTCATGCAGCAAGCCGGCTTCCAGCAGCTCGCGAATCAGGAACGCCATGCCCCCCGCAGCCTGGAAGTGGTTAATGTCGGCCTTGCCGTTGGGATAGACGTGGGACAAGGTAGGCACCACCTCGGAGAGGTCCGCCATGTCTTGCCAGGTCAGTTGAATACCTGCGGCCTGTGCGATGGCGGGCATATGCAACGTGTGGTTGGTGGAGCCGCCGGTGGCATGCAGCGCCACAATCGAATTGACCAGCGAGCGCTCATCCACAATCTCGCCCAACGGCATGAAGTTGCCGCTTTGCTTGGTCAGACGGGTGACTTGATGCGCGGCCTCGCGTGTCAGCGCATCACGCAATGGTGTGTAGGGATTGACGAACGAGGCACCCGGCAAATGCAGTCCCATCACTTCCATCAACAGCTGGTTGGTGTTGGCGGTGCCATAGAACGTGCACGTGCCGGGGCTGTGGTAAGACTTCATCTCCGACTCCAACAGCTCTTCGCGGCTGGCTTTGCCTTCGGCGTAGCGCTGGCGCACGTCGGCTTTTTCCTTGTTGGAAATGCCTGATGGCATCGGCCCGCCCGGCACAAAGATCGTCGGCAGATGACCGAAACGCAGGGCGCCCATCATCAAGCCCGGCACGATCTTGTCGCAAATGCCCAGCATCAGCGCGGCGTCGAACATGTTGTGGGACAGCGCGACCGCCGTCGACAGGGCGATCACTTCGCGGCTCAGCAGGCTCAGCTCCATGCCCGCCTCACCTTGGGTCACGCCATCGCACATCGCCGGGGTTCCGCCGGCGAATTGACCCACAGAGCCCATTTCACGCAGGGCCTTTTTGATTTGTTCGGGAAAGTGTTCGTACGGCTGATGCGCCGACAGCATGTCGTTATATGACGAAACAATCGCCACATTGGCGGCGTTCATCAAGCGCAGGTTGTTTTTATCTTCTGTGCCACATCCGGCCACGCCATGGGCGAAATTGGCACATTGCAGCTTGCCGCGTTGCGGGCCGTCACTGGCGGCGCCGCGAATGAGTGTCAGGTATGCCTCACGGGTTGCTCGACTGCGGGCAATAAGACGCTCGGTGACTTCAAGAACGCGGGGATGCATGTGTTGAACTCCAGGCTAACGGATGTGGCGACCTGTGCGTGTCCTATGCTGATCGAGGGGCCAGACACGCACTTCGATCATTTGGACCCGTTGATTCAGGTCACTCGTTGTAGATAAAACAAAATATTGCCACCAAAATGGCTTGTTTTCTATTTCTATGCGAATAATCTTGTAATTCCAACAACAAATCGATGGCAGGCGCTTTCCATGACTCTACGAATCGCAATCAATGGTTTTGGCCGGATCGGCCGCAACGTCCTGCGCGCACTGTATACCCAAGGCTACCGTCAGGACCTGCAGATCGTCGCCATCAACGATCTGGGTGACAGCGCAATCAACGCCCACCTGCTCAAGTACGACACCGTTCACGGTACTTTCGATGCCACCGTTGAACACGATCAGGAAAGCCTGACTGTCAATGGCGACCGCATTGCCGTCACTGCCATTCGTAACCCGGCTGAACTGCCGTGGGCTGCCTTGAAGATCGACGTGGTGTTCGAATGTACCGGTTTGTTCACCGAACGCAGCAAAGCTCAAGCACATATTAGCGCTGGCGCGCGCAAGGTCATCATCTCCGCACCGGGCAAAAACGCTGATGCGACCGTGGTGTATGGCGTGAACCACGACATCCTGCGCCAATCGCATCAAATTATTTCCAGTGCTTCCTGTACCACTAACTGCCTGGCGCCGGTCGCACACATCTTGCACCGCGAACTGGGCATCGAAAACGGCTTGATGACCACCATCCACGCCTACACCAATGACCAGAACCTGACCGACGTTTACCACAGCGACCCCTACCGCGCGCGCTCGGCCACGCAGAACATGATCCCGAGTAAAACCGGGGCCGCTGAAGCGGTGGGCCTGGTACTGCCGGAACTGGCGGGGAAATTGACCGGCATGGCGGTACGCGTCCCGGTAATCAACGTGTCGCTGGTTGACCTGACCGTTGAGCTCAAGCGCGAAACCACGGCCGCTGAAGTCAACGCACTGTTTAAGGAGGCCAGCCAGCATTCCAAAGTGTTGGGCTATAACAGCCTGCCACTGGTATCGAGCGATTTTAACCACAACCCGCTGTCGTCGATTTTCGATGCCAACCACACCAAGGTCAGCGGCAAAATGCTCAAAGTGCTGGCGTGGTACGACAACGAATGGGGCTTCTCCAACCGCATGCTCGATAACTGCCTGGCGCTGTGCAACGCGGAGTGACGCGATGATCGGTATCAGCTTTACGACGGCCACCCTGGCGGCGCGCAAGCGTATCGCCCTGGTGGCTCACGATCACTGCAAAGGGTTTCTGCTGGAGTGGGCTGAACGCCACAAGGCCACCCTCAGCCAGCATGACCTGTGCGCCACCGGCACCACCGGTCTGCTGCTGAGCCAGCACCTTGGGCTGCCGATCGAAAGCATGATCAGCGGCCCGTTGGGCGGGGATCAGCAAGTGGGCGCACGCATCGCCGAGCAACGGGTCGACATGCTGGTGTTCTTCTGGGACCCTTTCGAGCCGCAGCCCCATGATCCGGATATCAAGGCCCTGTTGCGGGTCGCAGCAGTCTGGAACATCCCCGTGGCGTGCAATGAATGCAGCGCGGATTACCTGCTCAGCAGCCCGCTCATGAGCCAGCCCCACGATCACCGGATCCCTGATTACGCTGCGTATTTAAAGGGACGTGTGTAAACCCGCAGCGCTGCTGGCGTTATTGGCCGCTTAAACAGCCGGTAACAAAAACAGCGCTTGACCCAGCCCATAGATGATAAGCATTATCATTCGCTAATATCTGGTCTGGTAGTGCTGTGAGTCAGTCCCACTTCAATCACGTCTTCCTGACGCAACGGGTGATCCTGTTGCGCACCTTGCAGCGCATGGTCAACAACCCGAGTACCGCTGAGGACCTGTTGCACGAGACTTACCTGCGCGTCACCCGCGCGTTGAACGAACGCACGGTCGAGCATCTTGAGCCGTTTGTGTTCCAGACCGCACGCAACCTGGCACTCGACCACCTGCGCTCGCGGCGCATTCAGTCGCGTACGGTGCTCGAAGACGTGCCCACCGACGTCATCGAAGGCGTCCCTTCCTCTCTCAGCACCCCCGAAGAAGCCCATCAAGCCGCACAACTACTGGAGCGTTTGAGTGTGAGCCTTAGCCAGCTAAGCGCACGCCAGCAGCGGATTTTCATACTCAGTCGCCTGCATGGTTGCAGTTACCAGGAGATCGCCCAGGCGCTTGAGGTGTCTCTGAGCACGGTTCAAAAGGAACTCAAACTGATCATGGCAATCTGTGTCGGGGTAGCCGATCGAATCAATCGGCCGTAATCTTGCCGGGACACACCCGTAAGAAAATTCCGATATGGCAGCTTTCACGCCATGGATTCCGAGACGTTGAACAACACTGTGCCTGAGACTGCCAAGGATCACCCGTGAAGGACACTCCACCCCCTGCCGTGCCGGAACTGGCGCAGGATGCTCTGCAAGACAGCGCCATGGATCAGGCGCTGGACTGGCTGATCACCCTGGAGTGTGCCGACGCGTCCGAAAAAGCAGCGTTCCAAATGTGGCTCAAGGCAGATCCGGCCCATGCCCAAGCGTTTGCCAAAGCCAATGCCGCATGGAACAGCCAGCCGCTGATTGAAGCGGCACGTACCCTGAACACCCGGCGTGCGCCTACGCTGTTGCGACGTATTGGCCGTCACTGGAAGCACGTGGCCACTGCCGCGGTACTGGTCATTGCTGTGGGCAGTTACAGCAATGTGCCATTGCGCTTGCAGGCCGATCACTTGACCGTGGTGGGCGAGCGCCAGCACCTGGAGCTGGAAGACGGTTCAAAAGTGTTGCTCAACACCAATTCGGCGTTCTCCAGCGACAGGATCAATGCGCAAAGTAATGCGCGGTTGTATCAGGGCGAAGCATTTTTCGAGGTGCCAGCCAATCTTGAACGCCCGCTGGTTCTCGATGCCGGGCCGGTGCGCGTCAGCGTGCGCGACACTGCTTTCGCCGTCAGCTACCTCAACGGGCAGGCTCAAGTACGCGTACAACGGGGTGATGTCGATTTACGCATGAACAGCATTGGCACGCAGATGCGGTTGTCTGCCGGTAACAGTGTGAGTATCGGCCCCAATGGTTTTGGCCAACCGGTCAAGCTCAATCCGCAAACCGATCTGGCGTGGGTTCAGGGACGACTGGTGTTTGAAAATTGCCCCATGAGCAAAGTGCTGGATGAAGTGCGGCGCTATTACCCCGGCTGGATCGTCAACAATAACGAGCAACTGGCCAGCATCGCAGTGACCGGCAATTACCGTCTGGACCAGCCTCTGGACATCGTCCGCTCCCTCGCCCACATCACCTCGTCCAGCCTCTCCGAATTCCCGGCACTGGTTATTTTCAACTGAATACGGTTTTTTTTACGCGATAGCCCAAGGTCATACGTCTCGTTTTAGTCAATGCAACTGATTCGCATTTTGAGTCAGCTTCGCAACTATAAGAGTCGTTCACCACGGAGCGCTATCAATGCCCACACGTTTCAACAGCCGGTCTTCATCCAAGGGTCGCACCCGCCCTACGCACCCGCGTACTTTGTCGTTGTTGACCGTCGCCCTGCTGATGGCTGGCGTACATGCCGTTCCGGCAATAGCTGCGACCGATACGCCATCTGAAAGCCGCGCTGTGGGCAATTATAAATTTGCGATTTCCCAGCAACCGCTGGTGGCTGCGCTCAACGACTTTACGGCGGTCACTGGCTGGCAAGTCGGTTTGCCGGCAGAGCTGGGGCAGAACGTTTCTTCCCCGGGTGTACGCGGGTCTCTGCCAGCAGAAAAGGCCCTGGACCGTCTGTTGATCGGCACCAATTTGGGCTATCGCAAACTGGGCGGCAATAACATCGTCCTCGAAAAACGCGCCCCCGGCAGCGGCACCCTCGCCTTGCAGCAAGTGACCATCAGCGCCACGCGCCAGGCGCAAGACGTCATCAGCGTGCCCAGCACCGTGACCGTGCATGACCGCGAAGAACTCGACCGTCAGAACGTCAACACCATCAAGGAACTGGTGCGCTATGAACCGGGCGTGTCCGTGGGCGGAGGCGGCCTGCGCGGAGGCATCAGCGGTTACAACATTCGCGGCATCGACGGTGACCGGATTCTGACGCAGGTCGATGGCGTTGAAATCCCCAACTCGTTCTTCAACGGCCCGTTCGCTAAAACCCAGCGTAATTACGTCGACCCGGAGATCGTCAAGCGTGTTGAAATTCTGCGCGGCCCGGCCTCGGTGCTGTACGGCAGCAATGCCATCGGCGGCGCGGTGAGCTACTTCACCCTCAACCCGGACGACATCATCAAACCGGGTCAGGATGCAGGCGCACGCCTGAAGACCGGTTACAGCTCGGCCGACCGCAGCTGGCTCAAGTCCGCCACCGTGGCAGGCCGTGCCGACCAGTTCGACGGTTTGCTGCATGTGAGCCGCCGGGACGGCCACGAAACCGAATCCTATGGCAACCACGGCGGCACCGGCCTGAACCGCACTGCGGCCAACCCTGAAGACGTGAACACCACCAACGTCTTGGCCAAGGCTGGCTGGAACTACAACGATGACGACCGCCTGGCGTTTACTTACGAAAACTACCGGGACGAACGCGACATCAACTTGAAAAGCGTGGTCGGTGGCCCGTTTAACTACGGCGTACCGATGGGCATGTACAAGTCGCGCAACGGCACTGACACCGTCACCCGCGAGCGTTTTGGCCTTGAGAACACCTTCGCGCTGGACAGCCTGCTAGCTGACCACGGCAAGCTGAGCCTGAACTATCAAGTGGCCAAGACCGACCAGAGCACCGAAGAGCGCTACTTCCCGTTTAGTCGCGACGTGTACCGCACCCGCGACACCCGCTATAAAGAGCAGCAATGGGTGTTCGATGCACAGTTCGACAAAGCCTTCGCGGTCGGCCCGACCGACCATTTGCTGACCTACGGCACCACTGTCAAACACGACAAAGTCACCGGCTCGCGTTCCGGCAGCGCGGTGTGCCTTGCTGTCGGGAGGAACTGCGCAGCAGTGGGCGCGCTGAGCACGGCCAAAGGCGATGTGTTCGCCAAAGTCAGCGACTTCCCGGACCCGACCATCGACACCTACAGCCTGTTTGCACAGGATGAAATCAGTTGGAACCAATGGACGTTCATGCCCGGCGTACGCTACGACTACACGCGCCTCAAGCCCAAAATCACCCAGGAGTTCCTGAACGCAGTAAACCCGGATGGCAAGTACTCTGTCAGCGACCCTGAAAAAACCTGGCATCGCCTTTCGCCAAAACTGGGCGTGACCTACGCGTTCAACGACCACTACACCTGGTTCGGCCAATACTCCGAAGGCTTCCGCACGCCAACCGCCAAAGCGCTGTATGGCCGTTTCGAAAACCTGCAGGAAGGCTACGTCGTCGAGCCCAACCCGAACCTTGAACCGGAAAAAAGCAAAAGCTACGAAACCGGCCTGCGCGGCAATTTCGACGAAGGCTCGTTTGACCTGGCTGTGTTCTACAACAAATACCGCGACTTCATCGATGAAGACAACGTCACTCCCGGCTATGACCTGAACAGCTTCCAGAGCCGCAATATCAAGCACGCCACCATCAAGGGCATCGAACTCAAAGGCCAGTTGCAACTGGACGCCTTCGGTGCACCGCGTGGTCTGTACACCAAAGGTTCGATTGCTTACGCCTATGGCCGCAACGACGACAACGGCCAGCCGCTCAACAGCGTCAACCCACTGACCGGTGTGTTTGGCCTCGGGTATGACCGCGACAACTACGGCGGCCTGATGAGCTGGACGCTGGTCAAGAAAAAAGACCGCATCGACGACACGGCCTTCAAGGCGCCAGACATTCAGGGCAAGCGATTCGAAACCCCGGGGTTCGGGATTGTGGACGTGAGCGCCTACTACAAAGTGACCCGTGACGTGACCGTCAGCGCAGGCGTGTACAACCTGACCGACAAGAAATACTGGCTGTGGGATGACGTACGCAGCTACGACGGGGTGGGTGAAGCGTCCACCGTGAACCCGGCCAACCTCGATCGCCTGACTCAGCCGGGCCGCAACTTCGCGATCAACCTGGCCTGGGACATCTGAGCCAGCCTCCTCACTGCGCGGTGTTTTTCACTGAGCAGTGAGGATTTTTTACTGTCACGCGTCTTCTTGTTCGTCTAGTTACCAAGCGCATCTCATTCTCAAGGACATCTTCATGACCTCCCAAGACACTGCACAGCGTCCTGCCCTGCGTTCACAACGCCTGAACCAGATCACCAACGAGCCTCATCAAAAACTCGACGCGCTGGTCAAGGCCCACAAGCCCTTTGAGACACGGGAAAACTTTGCCCGTTTTGTAGTGGCTCAATACCTCTTTCAATCAGAGCTGCAAGCGCTGTACACCGACCCGGCCCTCCAAGAAATCGTCCCGGACTTGCCTGCACGGTGCCGCGCAGAGCAAGCCAAAGCTGACCTCGCTGACCTCAACACAGACGTCCCGGCCCCTGTCGCGGGCGCGGTGAACGCGCCAAGCAAGGCACAAGCACTGGGCTGGCTCTTTGTATCGGAAGGTTCCAAGCTGGGCGCCGCCTTCCTGATCAAACGTGCCGTGGCACTGGAACTGAGCGAAACCTTCGGCGCCCGTCACCTGGGCGAGCCAGCCGGTGGCCGCGCCGAAGGCTGGAAAAGCTTCGTCAAAACCCTTGATAGCCTGCAACTGAGCGCCGAAGAAGAGGCCGATCTAGACCAAGGTGCAGTAGCCGCCTTCGAGCGTTTCACCGTATTACTGGAACACGCCTACGCTGCTCAGCCAGAACTGGCTTAAGCTAGACCCGCTCGGTCGGCGCGCGCTGGCCGAGCACTCTTTTTTGCGTCTTGAGCTTATGACCCGCCAAACTCAATCCCCGTCGAAAATAGCCCAAATCCTCTTCGGCTTGCTGGCCTACGTCAGTCTGGGTATCGGATTGGTCGCCATTGTGGTGCCGGGGCTGCCGACCACCGAATTCATATTACTGGCGGCCTGGGCCG
Organism: Pseudomonas sp. WS 5078; assembly: GCF_012985745.1. NCBI lineage: Bacteria > Pseudomonadati > Pseudomonadota > Gammaproteobacteria > Pseudomonadales > Pseudomonadaceae > Pseudomonas > Pseudomonas sp. WS 5078. Next base: position 199,813 of record NZ_JAAQWX010000007.1, on the reverse strand, counting down.
CAACCAAAAGCTCGCCGCGGCTAAGTGCCTGGCTGGAAAACCACCGCCTGTTCGGCCCGATCCTGAGCAATTGGCGCAATGGGAAAATCATTCAACGCAAAGCCAAAGTCAGCGCCACCCTCAGCATGCTGATCTGCGCGGGGTTGATGCTGTATGTGCTTGAGCATCAATGGCCGTTGTTTCTGGCCATTGCCGGCATGGGCCTGGGCAATGCGTGGATTTGGTCCCGGCCGGAACGTTTACCCCCAGCGTTGTAGAAGGCTGCTCCACAGGTTCAGCCCCGCACGGGCCAAGGCTTTATCTTTCTTACAACGTCAACACACCGCCATAGAGCCCATAAGCCGCCGCCAGCGCAGCCACCACCACAGCACCGAATATCGCCCGCTCTGCCGCCACAAACAGCGGCTCACCCTGTTCGTGCTTGGCCTTGGCAAAGAAAAACACCCCCGGCGCGTACAGCAACGCCGAGAGCAGCAAGTACTTGGGCCCCGCCGCATACAGCAACCACATGGCGTAAACCAGGGCGATCAACCCCACCAACAGGTCTTTGAACCGCGAGCGGCTGGCGTGCGAGTAGGTTTCGCCCTTGATGCACAACAACACCGAATAAGCCGCCGACCACAGGTAAGGCACCAGAATCATCGACGACGCCAGGTAGATCAGGCTGGTGTAAGTCCCTTTGGACACGAGGGTGATGAGCAGGAATATCTGGATCATGCTGTTGGTCAGCCACAGCGCGTTGACCGGTACATGGTTGGCGTTTTCCTTTTTCAGGAAAGCCGGCATGGTGTTGTCCTTGGCCGTAGCAAACAGGATCTCGGCGCATAACAACGCCCACGACAGCAGCGCACCCAGCAACGAGATGGCCAGCCCGATACTGATCAAGATCGCGCCCCACTCCCCCACCACATGTTTCAGCACGCCAGCCATGGACGGGTTTTGCAGTTTGGCCAGCTCCGGCTGAGTCATGATCCCCAGCGACAGCACATTCACCAGCACCAGCAGCGCCAGCACTCCCAGAAAGCCGATTACCGTGGCTTTGCCCACGTCGGAGCGTTTTTCGGCGCGTCCCGAATACACACTGGCGCCTTCGATGCCGATAAACACAAACACCGTCACCAGCATCATGTTGCGCACCTGGTCCATCACGCTGCCAAGGCTGGGGGTTTCGGTCCCCCAGAAATCCAGGGTAAAAATGTCGGCCTTGAACGCCACGCCAGTCAACACGATGAACATCACAATCGGGACGATTTTCGCGATGGTGGTCAACTGGTTGATGAACGCGGCTTCCTTGATGCCGCGCAGCACCAGAAAGTGCACCCCCCACAGCAACAGCGAGGCGCAGCCAATGGCTACGGGGGTGTTGCCCTGCCCGAACATTGGCACGAAATACCCTAACGTACTGAACAAGAGTACGAAGTAACCGACGTTACCCATCCACGCACTGATCCAGTAACCCCAGGCTGACGAAAAGCCCATGTAATCGCCAAAACCAGCCTTGGCATAGGCGTAGACACCCGAGTCGAGTTCCGGCTTGCGGTTGGCCAGGGTCTGAAACACGAACGCCAATGCCAGCATGCCGACGGCGGTGATTGCCCATCCGATCAACACGGCCCCGCCCGCTGCCCGTTCGGCAATGTTTTGCGGCAGGGAAAAAATACCGCCGCCAATCATTGAACCGACGACTAACGCGATCAGAGCATTGAGCCGAAGCTTCTGGGTTTGTTGCGTCATCGCCACCTCTTTATACGGTCTTGGACATTTTTTGATACACAGGCCACAGGCTACAGATGTTCACTGACTAAATATATGCACCGGTTAAACGTCTATTAGTACCGCGCAATAAGCCCCCTCTTTTTAATCGCAAGAATGTCTATTGAAACCTCAAAAATTCACCTTATGTACATCACGGTTTAATTTCATGCCGCGGCTCATGAAACATGAAAGTGACATTTGCAAAATTGAAAATAGTGACTAGCTTCAATCTCCACGACCCCGCGGCAAGTTGCGTATTAAAACCCTTTAAGTCCTCTGGAGTGGGCCTTTCGGGAAGCGTCAAAATAATACGTGATTGCGACCTTTCCCCGCTTCTAACAATGGAATGTAGTAATGCCCTGATCTAAGTCAAATGGCTGAAATACCAACGGAATTAACGTAAGGCCTCACTTCTCCTAGATTGGAGTCAACACAAATGTCTGATACTCCCGGAAAACTACGATTGGGTGCGTTGGTTGCTCTGGTAGTCGGCTCAATGATTGGCGGCGGTATTTTTTCGCTGCCACAAAACATGGCAGCAAGTGCCGATGTTGGAGCCGTTCTTATTGGATGGGCAATCACCGCTGTCGGTATGCTGACCCTCGCTTTTGTCTTCCAGACCCTGGCCAACCGCAAACCCGACCTCGACGGTGGCGTCTACGCCTACGCCAAGGCCGGTTTTGGCGATTACATGGGTTTCTCGTCAGCCTGGGGTTACTGGATCAGTGCCTGGCTGGGCAACGTCGGTTATTTCGTGTTGCTGTTCAGCACCCTGGGGTATTTCTTCCCGATCTTTGGTGAAGGCAACACCCCGGCCGCGATCATCGGCGCGTCGGTCCTGCTATGGGCGGTTCACTTCCTCGTCCTGCGCGGTATCAAGGAAGCCGCGTTCATCAACCTGGTGACCACGGTTGCCAAGGTCGTGCCGCTGATCCTGTTCATTCTGATTGCCGTCTTCGCCTTCAAACTGGACATTTTCACCAGTGACATCTGGGGCCTGAAAAACCCGGATCTGGGCAGCGTGATGGACCAGGTGCGCAACATGATGCTGGTCACCGTGTGGGTGTTCATCGGTATCGAAGGCGCGAGCATCTTCTCTTCCCGTGCCGAGAAGCGTTCGGACGTGGGTAAAGCCACTGTGATCGGCTTCATCACCGTGCTGCTGTTGCTGGTGCTAGTGAACGTGCTGTCGCTCGGGATCATGACTCAGCCTGAACTGGCCAAACTGCAAAACCCTTCAATGGCGGCCGTGCTTGAGCATGTGGTCGGTCACTGGGGTGCAGTGCTGATCAGTGTCGGCTTGATCATCTCGCTGTTGGGTGCCCTGCTGTCGTGGGTCCTGCTGTGCGCGGAAATCATGTTCTCGGCCGCCAAGGACCACACCATGCCGGCCTTCCTGAAAAAGGAAAACGCCAACCATGTACCGGTCAATGCGTTGTGGCTGACCAACGCCATGGTGCAGCTGTTCCTGGTCATCACCCTGTTCTCGGCCAGTACTTACCTGTCGCTGATCTACCTGGCGACCTCAATGATCCTCGTGCCTTACCTCTGGTCAGCAGCGTATGGCCTGCTGCTGGCGGTGCGCGGCGAGACTTACGAGAACGCACTGGCTGAACGCAAGAAAGACCTGATCATCGGCGGTATCGCCCTGATCTATGCCGTGTGGCTGTTGTATGCCGGCGGCCTGAAATACCTGCTGCTCTCGGCCCTGCTGTACGCACCTGGCGCAATTTTCTTCGCCAAGGCTAAACGCGAGACAGGCCAACAAGTATTTACCAACATTGAAAAAGTGATTTTTGCTGCCGTGATCATCGGCGCCCTGGTGGCGGCCTATGGGCTCTATGACGGCTTCCTGACCCTGTAAGTCCCTGATTATGTACTTTGGAGGTTGACTGTAATGACCACAGAAAAAGTGAAATACGGCGTACATTCCGAAGCCGGCAAACTGCGTAAAGTGATGGTTTGCTCCCCTGGCCTGGCTCACCAGCGCCTGACACCCAGTAACTGCGACGAGCTGCTGTTTGATGACGTGTTGTGGGTCAATCAGGCCAAGCGCGACCACTTCGATTTTGTGACCAAGATGCGCGAGCGCGGCATCGATGTTCTGGAAATGCACAACCTGCTGACCGACATCGTGGCAATGCCTGAAGCACTGGACTGGATCCTCGATCACAAAGTGACGCCGGATCAGGTGGGTGTCGGCCTGGTGCACGAAGTCAAAGCCTGGATCAAAAGCCTGGAGCCCCGTAAAGCGGCTGAATACCTGATTGGCGGCGTATCGGCTGACGATCTGCCAGACAGCTTCGGTGGCAAAACCATCGAGATGTTCCGTGATTTCCTCGGCCACACCAGTTTTATCCTGCCACCGCTGCCAAACACTCAGTTCACCCGTGACACCACTTGCTGGATTTACGGTGGCGTGACGCTGAACCCGATGTACTGGCCTGCGCGTCGTCAGGAAACCCTGCTGACCACCGCGATCTACAAGTTCCACCCTGAGTTCACTAACGCTGACTTCCAGATCTGGTACGGCGACCCAACCGTGGACCATGGCAACTCAAGCCTGGAAGGCGGCGACGTCATGCCAATCGGCAAAGGCGTGGTACTGATCGGTATGGGCGAGCGGACATCGCGTCAGGCCATCGGCCAACTGGCGCAGAGCCTGTTCAAGAACAAAGCCGTGGAACGTGTGATCGTGGCCGGTATGCCTAAATCCCGCGCCGCGATGCACCTGGACACCGTGTTCAGCTTCTGCGACCGCGATCTGGTAACGATCTTCCCTGAAGTTGTGAACCAAATTGTCGCCTTCTCGCTGTACCCCGACGAGAGCAAACAGGGCGGCATCGACGTTCGACGTGAAGAAAGCAGCTTCCTGGATGTGGTCGCCAAAGCACTGGGCGTTAAAACCCTGCGTGTGGTTGAGACCGGCGGCAACTCCTTCGCGGCAGAACGCGAGCAGTGGGACGACGGCAACAACGTTGTAGCGCTGGAACCTGGTGTGGTGATCGGTTACGACCGCAACACCTACACCAACACCCTGCTGCGCAAGGCGGGCGTGGAAGTCATCACCATCAGCGCCTCTGAGCTGGGACGCGGCCGTGGCGGCGGTCACTGCATGACCTGCCCAATCATCCGCGACCCGATTGACTATTAATTCATCCCTTTGAATGCTTGCGCCAGCCCTTATCCGGGCGGCGCAAGCCGGTTACCAGAAACCCAGGAGATCCCCATGGCGTTTAACATGAAAAACCGCAGCCTGCTCAGCTTGGTGCACCACACCCAACGCGAACTGCACTATCTGCTGGACCTGTCCCGCGACCTGAAACGCGCCAAGTACACCGGCACGGAAGAGCCGCACCTCAAAGGCAAAAACATTGCGCTGATCTTTGAAAAAACCTCGACCCGTACCCGTTGCGCGTTCGAAGTGGCGGCCCACGATCAAGGCGCACACGTGACTTACATCGACCCGGTTTCCTCGCAGATCGGTCACAAAGAAAGCATGAAAGACACCGCCCGCGTTCTGGGTCGTATGTTCGATGCCATTGAATACCGTGGCTTTGCGCAGGAAATCGTTGAAGAGCTGGCCAAGTACGCTGGTGTACCGGTGTTCAACGGCCTGACCGCCGAATTCCACCCGACGCAAATGATCGCCGACGTGCTGACCATGCGCGAACACAGCGACAAGCCTCTGCACGATATCAGCTACGCCTACCTGGGCGACGCCCGGAACAACATGGGTAACTCGCTGCTGCTGATCGGCGCCAAATTGGGCATGGACGTGCGCATCGGCGCCCCTAAAGCCCTGTGGCCAGAAGAGTCGTTCGTCAAACAGTGCGAAGAGTTCGCCAAGGAAAGCGGTGCCAAAATCACCCTGACCGAAGACCCTAAAGCTGCCGTCAAAGGCGTGGACTTCATCCACACTGACGTCTGGGTCTCGATGGGCGAACCCGTTGAAGCCTGGAACGAGCGCATCAAATTGCTGCTGCCTTACCAGGTCAACATGGACCTGATCAAAGCCGCCGGTAACATCCGCGTGAAATTCATGCACTGCCTCCCAGCGTTCCACAACTGTGAAACCAAGGTCGGCAAGGACGTGGCAGAGCACCATCCAAACCTGAAGGACGGCATTGAAGTGACCGAAGAGGTGTTTGAGTCTCCTTACAACATTGCCTTCGAACAAGCCGAAAACCGCATGCACACCATTAAGGCAATCCTGGTCGCAGCCCTGGCTGATATCTAAGGACGCGCATGGCTGCCGGAGCGGGCTCGCCTGCTCCGGCACAACCCGGCTGTATGTGAACTTCCCTTCTATAAGGAATTACCTATGCGTATCGTCGTTGCACTGGGCGGTAACGCCCTCTTGCGTCGCGGTCAGCCCATGACTGCCGAGAATCAACGCGAAAACATCCGCACCGCTACTGCTCAAATTGCCCGTATTGCCCCCGGTAACGAATTGGTCGTTGCCCACGGCAACGGCCCGCAAGTGGGCCTGCTGTCGCTGCAAGCTGCCGCTTACACCGCCGTCAGCCCTTACCCGCTGGACGTGCTGGGCGCCGAAACCGAAGGCATGATCGGTTACATGATCGAGCAAGAACTGGGTAACCTGTTGCCGCAGGACGCGCCTTTTGCCACCTTGCTGACCCAGGTTGAAGTCGACCCCAAAGACCCGGCTTTCCAGAACCCGACCAAGCCCATCGGCCCGGTGTACAGCGAAGCCGAAGCCAAAAGCCTGGCGGCTGAAAAAGGCTGGAACATTGCCCCCGATGGCGACAAATTCCGCCGCGTGGTGCCAAGCCCTAAACCAAAACGCATCTTCGAAATCCGTCCGATCAAATGGCTGCTGGAGAAAGGCACCATTGTGATTTGCGCGGGGGGCGGCGGTATTCCGACCATGTACGGCGAAGACGGCAATCTCAAAGGCATCGAAGCGGTGATCGACAAGGATCTGGCCTCTTCCCTGCTGGCACAGCAACTGGACAGCGACTTGCTGGTCATTGCGACCGACGTCAATGCAGCCTTCATTGACTGGGGCAAACCGACCCAGAAGGGCATTGCCCAAGCGCACCCCGACGAGCTCGAAAAACTCGGCTTCGCCTCCGGTTCCATGGGGCCAAAAGTTGAAGCTGCCTGCGAATTCGCGCGTAAAACAGGCAAAACTGCTGTTATCGGTGCCCTGGCAGATATTGAGGCCATCGTGCAAGGCAAAGCCGGTACTCGCGTCAGCACTGAAAAATCTGGTATTACCTACTTCTGAACTGCGGGGCAGGCCTCAGGGTCTGCCCTTTTACCTTTGCTCAAGGAGTCACCCTATGGCCTCGTTCGAACCCGGTCACCTGCATATCCACCGCGAACCGCTGCAACCTGGCGATTTCGGGTATGACATCAAGATCGATTACCAGGTCGTTCAGGATCCCAAGGAAGGCAAGTCGATGCAGTTCGACATGCATGGTCAGATCAACGGAAAGGATTTCAAAGACTCATTCACGCTGCCCAAAGACGTGGCCTTCAATTTTGCCCACGATGCCTTTCAGATTGCCGTCAAACATGGCATTCCCAAGACCGCTGACATCCGTTCGATGCACGGTTACTACGACAAAATGTATTTGGACGTGATGGCCCAGCTCAATCACAAACCTGGCGATCCGATTAACCTCGATCATCTGGACTGATTCGCCCTGTACGCCACAGCCTGAACCGCTTCCCCCTCCCCTCGCACAGCAGCGCTGCGCGCGCCATCGAAGGCAGCGCCAGCCGCTACAGGACGTACCTCTTTGTCCTGCTGCCGCGCCCAAGGCATACTGGCCATCTTACGGCCAACAGTGTTCCCCGTTCTCATGCGTATCCATGTCAGCTTTATTGACCGCGTCGGTATTACCCAGGAAGTGCTGGCACTGCTGGGGGCACGCAACCTCAATCTCGATGCCGTGGAGATGGTCCCGCCCAACGTCTATATCGATGCCCCAACCTTAAGCCCGCACGTGCTCGATGAATTGCGCGAGGCACTGTTCCGGGTTCAGGGCGTGCAGTCGGTGATGGTGGTAGACATCCTTCCCGGTCAGCGACGGCATCTGCAACTCGATGCGCTGCTGGCCGCGATGACCGATCCGGTGTTGGCACTGGACAGCGAAGGCCATGTGTTGTTGGCCAATCCGGCGCTGGTCTCGCTCTATGGCCGCGAACCTGCTGGCCAAAGTATTGCCGAGTTGTTCACCGACCCCAGCTTGCTGACCGCCTTGCTGGAGAACGGCTTCCGCTTGCCCCTGCGTGAAGTCACGCTCAACGGCCATCCGCTGATGCTCGATGCCACGCCGATCACCGATGCGGGCGCCTTATTGACCCTGTATCAGCCCAGCCGTATTGGCGAGCGGCTGGCCGCGCTGCATCACGACCACGCCGAAGGCTTTGACGCGTTGCTGGGTGAGTCTCCCGCGATCCGAACCCTCAAGGCCCGGGCACAGCGCGTCGCGGCTTTGGATGCGCCATTGTTGATTCAGGGCGAAACCGGCACCGGCAAAGAACTGGTGGCCCGCGCTTGCCATGCCATCAGTGATCGCTTCAGCGCGCCGTTTCTGGCCCTGAACTGCGCGGCATTACCGGAAAACCTGGCCGAGAGCGAACTGTTTGGCTATGCCCCCGGCGCCTTTACCGGCGCACAACGCGGCGGTAAACCGGGCCTGATGGAACTGGCCAACAACGGCACCGTGTTCCTTGATGAAATCGCGGAAATGTCACCCTACCTCCAGGCCAAATTGCTGCGTTTTTTGAATGACGGCAGCTTTCGCCGTGTCGGCGGCGAACGGGAAGTGAAGGTCAATGTCCGCATCCTCAGCGCCACCCATCGCAACCTCGAAAAAATGGTCAACGAGGGCACGTTTCGCGAAGACCTGTTCTATCGCCTGAACGTGCTCAACATCGAAGTGCCACCCCTGCGCGAGCGCGGGCAGGACATCCTGTTGCTGGCCCGCACTTTTATGCAGCAGGCCTGCACTCAAATACAGCGCCCCGTATGTCGCCTGGCGCCGGGGACATACCCGGCGTTGCTCGGTAACCGCTGGCCAGGCAACGTTCGTCAGTTGCAAAACGTGATCTTCCGCGCCGCTGCCATATGCGAAAGCAGCGTGGTCGACATTGGCGACCTCGACATTGCCGGAACCTCCGTCGCGCGGCAAAGCGACGGGGACGTTGAAACCCTGGAACACGCCATTGAACGTTTTGAAAAAGCCTTGCTGGAGAAGCTTTACGTCAGCTACCCCTCGACCCGCCAACTGGCCAGCCGCCTGCAAACCAGCCACACCGCCATCGCCCATCGATTGCGCAAATACGGGATCCCCGGTAAGGCGTGAAGGTTGCGATGTACTCATCGCACGCGCTGCCCGGGCAATGACAGCAGAGGCCACGGGACGTGGTTGACGACCGCGCCTGACTGTATTGATTTCACTCCACTGTAGCGAATTCGATACACACCAAGGATGACGCACTGCTGCAAGGCTTTGATCCACTTCGTTTTTTTAAACCCGCCCCCCGTGTAGCGATTTCGCTACAGCCTCACCGCGCCACGCACTTTATCAATCACGCAACAGCTTGATAAATAACAGCTTTTTAATAGTGGCAACTATCTTGCAAAGCAATCCTCAATGCGCTCGTCCATGCACGAGTACTTACCTGCGACCACCAGACGAGTCTGGCCTTGAGGAGTTTCCATGAGCGAATTGCGTTTTACTGAAGACCACGAATGGCTACGCGCCGAAGCCGATGGCAGCGTGACCGTGGGCATTACCGCGTTTGCGCAAAACGCTCTGGGCGATGTGGTATTTGTGCAATTGCCCGAGTTGCAGGTTTACGAAAAAGGCGCAGAAGCCGCCACCGTTGAGTCGGTCAAGGCCGCCAGCGGCGTGTATATGCCCCTGGACGGCGAGGTGGTGGAGGTTAATCCGGTACTGGAAAGCAGCCCCGAACAGGTCAACGAAGATCCACTGGGCGCAGGCTGGTTCTTCCGCTTCATCCCTGCAGACGCCAGCGCTGTCGGCCAGTTGCTGGATCAGGACGCCTATGACCGCCTGATCAAAGCCAATGCCCAAGCCTGAGGACAGCGCCATGACCGTTAATCTGAGTACCGCCAACGAATTCATCGCGCGCCACATCGGCCCTCATCACGCCGATGAACAGGCCATGCTCGCCACGCTGGGCTTTGACTCGCTGGAGGCCCTGAGCGCCAGTGTGATCCCTGAGAGCATCAAGGGCACCAGCGTGCTCAACCTGCCCGCCGGGCAAAGCGAAGCCGATGCATTGGCATCGATCAAAGCCATCGCCGGTAAAAACCAGCTCTGTAAAACCTACATCGGCCAGGGCTATTACAATTGCCACACGCCCGCGCCGATCTTGCGCAATCTGTTGGAAAACCCGGCGTGGTACACCGCGTATACGCCATACCAGCCGGAAATTTCCCAAGGGCGTCTGGAAGCGCTGCTCAATTTCCAGACCCTCATCAGCGACCTCAGCGGCCTGCCGATTGCCAACGCTTCGTTGCTCGACGAAGCCACCGCTGCGGCTGAAGCCATGACCTTCTGCAAGCGCCTGAGCAAAAACAAATCCGGCCGTGCATTCTTTGCATCGCGCCATTGCCACCCGCAAACCCTCGACGTGTTACGCACCCGTGCAGAACCGCTGGGCATCGAGGTGGTCGTAGGCGACGAACGCAGTCTGAGCGACCTGTCCCCGTTCTTCGGCGCACTGCTGCAATACCCGGCGAGCAACGGCGATGTGTTCGACTACCGCGAGCTGGTCGAGCGCTTTCACGCCGCCCACGCCCTGGTGGCCGTGGCTGCAGACTTGCTGGCCCTGACCCTGCTGACGCCTCCGGGCGAATTCGGCGCCGACGTGGCCATCGGCAGCGCACAGCGTTTTGGCGTGCCACTGGGTTTCGGCGGCCCGCATGCAGCGTATTTCGCTACCCGTGACGCGTTCAAACGCGACATGCCGGGGCGTCTGGTGGGTGTGTCGGTGGATCGTCACGGCAAACCTGCGCTGCGTCTGGCCATGCAAACCCGCGAGCAGCACATCCGCCGCGAGAAGGCCACGAGCAATATCTGCACCGCGCAAGTGTTGCTGGCCAACATCGCCAGCATGTACGCCGTCTACCACGGCCCTCAGGGCCTGGCTCAAATTGCCCGGCGCGTCCATCAGCTTACGGCCATTCTGGCCAAGGGCCTGACTGCACTGGGGCTGAGCGTGGAGCAGATCGAGTTTTTCGACACCCTGACCCTGCACACAGGCGCCCACACAGCGGCCCTGCATGCCAACGCGCATGCCAAACGCATCAACCTGCGCGTGGTGGATGACGAGCGTCTGGGCGTGTCGCTGGATGAAACCTGCGGCCCGTCCGATGTCACTGCGCTGTGGGCCCTGCTCGCTGCAGAAGGGCAAGCACTGCCGGACTTCGACACCCTGGCCGCCCACGTGAACGGCACCCTGCCCGCCGCCCTGCTGCGCCAATCGCCGATCCTCAGCCACCCGGTGTTCAACCGTTATCACTCTGAAACCGAACTGATGCGCTACCTGCGTCGTTTGGCAGACAAGGACCTGGCACTGGATCGCACCATGATTCCGCTGGGCTCTTGCACCATGAAACTCAACGCGGCCAGCGAGATGATCCCGGTGACCTGGGCCGAGTTTGGCAACCTGCACCCGTTCGCTCCGGCCGAGCAAAGTCAGGGTTACCAGCAGCTCACGGCTGAACTGGAAGCGATGCTGTGCGCCGCCACCGGTTATGACGCCATTTCCCTGCAACCCAACGCAGGCTCACAGGGCGAATACGCCGGGCTGCTGGCCATTCGTGCCTATCACCAGAGCCGTGGCGACGAGCGCCGCGACATCTGCCTGATCCCGTCCTCCGCCCACGGCACCAACCCGGCGACCGCCAACATGGCGGGCATGCGCGTGGTGGTCACGGCCTGCGATGCGCGCGGCAACGTTGACATTGAAGACCTGCGTGCCAAGGCCATCGAACACCGTGAACATCTGGCAGCACTGATGATTACCTACCCGTCGACCCACGGTGTGTTCGAAGAGGGTATCCGTGAAATCTGCGGCATCATTCACGACAACGGCGGTCAGGTGTACATCGACGGCGCCAACATGAATGCGATGGTGGGCTTATGCGCACCGGGTAAGTTCGGTGGCGACGTGTCTCACCTCAACCTGCATAAAACCTTTTGTATCCCCCACGGCGGCGGCGGCCCGGGCGTCGGCCCGATTGGCGTCAAGTCGCACTTGACCCCCTTCTTGCCAGGCCATGCCAGTTTGCCTCGCAAACAGGGTGCGGTGTGCGCCGCACCGTTTGGCAGCGCGAGCATTCTGCCCATCACCTGGATGTACATCCGCATGATGGGCGGCGAAGGCCTCAAGCGCGCTTCGCAAATGGCCATTCTCAATGCCAATTACATCGCCCGCCGCCTCGAAGAGCACTACCCCGTGCTGTATTCGGGCAGCAACGGGCTGGTGGCGCACGAATGCATCCTCGACCTGCGCCCGCTCAAGGACAGCAGCGGGATCAGCGTAGATGACGTGGCCAAGCGCCTGATCGACTTCGGCTTCCATGCGCCCACTATGTCGTTCCCGGTGGCCGGCACGCTGATGATCGAACCTACCGAGAGTGAGTCCAAACACGAGCTGGATCGCTTCTGCGACGCCATGATCCGCATTCGCGAAGAAATCCGCGCGGTTGAAAACGGTACGCTGGACAAAGAAGACAACCCGTTGAAAAACGCCCCGCACACGGCGGCGGAAATGGTCGGCGAATGGACCCACCCGTACAGCCGCGAACAGGCGGTGTACCCGGTCGAGTCATTGATCGATGGCAAATACTGGCCGCCGGTTGGTCGTGTCGATAACGTGTTTGGCGATCGCAATCTGGTCTGCGCGTGCCCATCCATCGAGAGCTATCAGGAGGCCTGACATCACCCATCCCCCGCCGGAGCGGGTTAAACCGATCCGGCGGGCTTATCGACTTTATGCCAATACCTTTATAAGAAACCGGAGAACCCCATGGCGTTAAGCGTGTTCGACCTGTTCAAAATTGGCATCGGCCCTTCCAGCTCACACACTGTCGGCCCCATGCGGGCTGCAGCACGGTTTGTTGAAGGGTTGCAGCGTGATGAACTCTTGCAGCAAACAGCCTGCGTCAAAGTGGAATTGTATGGCTCGCTCGGAGCCACCGGTAAAGGTCACGGCAGCGACAAGGCCGTACTTCTGGGGCTCGAAGGCGAACACCCGGATACCGTCAATACGGACACCGTGGACGAACGTCTGGCCACAATTCGCCACAGCGGACACTTGAACCTGCTGGGCTGCCACAGCATCGAATTCAACGAAAAATTGCACTTGGCGATGATTCGCAAACCCCTTCCCTACCACCCGAACGGCATGATTTTTCGCGCCCTTGACGCGGCGGGTATTCAGGTCCGCAGCCGCGAGTATTACTCGGTGGGGGGAGGCTTCGTGGTGGACGAAGGGGCGGCGGGGGCTGACCGGATCGTCGAGGACAGTACCGAACTCACCTACCCGTTTAAGACAGCCAAAGACCTGTTGCGCCACTGCGTCACCCACAACCTGTCGATCAGCCAGGTCATGCTGGCCAATGAACGTGCGTGGCGGCCTGAAGCCGAGACCCGAAGCGGTTTGCTGAAGATCTGGCAAGTGATGCAGGACTGTGTCAGCGCGGGCTGTCGTCATGAAGGCATCCTGCCAGGCGGGTTGAAGGTCAAACGCCGGGCTGCAGCCTTGCATCACCAGTTATGCACCAACCCTGAAGCCTCATTGCGCGACGCGCTGTCAGTACTCGACTGGGTGAACCTGTACGCGCTGGCCGTTAACGAAGAAAACGCCAACGGTGGCCGGGTGGTCACAGCCCCTACCAACGGCGCGGCCGGCATTATTCCGGCGGTACTGCATTACTACATGCGCTTTATCGGGGGCGCCAATGAAGAGGGCGTCGTGCGCTTTTTGCTGACGGCGGCGGCCATTGGCATGTTGTACAAAGAAAACGCATCGATCTCAGGGGCCGAAGTTGGCTGTCAGGGCGAAGTCGGGGTGGCCTGCTCGATGGCCGCAGGAGCCCTGTGCGAAGTACTCGGCGGTACTGTGCAGCAAGTCGAAAACGCCGCTGAAATCGGTATGGAGCACAACTTGGGGCTGACCTGTGACCCCATTGGCGGGCTGGTGCAAGTGCCTTGCATCGAGCGCAACGCCATGGGTTCAGTGAAAGCCATCAACGCCGTGCGCATGGCCCTGCGCGGCGACGGTCAGCATTTTGTTTCGCTGGACAAGGTGATCCGCACCATGCGCCAGACCGGCGCCGACATGAAAAGCAAATACAAAGAAACGGCTCGCGGTGGCCTGGCCGTCAACATTATTGAGTGCTGATTTTCAAGGAGTCATGAATGTCTACCGAACAACTGCTTAAAACCCCGCTGCACGCCCTGCATCTTGAGCTCGGCGCGCGCATGGTGCCGTTTGCCGGCTATGACATGCCGGTGCAGTACCCGCTGGGCGTGATGAAGGAGCACCAACACACCCGCGAACACGCCGGATTGTTTGATGTGTCGCACATGGGCCAGATCCGCCTGCGCGGCGCCCAGGCGGCAAAAGGCCTTGAGACGCTGGTCCCGGTGGATATCCTCGACCTGCCGGTGGGCATGCAACGATATGCCATGTTTACCAACCCACAAGGCGGCATTCTGGATGACCTGATGGTGGCCAACCTGGGCAATGATGAGCTGTTTCTGGTGGTCAACGCAGCCTGCAAGGCGCAGGACCTCGCGCATCTGCGTCAGCACTTGGGTGATAGCTGCGAGATTGAGCCGCTGTTTGAGTCACGCGCCCTGCTCGCCTTGCAAGGCCCCGAAGCCGTCACGGTGCTGGCGCGTCTGGCCCCGGAAGTGGCGAAGATGACGTTCATGCAATTCGCCCCGGTCAACCTGATGGACGCGGACTGCTACGTCAGTCGTTCCGGCTATACCGGTGAAGACGGTTTTGAGATTTCAGTACCCCGCGAACAGGCTGAAACACTGGCGCGTCATCTGCTCGACCAACCCGAAGTAAAGGCCATTGGCCTTGGCGCACGTGACTCGCTGCGACTGGAAGCAGGGCTGTGTCTGTACGGTCATGACATGAATGCGCACACCACTCCGATTGAAGCCAGTCTGCTATGGGCCATCTCAAAGGCCCGCCGCGCAGACGGACCCCGTGCAGGAGGGTTCCCGGGGGCCGAAACGATCTTCGCCCAACAACAGAACGGCGTTGCACGCAAACGGGTCGGCCTGCTGCCCCAAGAACGAACACCCGTGCGCGAAGGGGCCGAGATTGTAGATGCGCAGGGCAATGTGATTGGCAATGTGTGCAGCGGAGGGTTTGGTCCTACGCTGGGCGCACCGCTGGCCATGGGTTATCTGGACTTCGCCTATACGCCCGTGGACACCGATGTATGGGCAATCGTGCGCGGTAAGCGAGTCGCGATGAAAGTGTCGAAAATGCCGTTTGTGCCACAGCGTTATTACAGAGGTTAAACGCTTCACTGAAAGTTACACAGTTGCATGTTCAGCCCACCGGCGCGTCATGCAACTGCCACATAAGTGTGCACACTTTCGATAGTGAAACCCCGCGTTTAATTATGAAAACAATTGAACCGTTCTATACCGCAAGCGCTTTTAAAAAACCGTCATAGCCTTTGAAAAGCAGGGATGGACGGTTTATTTTCGGGGCTTGTTTTTATCATCTAAGTTGTCGTAGAGTTTGCCCACTGTGTTTGCATGGGTCGCTGGAATCGTGACCTGGGCAGTAGCTCTAAGTTTGCTACAACCCGTTCGACGTCTCTTACTTTCCTGCAACCCAGCACCAGTACTCTTTCCTGTGAAAGAGACTGTCATTAATTGTTAGCGTCAAGGAATTAAGAAATGTCCCAACGTCAGAGCGGTACCGTTAAGTGGTTTAACGATGAGAAAGGTTTTGGTTTTATTACGCCGGAAAGCGGTCCGGATCTGTTCGTGCACTTCCGTGCCATTCAGGGCAACGGTTTCAAAAGCCTGAAAGAAGGCCAGAAAGTGACCTTCATCGCTGTGCAGGGCCAAAAAGGCATGCAGGCTGACGAAGTTCAAGCCGAAGCTTAACGTTCTCGTACAGAAAAGCCTCTGATGGTGACATCAGAGGCTTTTTTATGGGCGTAATTCCGTAAAATGGCTTTTTTCCTTCAGAGACCCTGCCATGTCGAAACAACCTTTAAGCCCTCAAGGCGCGTTTCCCGCCGCTGGACTGGGGCGCCGCCTGGCAGCCATGTTCTACGATTTTTTGCTGTGCACGGCGCTGATGATCGTTACCACGTTCATTTACAAACTGATCATGATGGCGTTTATCGGCGAGGCCAAAATGCGTGCCTTGTCCGAAACCGGCGCACTGGACGGCGACCCCTTGTTATCAACTATTCTGTTTTTTGTATTGTTCGGGTTCTTTGCCAAGTTCTGGACGCACTCCGGGCAAACCCTTGGCATGCAGGTGTGGGGCGTTCGTGTCCAGAATGCAGACGGAACGGCTATCAGCCTGTGGCAGGCGCTGCTGCGGTTTATTGTGTCGATCGGTTCGTGGCTATGTTTCGGGCTCGGTTTCGTCTGGTCACTCTTCGATAAACAAAAACGCACCTGGCATGACATGTACTCCGGCACGCAATTAGTCAGAATTCCCAAGCAAAAAAAGAAATAAGCCATCACAAAAAAACCCGTATCTCTCGATACGGGTTTTTTCATTACAGCGGTTGCGTCAGGTTTCGATCATCGTCGCCACCGATACAATCTGACGGCTTACTCTGCCAACTTGAAGGTGATGAAGCTCGCACGACCTTGACGCAGTACGCGCATCGACACCGAACGGTTCTTAGGCAATGCCTTGGCAATTTCAGTGAACTGCTTGGCATCGCTGATCGCCTGGTTGTTAAGGTGCGTGATGACATCGCCAGGACGCAGACCAATCAGGGCAGCCGGGCCATCCTGAACATCCTTGATGATCACGCCACCTTTGATGTCATTGGCTTTCTTCTGCTCTTCACTCAAGTCCGCCACAGATACACCCAAACGGTTGCTGCTGCGTTCTGCGCCACTTGGGGAATCCATTTCCTTGCCTTCGTCAGGAATCGCACCCACGGTCAGGTCGAGGGTTTTACGCTTGCCGTCGCGAACGACTTCAAGGCTCGCCTTGCTCCCGGCTTTGAGTGCGCCTACCAAATGCGGCAAATCAGCTGACATGACGATCGGTTGACCGTTCATGCTCAAGATCACATCCCCCACTTGCAGCCCGCCTTTGGCAGCCGGTCCGTCTTCCAATACCTGAGCCACCAGCGCGCCAGCGGGTTTTTCCAGACCGAAGGATTCAGCCAGGTCTTTGTTGACCTCTTGAATCACTACGCCCAGCCAGCCACGGCTAACCTTGCCACCGCTTTTAAGCTGGTTGGACACGTCCATCGCGACATCGATAGGGATAGCGAACGAAACACCCATAAAGCCGCCTGAGCGGGTGTAGATCTGGGAGTTGATCCCGACCACTTCACCGGCCAGGTTAAACAACGGACCACCAGAGTTACCCGGGTTGATTGGCACGTCGGTCTGGATAAACGGTACGTAGCTTTCGTTCGGCAGGCTGCGCCCGATGGCGCTGATGATGCCTTGGGTCACGGTGTGGTCGAAGCCAAACGGCGAACCGATTGCAACCACCCACTGGCCAGCCTTCAAGTCCTGCGACTTGCCGAGTTTGAGCACAGGCAGGTTTTTGCCATCGATTTTCAGCAGCGCCACGTCAGAACGCGGGTCAGTGCCGATCAATTTGGCTTTCATTTCGCTGCGGTCAGACAAACGAACGATGATTTCATCCGCATCCGCCACTACGTGATTGTTGGTCAGGATGTAGCCATCGGGAGAAATGATGAATCCCGAACCCAAGGACTGGGCTTCACGTTGACGCCCGCCGCCGCTGCGCGGTGCCTGCGGGATACTGCGTTCGAAGAAGTCACGCAGGCCTGGCGGCAAGCCTTCCAGATCAGGCATTTGCCCCATGTTGGAGACCCGACGCTCGGGAAGTTTTTGCGTGGTGCTGATGTTCACGACTGCCGGGGAGGCTTGTTCCACCAATTGCGTAAAGTCCGGCAGCTGCACCAAGGGCGCATCTGCCAAGGCCGGAACTGCCTGCCCTAACATCATCACGGCCGCAAAAATGGGTAAATAATTTTTCAATCGAGGCATCGACATACAGCTCCCGTTAATAGCAAGCAGAGTTAAGCGGCTGGTATCCAAAGGTCCAGGTCAAAGCATAGACCCATTTTTTGGATACCCGAAAACAAACAAGGCCAGAGCCTTTAGGGCTCTGACCTATAGAAAAAGATGAAAGGTTTGGCAAATGAAATTCATCACCAGACATTTCTGCGCACCACTATGGCTTAGCCTGTGCGGGTGCCTGACCGGCACGCATGTTCAGGGCAATGCGTTCAGCAGTTCCGATCGGGATCTCCCCGACCACAGTGGCCAGAATATCGCCATCGCTGGTCGTAAGATGCCGTGAAACCGCCGCAGTAGGGCCTAGCTGAACCCGTGTGTCGGGGGCTGAAGCGCCATTCAGAGGCTCAAGAAAGACAGAGAATCGAGTCAGGCCATCGTCATACAGGAGACTGGTGACTTCGGATTTGCTCTTCGGATCTCGGTGTGCAGTACTGTTGACCAACTCAAAACCGGGCGGAAGCCATTCCGAATGCCAACTGTGAGTCGCTTTGACGCCTTGGTCTTTGGACTCAGCAAGGTTGATCGGACGACATTGAACAGTCGGCTTGAGCAACTCGGCATCGGGCGTCCGTGGATCAAGGTCCGTGAACTGAAAACGTTCCAACAACTGCCCTTTGTCATTGAGCAGCAATGACTTCAGCGGCAAGCCTGTCTGGCGATCCAGATACAGTTCAATGCCATACCGGTGCTGATCGCGCGGGGTCAGTGAAATAACAGCAACCGGCCGTCCCGCCACACGTGAATCACCCGCTTTGGCAACGCTATACCAATTGCTGACTTTATCGGCATCCAGTATGCGTGCCGAGGCAGCCGACACACCTGCAAGACCCGACACTAACTTGCCGGTAACACACTCGGTGCGGCCATCCGTGCGCACCACTTCTTGAGCAGCACCGTCAAGTTGCAACAAACGCTCACGAACCTTCCCATCCTGCACCAAGTGCCAAATGCTGTGGGTAGAAAAACTACCGTTACGTTCATAAACGAAAGTGCCTTGATAGCTCTGCTGTTGCTCGGCCTGCCCAAGACGTTTGAGCCAGTCCTGAGCTTCATCGGCATGGGCTGGTACTGTAAACCAGCCACTGAGCAACAGCGGTAACAGAGGGAGGACGCGCATGGGGCTTAACGGTTTTCCAGACTGGCTGCACGTGCGTACGGCAGTACGCCTTCAGTGCCTTTCATCGCAGCTTGCTGGGCATGCTGACGCAAGTAGCCAGGCAAACGTTGATCCTGCCAGCCCGACTGACCTTGCAATACACCGTTAGCCATCGGGCCTGTGGCCTGATCAGCACTTTCGCTGTAGTTAGCCAGCACTGCCGGACCTTTGACCATCGGTGCGCTCATGCTTGGCTGAGTGCCTTGCTGGGCCAGTTCAGCACCCACGATGTCATCCTGGTTATAAAGCCTTACGCCCGCCAGAACTGCCACGGTCACTGAAGCCGCGACAGCCAGACGGCCAATGCTCTTCCAGGGACCACGGGCCACTTTGACCGGGGTTTGTTCTTCGGCCAAGGCGGCCGATACGGCAGATGCGATGTCCAGCTTGGGAATCATCAAATCCTTGTGCATCGCCGCACGGGCTACCTGGTAACGGGACCAGGTATCACGTGTATGCGCATCGTCAAAGGCGTTCAACACCCGACGTAATTCCAGTTCGTCCGCTTCGTTATCCATCACCGCGGACAGCGATTCCTGCAGGGCTTCACGACTCATGGCGGTTCCTCTCTTGGCTGTCGCCGCTGTCTCAGGTTTCCTGCAACAAAGGTTGCAGGGCTTTATCGATGGCTTCCCGAGCGCGGAAAATCCGGGAGCGCACGGTACCCACCGGACATTGCATGACGCTCGCAATGTCCTCGTAACTCAGACCGTCGAATTCGCGTAAAGTTAACGCCGTTCGTAGATCTTCTGGTAATAGCTGAATCGTGCGATGAACGGTTCCTTCAATCTCGTCACGGAGCAATGCGCGCTCCGGTGATTCAAGATCTTTCAGGCCATGGTCACCATCGTAAAACTCAGCGTCCTCAGAACTCACATCACTGTCAGGCGGACGTCGACCGCGTGAAACCAGGTAATTCTTCGCCGTGTTAATGGCGATTCGGTACAGCCATGTATAAAAGGCGCTGTCACCGCGAAAATTACCAAGTGCCCGGTAAGCCTTGATAAAGGCTTCTTGTGCAACGTCCTGGGCTTCATGGGTGTCGTGCACAAAACGCACGATCAACCCGAGAATTTTGTGCTGGTATTTCAGCACTAGCAGATCAAATGCACGCTTGTCGCCACGCTGTACGCGCTCGACCAGCTGCTGATCCTCTTCCTGGGTTAGCATGAATACTCCTCATAAGACCGAGAGGGTGATTGCTTTGCTAATTGATCAGGCTTGCAAACATAGACTCGGGCTTTACGCAAAAGTTCTCTCCCCCCTGGCAAGTTTCCTGCGCACT
The DNA here is from genome assembly GCF_012985745.1 of Pseudomonas sp. WS 5078. Lineage (NCBI taxonomy): Bacteria > Pseudomonadati > Pseudomonadota > Gammaproteobacteria > Pseudomonadales > Pseudomonadaceae > Pseudomonas > Pseudomonas sp. WS 5078. The sequence goes on along the minus strand of NZ_JAAQWX010000007.1, from coordinate 179,307 downwards.
CGGATTTGGCACGCACGAAAACGCAGCACGGGCCAGGCCGGCTGCGTCGATAATCTTGTCGTTGAATTTACCTGCTGAAGCCGTACCGCAAGCTCCGCTTCAAAGCCAACGCTGCTCCCCTTCATGATGGGCAACCCTCTATGGAACATTGGCCTATAGAAAAAGTTCAATAATCCGACAGAGGTGCCGCGCATTGTTTGACTGCATCGACATGGAGCCCTGCAAGCGTTCAGCCCGGCCGATGCTGGCAGATTTATTCTGCAAATCGGCATACAGATGCCTCACGAGTGAGGCACACTTCGTGCCCGCTGTAGTTTCACAATGCCATAAAGGCCCGGCTATTGTGCCGATCCCCCCCTCTATATACTAGTGGGCGCTTTTTTTGCGGACGTCAGAAGAATGAGCCAACATTTTCAACATGATGTGCTGGTGATTGGCAGCGGCGCTGCCGGTTTGAGCCTCGCGCTTACCTTGCCCAGCCACTTGCGCATTGCAGTCCTCAGCAAGGGCGATCTGGCCAATGGCTCGACGTTCTGGGCACAAGGTGGCGTGGCCGCCGTGCTGGATGACACCGACACCGTTCAATCCCATGTCGAAGACACCCTTAACGCCGGTGGCGGCCTGTGCCATGAAGACGCCGTGCGCTTCACCGTCGAGCACAGTCGCGAAGCCATCCAGTGGCTGATCGATCAAGGCGTGCCCTTTACCCGCGATGAACCTGCCAACCCGCAACATGCCGGGTTTGAGTTCCACCTGACCCGCGAAGGCGGTCACAGCCACCGGCGCATCATCCACGCAGCCGATGCCACAGGCGCCGCCATTTTCAAAACCTTGCTCGAACAAGCACAGCAGCGGCCCAACATTGAGCTGCTCGAGCAACGGGTCGCTGTGGATCTGATTACCGAGCGCAGACTGGGGCTGGAAGGCGATCGCTGCCTGGGCGCCTATGTTCTCAATCGCAGTACCGGGGAAGTTGACACGTTCGGGGCGCGCTTCACTATTCTGGCGACCGGCGGAGCTGCCAAAGTCTACCTTTATACCAGCAACCCCGATGGCGCCTGTGGCGATGGCATTGCCATGGCATGGCGCTCCGGTTGCCGGGTGGCGAACCTGGAGTTCAATCAGTTTCACCCCACCTGCCTGTACCACCCGCAAGCCAAAAGCTTTTTGATCACCGAAGCCCTGCGGGGCGAAGGCGCTCATTTGAAACTGCCGAATGGCGAGCGATTCATGCACCGCTTCGACCCTCGAGGTGAATTGGCGCCTCGCGATATCGTCGCCCGTGCCATTGACCACGAGATGAAGCGCCTGGGCATTGATTGCGTTTATCTGGACATCAGCCATCAGTCCGAAACATTCATCAAAACCCACTTCCCGACTGTTTATGAACGCTGCCTCGGCTTTTCCATCGACATCACCCGCCAGGCTATCCCGGTAGTACCGGCTGCGCATTACACCTGTGGCGGGGTGATGGTGGACGCCCATGGCCGAACCGACGTCCCGGGCCTGTATGCCATTGGCGAAACCAGCTTCACCGGCCTGCATGGCGCCAACCGCATGGCCAGCAACTCGCTGCTGGAATGCTTTGTGTATGGCCGTGCAGCCGCTGACGACATCCTCTCGCAGTTGCAACAAGTGGCCATTCCAGTGGCCTTGCCAAGTTGGGACGCCAGCCAGGTTACCGACTCGGATGAAGACGTGATCATCGCCCACAACTGGGATGAGTTGCGGCGCTTCATGTGGGACTACGTGGGCATCGTGCGCACCAACAAGCGCCTGCAACGCGCCCAGCATCGCGTGCGTTTGTTGCTCGATGAAATCGACGAGTTTTACAGCAATTACAAAGTCAGCCGCGACCTGATCGAGTTACGTAATCTGGCGCAAGTGGCCGAGCTGATGATCCGCAGCGCCATGGCCCGAAAAGAGTCCCGAGGCTTGCATTACACGCTCGACTACCCGCACATGCTGCCAGAAGCACTGGACACTATTCTGGTGCCAACCACCTACGCCGACTGAACTTGAGCCGAACGCGCAGGCGCCGATGCTGATCGGGCGCCAACGCGTCGCGGGGAATGCACACAGCCCGCACGCGGCGCTCACCGCGCAGGCTGAAGCGCACAATCACCAGCATCGGCAACGCCATGCTGTCACGGCGCAACTGCACCGCTTGCCAACCCGAGGTCCGACTCCATAGCTGCCAGCCCTCGGCAGTACGGCGCAACCCCGTGATAGCCGTCGGATGCGTCAAGCGAATATGCCGCGGCAACACCCAAACCCCATGCGACAGGCACGCTAAAACACCGAGCATACGGGCCCAGAGGGGAATCGACAGAAGGCCAATTGAGATCAGCGCCAGCGCCTGGGCTGCGAGATACGCCGCCAGCAGGTGCCCGGAAGCACGCCAGCGGCATTCGAAATAATTATTTGGGCTGGACACGGTCCAGAATCATGCGAACCATGCGCTGCAGCTCAGGGTCAGACGACTCGCTGCGCTCCATGAACCAGCCGAACATGTCCTGATCCTCACATTCCAGCAGCCTGCGATAGCACTCGCGGTCAACATCATTGAGGGTGGCGTACACCTCTTTTACGAAAGGCACCAGCAACACGTCAAGTTCAAGCATGCCGCGACGGCTGTGCCAGTAAAGACGATTGAGTTCAACATCTTCGACCATGGAGCGCTCCTCAAATAGAGCGCAAGTATACAGGCCGATCCAACATAGGCCAGTCGGCTTTGGTCGGGCCCCGCAGGTCCTGCGCGAACTATCCATTTAAGGATCGCCCCTCTATGATGTCAGTCAGACTTTTTGACCTGCGAACAACCATGGCCGACTCTGCTTTTTTCTGCACCCTGACCCACGAAGGCGTTCTTGCTGTGATCGGCAGCGACGCCAGCAAGTTTTTGCAAGGGCAACTGACCTGCAACCTCAACTACCTGAGCGACACCCGCTCCAGCCTGGGCGCACGCTGCACGCAAAAAGGCCGCATGCAATCGAGCTTTCGCATCCTGCTTCAACCCGACGGCTGCTTGCTGGCCATGGCCCGCGAACTGATTGAGCCGCAACTGGCCGACCTGAAAAAATACGCCGTCTTCTCAAAGTCCATACTCACTGATGACAGCGCTAACTGGGTACGCTTCGGCCTCGCCGGGGCAGACGCCGTGCTGACCCGGCTCGGTCTCGAGCTGCCAGCCGAAACCGACAGCGTCGCGCGTGCCAACGGTCTGATCGCAATTCGCGCCAGCCAGGATCGTGCCGAACTCTGGGCGCCGGTCGATCAAGCCGAAAACCTGACCCGCGAATTGCAAGCCCACCTGCCTCAAGCAACCCTCAACGACTGGTTGCTCGGGCAAGTACGTGCCGGTATCGGTCAAGTGATGGAACAGACACGCGAGCTGTTCATCCCGCAAATGATCAACTTGCAGGCCGTCGGTGGCGTGAGCTTCAAGAAAGGGTGTTACACAGGTCAGGAAATCGTGGCGCGCATGCAATACCTGGGCAAACTCAAGCGCCACCTCTACCGCTTGTCGCTCGCGATCAATGACGTGCCATTACCGGGAACTCCTCTCTACGCCCCGACTCATAGCAGCGCCATTGGCGAAGTCGTAATCGGCGCCCGCAGTGAGCACGGCGTTGAAGTGCTGGCTGTCCTGCAATCTGAAGCAGCGCAAGCCGGCAATGTGCATCTGGGTGATGCGCAAGGCCCTGAATTAACCCTTCTGGATCTGCCTTATCAATTGGACCGTGATCGCGAAATCCAGCGCTGAATTGCAACACCTTGAAACGCAGCATCCTAGAGAACAGAAATGAGCAACCTGGCGCATAAGGTCCAAAAGGATTTGATTCAGGCCATTACCAAAGATGACCTGGTTCTGCCCACGCTACCCGAAGTAGCGTTGAACATTCGCAAGGCCGCCGAAAATCCCGATATCAGCGTCAGCAACCTGAGCAAAGTCATTGGCCGTGACACCGCACTGTCAGCGCGCCTGATCAAAGTGGTCAACAGCCCGCTGCTGCGCGCCACTCAGGAAGTCACCAACCTGCACACGGCCATCACCCGGCTGGGTGTCAACTACAGCAGCAACCTCGCGATCGGGCTGGTCATGGAGCAAATCTTCCATGCCCGCTCCGAGGTGGTTGAAAACAAAATGCGTGACGTGTGGCGCCAAAGCCTGGAAATAGCCGGCATTTGTTACGCCTTGTCCCGGCATTGCACATCGCTCAAACCGGATCAGGCGGCCCTGGGCGGACTGGTGCATCAAATCGGTGTGCTGCCGATCCTGACCTACGCCGAAGAACACAACGAACTGCTCTCGGATCCGGTCTCCCTTAACCATGTCATCGAAAATATCCACCCGCTCATTGGCGACAAACTGCTGAGCGTGTGGGAATTCCCTGAAATGTTGGTCAAACTTCCGGGTCAGTATCTGGACTTTTCTCGCGAAACAGCTGAAGTGGATTACATCGACCTGGTGCAGATCGCCACAGTTTTCTGCCTTAAGCACAGCGATTGCGCCCTCTTGAACATTGAGCTGAGCACCCTTCCCGCCTTTAAAAGGCTAGGCCTTGATGGCCTGAGCAGCACACTGCAGGAAGAGCTTAACGCCGCACGCGGCATGTTTATTTGAGCGACGCCCCCTTCAGTGCTGGACGTGCACAAAACTGACCCGCACCTTCAACCCACCTTGCGCGCCATCATGCAAGGAAATGTGTGCCAGGTGAGCGCGGCAGATTTCCCCGACAATTGCCAATCCAAGCCCGGAACCCGCCACAGAAGGATTTCGCCGGTAAAACCGCTCGAATACCCGCTCACGGTCTTCATGGGGAATCCCCGGACCATCGTCCTCAACTTCCAGCACGGCAGGTGCAATGACGCGCAAGATCACGTTGCCCCCGGAGGGGGTGTGGGCCAGCGCATTGTCTATCAGGTTACTGAGCAACTCATTGAGTAACGTAGGCTCGCCGTGCAGCCACACAGGCTGATCCGCCTCAAGCGCCAGCGCTACGCCACGGGCATGCGCCAAGGGCGCCATCGCCATGCCCAGTTCACGTGCCAACTGGCTCAAGTCCAGTAACTGCGCGCCCCCTTCGGCAATCGCCCGCGCCCCATTCTCGATCCGCGCCAGCGACAATAATTGATTGGCCAGATGCGTAACCCTGTCGGTGCCCTGTACCGCCTGTGTCAGGGTCGTGCGCCACACATTCGGATCACGGGCCCGCAGGCCCAGTTCCAACTGAGCCTTGAGCACCGCCAGCGGAGTCCGTAGTTCATGGGAGGCATCGGCAATAAACTGCGCCTGACGCTCAAACTGCCCGCGCAAACGCTCTGTGAAGTGATTGAGCGCCTGCACCAGCGGCCACAGCTCACGCTGCACCGGCACCAGCGGCAAAGGCCGCAAGTCATCCGCTTCACGCTCCTCCACTGCCGTGCGCAACCGCTCCAGCGGACGCAATGCAGCGCTGACGGCAAACCACACCACCAACATCGCACCCAGCCCGAGCATCCCCAGACGCAGCACAGTGTCTGCCATCAGGCTGCGCGCCATTGAAACCCGAGCCTCATCGGTTTCGGCCACCCGAATTTCAGCCATGCCATTCATGTCGGGTTCGCTGACCGCCTTGAGCAAACTCACCACGCGCACGTTTTGCCCCTGATACTGGCCATCATAAAAACGCGCCAACGCGGGGTAATCATCCGTACGCAACGTACCGGGCGGAGGCGCTGGCAAGTTTTCATACCCTGAAATCAGGCGCTGATGAATGTCATTAACCTGGTAATAGATTCGCCCCGCGCTGTCATAGGCAAAGGTGTCCAGCGCGACGTAGGGCACATCGGCGCTCAAGCTGCCATCGCGCTGCGACAAGCCCGCCGCGATGGTGCGCGCAGACGCCAGCAATGTTCGGTCATACGCCGTATCAGCCGCCTCGCGGCCATTGAAGTAGGCACTCAAGCTGCTCGCCAGCATCAACACCACCAGCATCAGGGTCAGGTGCCAAAGCAGTCGCCAGCGCAAGCTGCCGAGCTTATGCATCACGGCTTTCCAACAAATAACCCAACCCCCGGAACGTCACGATGGCCACGCGTTGCCCATCCAGTTTTTTGCGCAATCGATGAACGTAAATTTCGATGGCATCGGGGCTGGTTTCTTCGTCGAGACCAAACACATGCGCCGCCAGTTGTTCCTTGCTCATGACCCGGCCCGGCCGGGCAATCAAAGCCTCCAGCACCGCTTGCTCGCGGGACGTCAGGGTCAGCAGTTCATCGCCCAGGGTGAAGCGCCGGGTTTCCAAGTCGTATACCAAGTCCCCGCACTGCTGCTGACGTTCGCCACCTAACACACTGCGCCGTAACAGGGCTTTGACCCGGGCTTCCATCTCGCTCAGCTCAAACGGCTTGGCCAGATAATCATCCGCGCCCAGGTTAAGCCCATGAACCCGGTCCTTCACGTCACTGCGGGCCGTCAACATCAACACCGGCAGGGTTTTACCCCGGGCACGCAATCGCTCCAGCACTTCAAAACCATCCATGCGCGGCAACCCCACATCCAGAATTACCACGGCATATTCTTCACTGGCCAACGCCAGGTCGGCAGCCACGCCATCGTGCAACACATCGACGGTCAGACCGGTACTTTTCAACGCTTGAGCAACACTTTCGGCCAGTTGCGGCTGGTCCTCGACCAAGAGCACACGCATCGGATCGTCCTCATTATTTTTATAGGCATACGCCTTTCTTTGCCGGGAGTGTACAGACGCCAGCCCGCCTGTGAAGCCCGATACAACATGAATCCGAGCTGAAAGGTTGGTGAAAGGTTGGCCGACTAGGATCTCAAAACAGACCGTTTCTACTGTCTGCACGATGGCTGACGTAACGACCCGAAAAACGCCTCGAAGCGTTTTCGCCAATAAGAACAATAACGGAGCACCACTGCATGCCGGCGTTCAAGCCTTGGCCCTTCTGGCCTGCCCGTTTACTCCTTTTTTGCCCAATGCCTTCGATCTGCGCAACGTTGCGTCTGCGTCACCTATGCCCTCGCCCCCCATTGACACTCAGCCCTGCTGACATCCGGTTGCTCACAGGTTGCGGCATCCCCGTGTCGTGACACGGCCTCGCACCTTCCCTAACAACAAAAACTCCCCCAGGAGACACCATGAAACCATCACTGCGCGCCCTTGCCCTAGCTGCCAGCTGCTTCGTGCTGGCAAGCAACGCCATCGCTGAACCCAAACGCCCGGAATGCATCGCCCCTGCCTCGCCCGGTGGCGGTTTTGACTTGACGTGTAAACTGGCGCAAAGCGCGCTGGTGAACGAAAAGCTACTCAGCAAACCGATGCGCGTCACGTACATGCCAGGCGGTGTAGGCGCTGTGGCGTATAACGCAGTGGTCGCCCAGCGCCCCGCCGACGCGGGCACGCTGGTAGCGTGGTCGAGTGGCTCATTGCTCAACCTGGCACAGGGCAAATTCGGACGCTTCGACGAAGGCGCCGTGCGCTGGCTCGCAGCTGTGGGCACCAGCTATGGCGCGATTGCGGTAAAAAGCGATTCGCCTTACAAGAATCTCGACGATCTGGTTCAAGCGCTGAAGAAAGATCCGAGCAAAGTGGTGATCGGCTCCGGTGGCACCGTCGGGAGTCAGGACTGGATGCAGACCGCGCTGATTGCCAAGGCCGCCGGTATCAACCCGCGCGATCTACGTTATGTGGCACTGGAAGGCGGCGGAGAAATTGCTACCGCATTACTCGGAGGCCACATTCAGGTCGGCAGCACGGACATTTCCGACTCCATGCCGCACATTCAGAGTGGCGACATGCGCATCCTTGCGGTGTTCTCCGACACCCGACTGGATGAACCCGAGATGAAGAACATTCCTACCGCAAAAGAGCAAGGGTACGACATCGTCTGGCCAGTGGTGCGCGGCTTTTACCTCGGGCCAAAAGTCAGCGATGAGGACTACGCCTGGTGGAAAAGTGCTTTCGACACGTTGCTGGCTTCTGACGAGTTCGCCACGTTGCGCGATCAGCGCGAGCTCTTCCCCTTCGCCATGACCGGCCCCGAGCTGGACACCTACGTGAAGAAACAAGTCAGCGATTACAAAGTACTGGCCAAAGAGTTCGGTCTGATCCAGTAACCGCCGCTGTCAGTTGATTGCGTTCCGTGCAATCGGAGCGCAACGCAGGAGTGAACCATGCTCTTACAACGTATTTTTGCCTCGGTGTTGCTACTGGCCTGCGTCGGTCTGGCGCTGATGGCCTGGCCCTATCAGGCAGCTTTTTCCTACGAACCCGTTGGCCCACGCGCCTTCCCGCTATTGATGCTGGGCCTGATGGGGCTGGGCCTGATCTACATGATTTTTCGCCCGACGCCGGTGGTTCACAGCGAAGAAGACCCGCAACTGGATCGCGACACCCTGACCAAGATCGCCGTGTGTGTCGTACTGCTGCTGATCTTTGCAGGCACCTTCGAATCCCTGGGTTTTATCCTCAGCAGCCTGCTGATCGGCATTCCGATGGCACGCCTGTATGGCGGACGCTGGCTGCCCAGTGTCGTAATCATCAGCGTGATGAGCGTCGGCCTTTATCTGTTGTTTGATAAAGCCATGGACGTTCCACTGCCCCTCGGCCTGCTCGACGTACTGGAGAACTGATATGGACACTTTTGGCTATCTGGGCCAGGGTTTCGGGGTCGCGCTCAGCCCCTATAACCTGGTCACTGCGCTGTGCGGGACGTTGATCGGTACGGTCGTTGGTTTGTTGCCTGGCCTTGGCCCCATCAACGGGGTCGCGCTGTTAATCCCGATTGCATTTGCACTGGGCCTGCCGCCAGAGTCCGCACTCATCCTGCTGGCTGCGGTGTACCTGGGGTGTGAATACGGCGGGCGGATCAGCTCGATCCTGCTGAATATCCCCGGCGAAGCGTCAACCGTCATGACCACCCTCGACGGCTACCCAATGGCCCGCAAAGGCTTGGCGGGGGTGGCCCTGTCGCTGTCCGCGTGGAGTTCGTTCATCGGCGCCTTTATCGCGACCTGCGGCATGGTGCTGTTCGCGCCACTGCTCGCCAAGTGGGCGATTGCATTCGGGCCTGCCGAGTATTTCGTGCTGATGGTCTTTGCGATTGTCTGCCTGGGCGGGATGGCGGGTGACCGCCCCCTGAAAACCTTTATCGCAGCGTTGATCGGCTTGTTTCTTTCTTGTGTAGGGATCGATGCCAACAGCGGGGTGTACCGTTTCACCGGCGACAGTATCCACCTGACTGACGGCATTCAGTTCGTGGTCCTGGTGTTGGGCTTGTTCTCCATCAGCGAAATTCTGTTGCTGCTGGAAAAGACCCACCGAGGCCAGGAGGCGGTAAAAGCCACAGGACGCATGATGTTTAACCTCAAAGAAGCGTCTGCGGTGTTTGTCGTGAATATCCGCTGCGGGCTCTTGGGCTTCATCATGGGCGTGCTACCGGGTGCAGGCGCGACGTTGGCCAGTGCTGTGGCCTATATGACCGAGAAGCGCATGGCTGGCGCTACCGGCACATTTGGTCAGGGTGACATGCGCGGCCTGGCGGCACCTGAAACGGCCATCGGCGCCTCGGCGTGTGGCGCACTGGTCCCCATGCTGACCCTCGGCGTGCCGGGTTCTGGCACCACGGCGGTGATGATCGGCGCCTTGTCGCTCTACAACATCACGCCCGGCCCACTGCTGTTCCAGCAGCAGCCGGATATCGTGTGGGGCCTGATCGCCTCGCTGTTTATCGCCAACATCATGCTGGTGATCCTCAACATCCCGATGATCCGTATCTTCACGCGCATTTTGTCGGTGCCGAACTGGGCGCTGGTGCCTGTGATTGCCATCATTACCGCGATTGGCGTGTACGCGGTGCATGCGACCACCTTTGACCTCTTCCTGATGATCGGCATTGGCATCTTCGGTTACATCCTGCGCAAGCTCGACTTCCCGCTGTCACCCGTGTTGCTCGGCTTCATTCTGGGCGGCCTGATGGAACAGAATTTGCGCCGGGCACTGTCAATTTCCAATGGTGCGCTGGAAATCTTGTGGTCCAGCCCGATCACGCTGGGTGTTTGGGTACTGACGGTCGTGATGTTACTACTGCCCATCGTGCGAATCTGGCGCAAGCGCAACGCTCAACGGCGCGCGCTGGCCAATGCCTGACAGCCGTTTCAAACAATGGTGGGGGACGCCGCTGGTCGGGTTTACCGGCGGTTACCTGGCCAGCCTGATCGGCTGGCCGTTGCCCTGGATGGTCGGCTCATTGCTGGCAATCATCCTGGTACGTTGCCTGACACCCTGGCAATTGGCCGAAATTCCCGGCGGCAGAAAATGCGGGCAATGGCTGATCGGCATCGGCATCGGCCTGCACTTCACTGCGCAGGTCATGGAACAGGTGCTCGCGCATTTCTGGCTGATTTTTTTTGGCGCACTGCTCACCAGCGTGTCGAGCATCATTAATGTGTGGATCATGCGCCGCAGCGGTGAAGATCGCGCCACAGCGTTTTTCTCCAGTATGCCGGGGGGCTCTGGCGAAATGGTTAACCTGGGCGCACGCAATGGCGCCGTCCTGAGCAGCGTGGCCGCAGGCCAAAGTCTGCGCGTGCTGAGCGTCGTGCTCTGCGTACCCGCCGCCTTCACCTATGTGCTGGAAGACGGCCCACCCACCTTGCTGGCGGCCCCGGTTGATTATTTTTGGCTTGCCCTGTTGCTTCCGGCAGGCGCATTGCTGGCCTGGATCTGGCAACGATTGCGCCAGCCGAACCCTTGGTTGTTCGGCCCGCTGCTTATCAGCGCTGGCGTCAGTATCCTGTGGAACTTGCACATCGGCCTTCCTCAAGGCAGCAGCCAGGCTGCCCAATGGCTGATCGGCAGCGGCCTGGGCTGTCACTTTAACCGCGAGTTCTTTCGCCGAGCCCCTTCTTTTATCGGCCGCACCCTCTTGGGCACCGCGTTAACAATGTTGATCGCCAGTGCATGCGCTGCAGGGTTAAGCACCCTCACTCAATTAGACCTGCGCTCCATGACATTGGGCATGATGCCGGGTGGCATCGCGGAAATGAGCCTTACTGCCGAGGTATTACAGCTCTCTGTACCTCTGGTTACCGCATTGCAAGTGATGCGCCTGCTGTTTGTGTTGTTTCTGGCCGAACCCTTGTACCGATACTGGGCAAGCAATAAGGCCTGAGCTTCTAGAAACGCACGCTTCATGTAGGAAAATATACTCAATGTAAGAATGAGTCTTACAGCTTTATTACATTGAGCACCAGGCACTCAACATTTATTGTGAAGTTCAATTCCTTCAGCAGTGCGGGCCTTCAAATGAAACAGGACGAGTTAAACCCATCGTTGTCACGCAACAATGATTACGCCACCTGCATCCCTAAAACCACAGCGCGCGAACAACAAATCCTGCAATGCTGTGCCAAGGGTATGACCTCCGCAGAGATTGCCAAAGTCATGCACCGATCAGTAAGCACTATCAACTTTCATTTTTTTAACTTACGAACAAAGTTCGGAACCCACTCCCGCCACGCGGCAGTATTAAAGGCACTGCAACTCGGCATCCTGTAACACTGTCACAACGCAAACAAAGGTCCACTCACAATACACACCCATACATTAATTTAACGAAAACCATTAAAACGATGTTCTGAGAATCTGCCTCTTCACGACCAAGGAGCGTCCCGACATGACCCTCGAGCATGTAACTTATTTAATTAATAAATACGTTGAACTGTTCCTGCCTGTGCTGGAAAACATGATCAACAATGAAATGTTTTGGGGGGCATGCCTGGGTGGATGGCTCGTGGCAAGTTCACGCAGCAACAAGAACGTATTCAAAAAAATAGTGAGCTTTTTACTCAGCGCCAGTGTGGGGTATTTATTTTCACCGGTAGCGTTACTTTACCTGCCCGTCATTCCTCCAGGGGTATGCGGGTTTATATGTGCCCTGGTGGTAATCCCCCTCAGCCGAAAACTGACTGACTGGATTCAGGTGACCGATATTGTCGACCTGATACGGCGGTTACGAGGGGGAAAGTAATCCGATGGGCTGGACTGACTACTCCACGCGCTGTGACAAAATCTCTATGCGCTCCGTCAAACCCTGCACGTGTTGACGATCCTGCATAGCGCTCAGCGCCAACCCTTGGTTAAAGGTATTCAACGCGCGGTACAGTTTTAAGACCTTAAACTCACTGGCATTAAATACGTCATTTTCTGACGCTGACTGATAGCAATTCGACAGCAGCATGGGACCGCGACCATTGAATAACCAATCCAGAGAAACATCATGTTTCTCTGCCAGCTCTATGCAGTGCGCATAGGGAATTTTTGAGCGCCCTTTCCAGGTGCTCAGCGTTTGAGGGCTAACCCCCATGGCGCCTGAAAGATCAGAGTCCGTTTTGACGTCGAATACTTGTTTCAACCTAAAAAGTACTTCAATTGATTTCTTGTTACTCATTTTGAATAATCCAAATTTGACTCAGCGCGATTTTGCTTCAATATCTACTCACATTGAGTACTTCAAAATTATTAAAAAATTGCAACCTTATAAATATTTCGAAAATGACAACACCAACTCCCCCCTCGCACAAACCGCTTTACGCTACAAAAATCACAACACATACAAAAACAAATCAAACGTCCTACAAGCCAATAATAAAAAACTTACTTAATTCTGGAACCATTCTTTAAAACTAGTTCCGACACTCACTCATCGAGATCAAAGGAGTGGTCTTTTCTATACGCGTGCCAACAACGACTGGCACTTAACAACGTTTAATCGGAGTCACTCATGAGCACCTATAAAATGGTTTGCCCACATTGCTTAAGCAAAATGCGGATTCGCACCAGTGAAGGTCGACATATTTTTTTACGTGTTGCCTATTTGCAATGCACCACCGAAGCCTGTGGCTGGTCTGTCCGAGCTGAATTCGAAATGACCCATGAGCTATCACCCAGCGGGATGCCCAACCCTGATGTACGTCTTCCGCATGTCGATCAGGACCTGCGTCGCGCAGCTATTCAGAACGTCGATATCACGTCTGGAGTAACACCATGACGGCGGCCTATTCAACCGAAGATGATGAGCAACAGATACAAGCATCGGCATTGAGTTACCTGCGCAAGTTTCAACCGATGCACCCGGAAAACGATCAAATTTTATTTTGTAAAACCGTTAACTATCTGATCAGTGCATATGCCCTTAGCATTCCGACAGCACAGAAACTGGTCAGCCGTGCGTACGGTGAACTCAAGATAAATGATGAGCGGTGCCGGCTGGATTTGGGCGCCAGTACTGAACATCTGGCCGTTATTACAGATCCTGAAAACGGAATGACGTGGGCCGTACCGATTAAAGCCATTGTAGATAGAGTCATTGAGGCACCCGACAATTGTCGAATGCGACTGGTGTAATTCGCGCTAACTTCAAAGGTTATTACTTACACACCAGGCGTCACACCTGGTGTGTCATGTCGTGGGCATCTGACCACTCAATTCACTCGTCGCTGATCAATCGGCGGGTAATGTCCAATGAATGGGCGTTAAACCGTTTTGCGTTAGAAACTTGTTGGTGCGGCTAAAATGTCCGTTCCCAATAAAGCCTCGGTAAGCCGATAGCGGCGAAGGATGCACAGAGGTCAGCACCAAATGCTTAGTGGCATCAATCAGTTTTTGTTTGCTCTGCGCATGTGCCCCCCACAGCAGAAACACCAACTTGGGCTGCGTTTCGCTGACGACCTGGATAATCCGGTCGGTGAAGTGCTCCCAGCCTTTTTTGGCGTGAGAAGCCGCGTTCGCGCGCTCCACTGTCATGGTTGTGTTGAGCAGCAACACCCCCTGATCGGCCCATGACTGCAAACAGCCATGCGAAGGAATATCGATGTTCAAATCACGTTTGAGTTCTTTATAGATGTTGACCAGCGAAGGGGGCGCAGGCACGCCGCGCTGCACCGAAAAACACAACCCATGAGCCTGACCCGGGCCATGGTAAGGGTCCTGCCCCAGAATCACGACTTTGACCTTGTCCAACGGCGTTGAATTCAGAGCATTGAAAATCAGGGGCCCCGGCGGATAAATTTCTTTGCCCGCAGCATGCTCCTGACGCAGGAATTCACGCAGCTCGCCCATATAGGGTTTTTCGAACTCCTCGCGCAACGCTTGCTTCCACAGAGGTTCAAGTTTTATACGGTCGTCCAGCGTCATGGCTACATCTCGAAAAACAATGGTGCGGACACTAAAAAAGCCCACCCGCCTTGTCAATGCAATCAGGCAAGTATGTCGCTGATGGCAATCAAGGCTGACCAACTGCTGTATAAAGAGCGACCAGCCCCTTCGGTTTTACTGGACTTGCCATGTCAACACCCGCTCTGTGCCCCGCCTGCGGCGCCAGCAATGATTGCTCGATGGTCAGCAACAACGAAGTGCCGACAAACGCATGTTGGTGTTTTGGCGTCACCCTCGATCCCTGCGTCATTGAGGCTTTGCCTGCCGAACTGCGCCATGCGGCCTGTCTATGCCCGCGGTGCGCCGGTGTGCTTGAACAACTTCCCGCAACGATTCCCGACGCCAGCCGTTAAGATACCCGCCGGGTTTTCATGTGATCGATGGCTATGCGTTTAGACCGTTTCCTCAGTAACTTGCCGCAATTCAACCGCAAGCAGGTGCGCCTGTTGCTGATCGAGAAGCGCGTTCAGGTCGATGACCGGATCATCAGCGATCCTCATCATGAGGTGCGGGCCTTCAGTCGAGTTGAGTGCGACGGGCAATTGCTGCAAGTCGGCAAACCCGCGCGGTATTTCATGCTGCACAAGCCGCCCGGCTGCGTCAGCGCCACCCAAGACCCGCACCATCCCACCGTGCTCGACTTGCTGGACGAGCCGGACAAGGACGACCTGCATATCGCCGGACGCTTGGACTTTAATACCAGCGGCTTGATGCTGATTACCAACGATGGGCACTGGTCACGTCAGGTGACGCAACCTGAAACCAAGCTGCCCAAGGTGTATTACGTCGAAACAGAGGATGTGATAACCGACGCGTATGCCGTCACGTTCAAACAAGGTATTTATTTCGCATTTGAAGACCTGACCACCCAGCCAGCCCAATTGCACCTGCTTGGCCCACGTTGTGCCCGGCTGAGTATCGTTGAGGGCCGCTATCATCAGGTCAAACGCATGTTCGGCTACTTCAACAACAAGGTTGTGCGCTTGCACCGCGAGCGCATTGGGTCGCTGAACCTTGATGAACAGCTGGCGCCAGGCCAATACCGCGCACTGACAGCGCAAGAAGTCGAATTGTTTTGAGACCGCATCCGCCTGACGCATGACCAGTGCCGACACGATTGACTGTCACATTCCGGGCCCACTCTAGGATTGACCGACACTCGATTCGCTGGAGTCCGACGCCATGAAGCCTGAAATCGCCGTGCTGGATATTCAAGGTCAGTACCGAATCCATACCGAGTATTACCGATCCGACTCGGCACACAGCACGATCATCCTGGTTAACGGGTCGATGTCCACAACAGCCTCATTTGCCCAGACAGTCAAGAATCTGCATCCCGCGCTGAATGTCGTGCTGTATGACCAACCTTATGCCGGTCAGTCAAAAGCCCACAACCCTCATCAGTCCCTGTTGACCAATGAACGTGAAGCGCAGGTGTTGCTGGAATTGATCGAGCACTTTAACGCCCGTTACGTGTTGTCGTTTTCGTGGGGCGGACTGGTTGCATTGGCGGCCCTGGCTGAACAACCACGGCGTATAGAGAAGGCCGTGATCAGTTCGTTCTCACCCGCGATCAATACAGCCATGCAGGATTATCTGGAACGGGGTCGTCAGGGGCTGGCTACGGGCGACGGCACCCTGCTGGGCCATCTGGTTAACGACACACTGGGCAAGCATTTGCCCCACCTGTTCAAACGCTTCAACTTTCGTCACATCAGCACCCTTGCCGATCATGAATACGCGCAAATGCACTTCCACATCGATCATTTGCTCAGCAGTGATCACGCGAGTCGGCTCAAGGCCGCTGAACGCATTGATATCCCGGTGTTATTCATCAATGGCGAATGGGACGAATACACCGCAGCAAAAGACGCGCGACAATTCGCCCGGCCGATCAACCAGAGCCAGTTCGTGATCGTGGATAACACCGGGCATTTTCTGGACATGGAGCACAAGTGCGCCAGTCACCACACAAAAAACGCCGTACTGAACTTCCTCAACGCTGAGCAGCACCTTTCATTGGCAGGCTGAGTAATGCCACCATCGGGTGAATGCGCAAAGGCGTGAGTCACGGAAAAACAATTAAAACTTCTCATCCGCGCCGGCTTCTGGTACAAAGTCAGCCGCTCTGAGCGGGTGTCGTATAATGGCATTACTCCAGCTTCCCAAGCTGATAACGAGGGTTCGATTCCCTTCACCCGCTCCACTTCTTCTTTGCGCTTTCAGTCTTCAGAAAGCGACATGTCTGTACAGTACCTTCTTACACCGCCCGACCACTTTTCTTCACGCTGTACATCACCGTATCGGCATGGTGCAACAATTGCTGCGCGACCTCTCCGTGATCCGGGTAGACCGCCACCCCAATGCTGGGCAGCACATGCAAGGTATGGCCCTCGATAAGTAATGGCTGACCGAGGTTCAGGCAAATTTTCTGCGACACAATCTGTGCATGGTCCGGATGCTTGAGGTTATCCAGCACGACCACGAACTCATCCCCGCTCATCCTCGCCACCGTGTCGCTTTCACGTACGCAATGTTTCATGCGCCTGGCAATCTGCTGCAGCAGGCAATCGCCGATGCCGTGTCCATATTGATCATTGATCTGCTTGAAATGATCCAGATCGACATACAACACGCCGACAAATCCGTGCTCTCGCCTCGCTTTGGCCAATGCCCGGTCGAGCCGTTCATACAGTGATTCGCGGTTGTAAAGTTGTGTCAGGGGATCGTACTGCGCCAAGTACTGCAAGCGGGCATGTAATTGCTTGCGCTCAATCGCTGCAGCCACTTGAGTCGACACATATTGCAGCAGCTCTTGATGCTGCTCGGTATAGCGCTCTTGGCCCAGCGAGCTTTTAACCAGCAGCGCGCCAATAATGCCCTTTTGCGTCGCCAGCGGCACACACAGCCTCGAAGGCGCATCCGGCAAACTGTGCAACATCGGTTGCCCGGTACGAATAACGTGCTCACTTAACTCAAGGGCTTCATTTTTTTGCCGTTGCGGGTGGTCATCCACGTGATAGGGAAAGCTCAACGTACCTTGAGCCTGATCCCACAAGGCCACGGAGAAATTCAACGCGGGCAGCCATTGCCCGATGAGCAGGTGCACGCGCTTGAAAAGCTGCATCAAATCTTCAGCACCATGGGCTGCCTCAGAGATATCAAACAACGCTTGCTGCCTCGATTCGGCGTGCTTGCGCTCGGTAATGTCACGCGCAACGGCGATGCGCATCTGCCAGGTCTCGGACCAGCGGGCAGACCACAATATATGCACGATCCGGCCGTCTTTGTGCAGGTAGCGATTTTCAAAATTAAGTTTGGGCTCGCCCCCCATGACCTCCTGAGCCGCTTGCAACGTGCGCGCTCGATCAGCGTGCAACACCAGCTCAATCATGTACGTTCCGATCAGTTCATCCTGGGTGTACCCGAAGATGCGCTCGCAGGCAGCACTTACAAAGATAAAACGCCCCTGACGGTCCACCACGCACACGGCATCAAGCAACAGGTCGATGAAACTGGATTGAGAAAGGTAGCTTTTAATATCCATTGGGCAGCTCTAAGCCAGAAGGTAAAACCTCACACTCCATCCTCTTCACACACCACTTCCCCCGGCTGTTTCCTTGCAGCTCAGGTCACACCAGACTCAACCATAAACCGGGTAATGCATGCGCCAATGCGCTGACCGCAAACCCGATGAACATGACGCCACACAAACGCGTAATCAGTAATTGATGGCGCTGATACAGCGCGCGAACGTGTCCGGCCCCGACAATCCCGACCAGAATGGCATAGGCCGCCGCTCCGCCCACGAAACTGAGGGCAATTAACCACGGCAACATCGCCCAAGTGAGCAACTCGGCGCGACTGGAAAGCAAGGCCGTGAACGTAGCAACGGCAACGGGATAGGCTTTGGGGTTGGTCAAGCCGAAGAAAATGCCGTGGGCAAAAGGCTGGCGGGCAGGACCCTGCTGCGCCCCGCTGCCAGGCTGTGCACGCACGGCACGCAAGCCCAGCCAGAAAAGGTAGAGGCCGCTGAGCAAACCCAGGACGTTGAATGCGGTACTGCCAAACTCCCGGGCACCGACAATGGCGACCAGTGCGGTGCTGCACCAAATCACATCGCCCAGCAGATGCCCGCACAAGAAACCCGCACCCGCGCGGCGACCACGGGCAGCGCCGATGCCAAACACTGCCAAAACACCCGGCCCCGGCGTGATGCCATAAATGAAGCCCGAGGCCAGTACTGCCAACAACAACGAAGGTGTCATGCAAAAACGCTCCAGAAATCCTGCTCACGCTCTCCAAGTGCCCATGAGGCCGCTTGATTTTGCACGTTCTGAAACGTTATGTAACCGTATTGAGCAAAACAGTTGCTCGCCGGGTAAAACAGCTAGCGACGCCCCACCAGGTTCACCACGAGCCGATCCACCCACCCCCAGACACGTTGTTTGACGCGCCGCCATAAAGGCCGCGATTGCCACGCCTGCAAACTGACGGCCTGACTCTGGGCAAAGTCCGTGACAAAGCTTGCCGCTACGGCCTGAGTCAGCGCCGGGTCCAGCGCCTCCAGATTGGCTTCGAGGTTGAAGTGCAGGTTCCAGTGATCAAAATTGCACGAACCTATGCTGACCCATTCATCGATCAGCACCATTTTCAGGTGCAAAAAACACGGTTGGTATTCATAGATCTTTACACCCGACTTGAGCAGGCGCGGGTAATAACGATGCCCGGCATAACGTACCGAAGGGTGGTCGGTGCGGGGGCCGGTGAGCAACAAACGCACATCCACGCCCCGGTTGGCAGCCCGGCGCAGTGACCGGCGCACTTGCCAGGTCGGCAAGAAGTAAGGCGTTGCCAGCCAGATACGCTGCTGTGCGCTGTTAATAGCCCTGACCAGCGACTTCAAAATATCGCGATGCTGGTGAGCGTCCGCGTAGGCAACACGGCCCATGCCTGCGCCCATGGTGGGCACCCTGGGTAAATGAGGTAACCCGAAGTGCGTGGCGGGTTTCCAGGCTTTGCGACTGATGTTGGCGCGCCATTGGCGGTCAAACAGCATCTGCCAATCCAACACCAAGGGCCCTTGAATTTCGACCATTACTTCATGCCAGTCGCAGGTGTTGGTGTCGGGTTGCCAAAACTCATCTGTCACACCCGTACCACCGACCACGGCTAATCGTTGATCGACCAGCAACAGCTTTCGATGATCGCGATACAGATTATTCAGGCCTTTGCGCCAACTGATGCCGTTGTAGAAGCGCAGCTCTACCCCGGCATCAATCAGCCTGCGACGCAGCCCCAGGGTAAATGCCAGGCTGCCATACCCGTCGAACAGGCAACGCACGCGCACATCGCGCGCGGCGGCCTGCTCCAGCGCGACCACAATGGCCTCGGCACACGCGCCGCTTTCGACGAGATAAAGCTCAAGGTCAATGTGTGTCTGGGCGTCGGCCATCGCAGCGAGCATACGCGGGAAGAATTGCGGGCCGTCGATCAGCAACTCGAACTGATTGGCGTCGCGCCATGGAAACACTGCGCCGGCCATCTCAACGGGCCGTGAAGATCAAGACCGCACCCACCGGCACTGAAAAACTGATTGCGGACAAGCCCGCCAGTTTGCGCAGTGTTTCAAGCGCGGGCTGCAAACCGAAATCCTCGGCCTGCACCACCAGCGGTTCCAGCGTTACCACTTGAAACCGGTGTTCATCCAGGCGGGTGGCCAGCAGCTCAGCATCATAGGTGTGCTGTTTGCCA
This sequence comes from Pseudomonas sp. WS 5078, assembly GCF_012985745.1. Lineage (NCBI taxonomy): Bacteria > Pseudomonadati > Pseudomonadota > Gammaproteobacteria > Pseudomonadales > Pseudomonadaceae > Pseudomonas > Pseudomonas sp. WS 5078. Next base: position 159,325 of record NZ_JAAQWX010000007.1, on the reverse strand, counting down.
CGCAAGCTGACCGTGACCGGCAAACGCAGCTCAAACTGTGCGCCCGGCGCCAGGTCGTTAATCGGTTGAAGGTCAATTTGCGCAGTGATTTGTGCTTCAGGAAAGTGCTTGAAATCGAACAACACATCACGCATGCGCTCGTCCAGCAACGGCACCGCGCTGTTGATCGAATCCATCTCGATCCTCAATTGCGCCAGCCCTTTGCGATCTACTTTGCCGTGCAAAACCAAAAAACGATGCACATTGGCAACGTTGGCATTTTGCGTGGTGATAAACGATAGCCGCGACGACTCGCCATCCAGGTACCAATTGGCTTGCGCGGACAGGCTTACGCCCAGGGTCAGCAAGATCGCGCACACAGAAGACAAACACGCTTTAAACATAAGAACTCTTCAGCAATTAGACGTGGGCGAACATTACCCCGAGCCGGGGCACATGCAAGCGATGCGAGGGATTTTTTTAGCTTATGGGGTAGGACGCCAGCCGACTCCAACAGTTCATCAGGCGCAGAGCGGCGCAGCGTCTGTCATGCAAGCATCACCCAATTGTCATGGCGATGACATTGCACCTGCCTAGCCTGACGTTGCACCCCTCAGTCGATTGGCAGTCACCCTCGGCGGGCACAGGCCTGCATGGAGATTCGCAATGTCTCAAATCGCCCGCATTCGCGACACCGCTCAAGAACGACGCCTGCAGGCCGAACGCCTGATCGGCCCCGAAGCGTTGCGCGAGGCACAGGCCCTGCGTTTCCGGGTATTCAGTGATGAGCTCAAGGCCAAGCTGAAAGGAGAAGAAGGCGGCCTCGATCAGGACGACTTCGACAGGCATTGCGCACACATCGGCGTGCGCGATCTGAACAGCGGCCATCTGGTCGCCACCACGCGGCTGCTGGACCACACGGCGGCCCGCAGTATCGGGCACTTTTACAGCGAAGAAGAATTCAACCTGCACGGGCTGGCGCACCTGCAGGGGCCAGTCCTTGAAATCGGGCGAACCTGCGTCGACCTTGCCTACCGAAATGGCGGGACCATCGCCGTGCTGTGGGGCGAATTGGCGGAAGTCCTCAACCAGGGCAATTACTGTTACCTGATGGGCTGCGCGAGCATCCCGATGCAGGACGGAGGCGTTCAAGCCCACGCCATCATGCAGCGCTTGCGTGAACGTTACCTGTGCACGGAACACCTACGCGCCGAGCCGAAAAATCCGATTCCTAAACAGGAAATACCCACCAACGTCATCGCCGAAATGCCACCACTGCTCAAGGCTTATATGCGTTTGGGAGCGAAAATATGCGGCGAACCTTGCTGGGATGAGGACTTCCAGGTGGCAGATGTATTCATTTTGCTTAAACGAGACGAGCTGTGCCCGCGTTACGCCCGACACTTCAAGGCGGCCATGTAATGGGCCGCATACGCCGTTATGGCCGAATGATCCGCGTATTGAGCGTAGTGGGTCTGGGGCTGGGCATGGCCAGCGTGTTTGCCATGATGGAACGCCTGAAACTCTCCAGTACCCAGCACAGGCGCCAGTGCTGGTCGCAGTTTTTCATGGCGCGCCTGAGCAATGCCCTGCCCTTTCGCATCAAAGTGTTCGGCCAGTTACCGGACGCCTCGATGCTGTGGGTCAGCAACCATGTGTCATGGACCGACATCGCCCTGCTCGGCCAATTGACGCCACTGTCATTTTTGTCGAAAGCCGAGGTGCGCGGCTGGCCAGTCGCAGGATGGCTGGCCGTCAAGGCTGGCAGTCTGTTTATCCGGCGCGGTGCTGGCGACAGCCAATTGATCCGCCAACAGATGAGTCACCATTTGAGTCAGGGCTTGCCGCTGCTGATGTTTCCCGAGGGCACCACGACGGATGGCCGCTGCGTACGCACGTTCCATGGCCGACTGCTGTCAGCGGCCATCGACAGCGGCGCGCACCTGCAACCTGTAGCGATTCGTTATCTGCGTGAAGGCACGACTGACCCGATTGCGCCCTTTATAGGCAATGACGATTTGCTATCGCATCTGAGGCGGTTGTTCAGTCACGACACGGCTGACGTGGAGATCCACCTGCTCGAACCCATAGCGTGCCTGCATCAGGAACGGGCAGTCCTCGCTTTCCGTGCGCAACAAGCCATCGAACGCGTGCTCGCGGCCCCCCCCACAGACGGGGCCTGCGAGTACAGCCCAGGCGGGTTTGTTACTGCATCGCTAACTCAAGGCGCGGTCACCCGCTCAGCGGCTCAGCGGCTCAGCGCATGAGCGGCGTAAGCCTGTAGCTCAGGGTAGAACGCTCGAAAGTCTTGGCTTAAAGGCTGATACAGCGCATCCAGGTCCTGCATGGCACCCGCCAATTCCTGAGGGCGCGACAGGCGTTGGGCAATCCCGGTAAATACCCGTCCCAACGTTTGATAGTCCCGATAAGAACCCAACCAGTCATGAGCTGCCATGTGCGGGGCAATGACGGCCAATCGACCGGGCAACTGCGGCTCGGCACCCAGCACACGATAAAACCCCGCCGTGAAGCGCTCCAGCGGCACGTCGGCATAGTGCCCCCAATCGCGGGCCAGGCAATGGTCGAAGAACACGTCGAGAACGATGCCTGCATACCGCCGCCGCGTGCGACTAAACCGCGCCAGAGCCTGAGTCACCAGCGGGTGAGCGTCGGTGAAGGCATCGATGTTGCGGTGCAACTGAATGCCGGACTCAATCCCCGGCCTGAATTCGCCTTGCAGCGGTCCTTTGACAAAGTCGCCATACAGGCTGCCGAGTAATTCTTCAGGGCGCTGGCCGCCAAGGTGCAGATGTGCGAGATAATTCATGGCGCGCAGTTTAGCACTGCACCTCCAATATCGTTATAACCCGATATACCGATTTGTACTGATATCAGATCAAAATCATATTTGTATATCGCGATATTACGATTTAAAGTTCGCTTCATCGCGATATAACGTTGTAACTCATTGAGCACTGCCACCATGAACATCGACCTCGACGAAATAATAAAAGCGCTGGCACACCCAGTACGCCGAGAAATCCTTCACCTGCTTAAAGAACCGGAAAAATCATTTCCCGATCAACTGCACTCCACCGAGCACGGAGTGTGCGCAGGTCAATTTGACCAGCACTGCGGCCTGTCTCAGTCAACGGTGTCAGCACACCTGGCAACGTTACAACGCGCTGGCCTGATTACTAGCCAAAAGCACGGCCAATGGCACTTTTTCAAACGTAACGAAGACACCATCCGAGCCTTCCTCGAACAATTCAACCAAACGCTTTAACAAGGATTTTCATGCCCCTCTCGCTCCTTATCCTGGCGCTCAGTGCCTTCGCTATCGGGACCACTGAGTTCGTCATCATGGGCTTGTTGCCCGATGTCGCTGCCGACCTTGGTGTGTCCATTCCCGGTGCTGGCTGGCTGGTAACCGGTTACGCGTTGGGCGTGGCCATCGGCGCGCCGTTCATGGCGCTGGCGACTGCCAAACTGCCACGCAAGGCCGCGCTGGTGGCATTAATGGGCATTTTTATCGTCGGCAACCTGCTGTGCGCAGTGGCCAGCGATTACAACGTACTGATGTTTGCCCGCGTAGTCACAGCACTTTGCCATGGCGCTTTTTTCGGCATTGGCTCGGTCGTGGCCGCGGGGCTGGTGCCAGCCAACAAACGCGCCTCTGCCGTCGCCCTGATGTTCACCGGTCTGACACTGGCAAACGTGCTGGGCGTGCCCTTGGGTACCGCGCTGGGGCAAGCCGCTGGATGGCGCTCGACATTCTTCGCCGTCACCGTCATCGGTGTGGTCGCACTGATTGGCCTGATCCGTTTCTTGCCAACCAGGCGTGACGAAGAAAAACTCGACATGCAAGCAGAGCTCAGAGCGCTCAAAGGCGCTGGCATCTGGCTGTCCCTGAGCATGACCGCTTTGTTTGCGGCGTCGATGTTCACCCTGTTCACTTACGTGGCGCCGTTACTGGGCGACGTTACTGGCGTGTCACCGCGGGGCGTGACCTGGACCCTGCTACTGATCGGTCTTGGCCTCACCGTCGGCAATATTATCGGCGGCAAACTGGCTGACAAGCGGCTGGCGGCCACACTGATTGGCGTCTTCATCGCCATGGCCGTGATATCGACTGTCCTGACCTGGACCAGCGTGGCCGTGATTCCAACCGAAATCACCTTGTTCCTCTGGGCCACCGCCTCGTTTGCGGCCGTACCGGCGCTGCAAGTCAACGTCGTGACGTTCGGCAAAGCCGCCCCCAATCTGGTTTCAACCCTGAACATCGGCGCATTCAACATCGGTAACGCATTGGGAGCCTGGGTAGGCGGCAGCGTGATAGCCCACGGCTTCGGCCTGACCAGCGTGCCGCTGGCTGCCGCAGCGCTGGCGGTCCTGGCGTTGTTGGTGACCCTGATTACTTTTCGCCAGGGCGGTAATCCCGAACTGGCCACTGCCACACACTGATACGAGAGGTTACAGACATGACCACCCTTTTCGACCCCATCAAACTGGGCGAGCTGGAACTGCCCAACCGCATCATCATGGCGCCGCTGACCCGCTGCCGCGCCGATGAAGGCCGCGTACCCAATGCGCTGATGGCTGAATACTACGTACAACGTGCCTCCGCTGGCCTGATCCTCAGCGAGGCAACGTCAGTGACACCGATGGGCGTTGGCTACCCGGACACTCCGGGAATCTGGTCTGACGCTCAGGTACGTGGCTGGACCAATATCACGAAAGCACTGCATCAAGCGGGCGGGCGCATCTTCCTGCAACTGTGGCACGTGGGGCGCATCTCCCACCCCACCTATTTGAACGGCGATACGCCGGTTGCACCGAGCGCTATTGCTGCTAAAGGCCATGTCAGCCTGGTGCGTCCGAAAGTTGATTTCCCCACGCCGCGTGCACTGGAAACAGCAGAGATTGCCGATATTGTCGAGGCGTACCGTACCGGTGCTGAAAACGCCAAGGCCGCTGGGTTTGATGGCGTCGAGATTCACGGCGCCAATGGGTATTTGCTCGATCAGTTCCTGCAGAGCAGCACGAACAAGCGCACGGATCAGTACGGCGGTTCAGTGGAAAACCGTGCCCGCCTGCTGCTGGAAGTGACTGACGCCGCTATCAGCGTCTGGGGACCGGGTCGTGTGGGTGTGCACTTGTCGCCTCGGGCAGACCTGCACGATATGGGCGATGAGAACCTGGCTGAAACCTTTGGCTATGTCGCACGGGAACTGGGCAAACGCGGTATCGCATTCATCTGCTCACGTGAAGCAGAAGGTCCCGACAGCCTGGGCCCGCAATTGAAAGAGGCCTTTGGCGGCCCTTACATCGCTAATGAGCGTTTTACCCAAGACAGCGCCAACGCATTGCTGGCTGCTGGCAAAGCAGACGCCGTGGCCTTTGGCGTGCCTTACATCGCCAACCCGGACTTGCCTGAACGTTTCAAGGCGCACGCCCCGCTCAATGAGGCCCACCCGCAAACTTTCTACTCCCATGGACCGGAAGGCTACATCGACTACCCGACGTTGTAAGCCGCCCAAGCGTATTGCGACTTTAGGTACGCCATAAAAAACGCCCAAGGCCTGATTGACCTTGGGCGTTTTGCTTTTAATAAGGGGGGTAACACGCAGACATGGTTCACAGAGTGCAAACGTCCGTCTATGGCATTGATACCAGATAAAAAAGGGGCGGTTTGACCCGCCCACATTTATTCCCTAATCCCTTTTTTCCCTTTCATCATCCTGATGAATCGCGTCCTGCGATGTCCTTCAACGTCCATCCTTGAGCGCTGTATCGATCCGTCGATACAGTTCTGATATTAGAGATTTCCAAACTTGCTGCAAGCACACCAGATATAGATTTTTATTACACGGCCGAACCCGAATAAACAGAAAATACTATTAATATCAGATAGTTAAATATTAAACAGCGTAAGAAAATCTGATCACTCAACCTTTCACCAACCTTTCACTTACAAAAAGAGTAAGTAATGGCTTACAAAACAGCGAACCAAAAAACCATTTTTTCCGCTGACACTTCACTTCAAATACCAAAGTCTTAGACCTCCGCGGGAAATGCATGCCATAACTAGTGACTTTTTCCTACCGATAGAGGTGATAAAGAGATCCACTCCACTCCGAATGTCCATGAACATAACGAGTGTGACGCATAAAAAAACCCCGGCTTTTAGCCGGGGTTCTGGGTGCTACAAGACTTACTGGAACAATGATTCGCTGGAAAGTCCATTACGTTCAAGAATCTCGCGCAAGCGCTTCAATCCTTCTACCTGAATCTGGCGTACACGCTCACGCGTCAGGCCAATTTCCAGTCCTACATCTTCAAGCGTACTGCTTTCATGGCCTCGCAGCCCGAAGCGGCGAATGACCACCTCACGCTGCTTATCGGTCAGCTCCGACAGCCACTGATCAATGCTTTGCGACAAATCATCGTCCTGCAACAGTTCACAAGGATCTGTAGGACGATCATCCGTCAGGGTATCGAGCAGGGTTTTATCGGAATCAGGACCCAAAGAAACATCCACCGAGGACACTCGCTCATTGAGGCCCAGCATGCGCTTGACTTCAGCAACGGGTTTTTCGAGCAGATTGGCGATTTCTTCAGGGGAAGGTTCGTGATCGAGCTTTTGCGTCAGTTCACGCGCTGCTCGCAGATAGACGTTGAGTTCTTTAACGACATGGATCGGTAAACGAATAGTGCGGGTCTGGTTCATGATCGCCCGTTCAATCGTTTGGCGGATCCACCAGGTGGCATATGTCGAGAAGCGGAACCCGCGTTCGGGATCAAATTTCTCGACTGCCCGAATAAGGCCCAGGTTGCCCTCCTCAATCAGGTCGAGCAGCGATAGCCCACGGTTGACATAACGACGGGCAATTTTCACGACCAGCCGCAAGTTACTTTCAATCATGCGCTTACGCCCGGCCGGATCTCCGCTTTGCGACAAACGCGCAAAATGGACTTCCTCTTCGGGAGAGAGTAACGGGGAAAAACCGATTTCATTGAGATACAACTGAGTCGCATCAAGCGCCCTGGTGTAATCAATGTACTTGTGCTGCTTTAAAGCAGATGAGCTTTTGGACTTGGTACGAACTGCTGGGGTTGAAGCATCTTCTTCTGACATCGAGTCCATGACGATATCAGGGTCCATAAGGAGCACCTCATCGTCGATGTCAAACCCCGGCGCTTCTTTGTTGAGAGCCATTTTATAGTCCTTTGTTGAGTTCGACCTCAAGCTCTAGCGTCGCCTGATCCTTGGCAAAGCTGGAGCCCATTCCTTTACTACATCAAGGAACGGGCTGGAAACTGATCAACGGCGCGGCAGGAATTGCAGTGGATCTACAGGCTTACCTTGTCGGCGAATCTCAAAGTGAAGTTTCACCCGGTCTGTACCCGTTGACCCCATTTCGGCAATTGTCTGACCAACCTTGACCTGTTGCCCCTCCCGAACCAAAAGCCTGCGATTATGACCGTAGGCACTGACATAGGTATCGCTGTGTTTAATGATGACTAATTCGCCGTAGCCCCTTAATCCACTCCCGGCGTAAACCACTGAGCCATCCGACGCAGCTAAAACAGGCTGTCCCAAATCTCCGGCGATATCAATACCTTTATTCAAACTACCGTTTGAAGAAAATTTACCGATCAAAATACCGTTCGCAGGCCAGCCCCACCCTTTGGGAGCAGGCCCGGCAGGCAATGGCGCCGGGGCGACCGCGGTCTTTGTTGCTGTGGCCTGGCGCTTGATGACAGTGGTTTTACTGCCCGATGAAGGCGAGGTGACAGTACTGGTCGCGACAGCTGTCGGACGGGTGCCGGCTCGTCCGTCAAAGCGGATGGTTTGCCCCGGCACGATCGTAAAGGGTGCCCCGATGTTGTTACGGGCAGCCAGCGCCTTCCAGTCCCACCCGTACCGAAACGCAATGGAGAACAGGGTGTCGCCACGCCGGACCACGTATTGCCCGGTGGTCACGGCCGGACGCTGGGCCACCCCATTACGGTCGACAACACGCACGCCGTTTTTTGGCGAACTGGAACAGGCCGCCAGCAAGGCAAGCGTGGCACTCAGAAGTAAACCGACCACCAGTCTGTGATAGCTATTGGTTCTCATACGCTGCGCAATGACTGTGAGACTCACCCGCCGCTCCCTTTGATGGTGGCTAAATATTAGATGGCCAGTACCGGCCGAAATGTGGCGCAAGTATAACTGGCAACGCAGCTATTACAGACAGTAAAGCCGACGCTTAAACACGCCGTATAAAGCGCGTGTAAGGCTAAACAGAGCCTTGGCGTCGGGCTATATGACCCCCGCCTGCCCCTATAATTCAGCGCAGATGAATGAGGGTCAGGCCAACGGGCCATTCAAAAGCGGTACAAAACGCACATTACCGATAACGCGACGCGCAAAACCATGCTCCTCGCGCACAATTAACATCAGTTGTTGCACCTCACCCGCACCCACCGGGATCACCAGACGGCCGCCCGGTGCCAACTGATCCAGCAACGCCTGGGGAACATCGGTTGCAACAGCCGTTACGATAATGCCGTTGTAAGGCGCCAGCGCTGGCCAGCCTTCCCAGCCATCGCCCCAGCGAAACACAACATTGCGCAAGTTGAGCGCCTGCAAGCGCTCTTTGGCACGGTCCTGAAGCACCTTGATGCGTTCGACCGAGAAGATGCGTTCAACCAGTTGCGAAAGTACTGCCGTTTGATAACCGGAGCCGGTGCCGATCTCCATGACCTTGTCCAGCGGGCCGTCTTCAAGCAGCAGCTCGCTCATGCGCGCCACCATATACGGCTGGGAAATCGTTTGGTTGTTGCCGATCGGTAATGCGGTGTCTTCGTAAGCCCGGTGCGCCAGCGCTTCGTCCACAAACAGGTGACGCGGGGTGCGACGAATAACCTCAAGCACGTGTTGGTTGACGATACCTTCGTCAACCAGGCGCTGAATCAGCCGCTCACGAGTACGCTCGGAAGTCATGCCAATACCGCGATGCATCAGGCCACTCTGTTCACGCCCCATCAACCCAAGCCCTCAAGCCAACCATCGAGGCATTGGAATGCCTCGCCAAACGTGCGATCAAGCTGCAACGGCGTAATCGACACATAACCTTGCATGACCGCATGAAAGTCCGTCCCCGGTCCGCCATCTTCAACATCGCCCGCGGCAGCAATCCAGTACCCGGCCTTGCCACGAGGATCGACAACATGCACCGGCGCCGCTGCTCGCGCCCGGTGCCCCAGACGCGTGAGCTGGATACCGCGAATCTTGTCCAACGGCAAGTTGGGAATATTCACGTTGAGCACAGTTCGCGGCGGCAGGACCAATTGGTCATGGGCTTGCACCAGCTTGCGAGCGTAGTAAGCAGCCGTCGGCAAGTTCTCCAGCTGACGCGACACAAATGAAAATGCGAACGACGGCCGTTGCAGAAACCGTCCTTCCAGCGCGGCTGCGACGGTTCCCGAATACAGCACATCATCCCCAAGATTGGCCCCAAGGTTGATCCCGGAAACCACCATATCGGGTTGCGGGTCCAGCAGACCGTGAATGCCCAGATGAACGCAATCGGTCGGTGTGCCATTAATGCTGACAAACCCATTGGCCAAGGTATGCGGGTGCAGCGGACGGTCAAGCGTCAGCGAACTGCTAGCACCACTTTTATCCTGGTCGGGCGCAATCACCACGCACTCGGCATAATCGGCCAGTGCAGCGTGAAGCGCTGCAAGGCCCGGGGCACTCACCCCATCATCGTTAGAAATCAGAATACGCATAGGCTGTCCGTTTGACCCAACGGCACCAGATCAACAAGTTCGCGCACCAGAACAGTGGCGAAGCATCCGGCCGGCAGTACAAATTCCAGTTGCAGAATGTCAGGCTCTGGATAATGCCACGTCAACCGGCCAATGGGCAGCCGCAGAATGCGTCGTTCGTGACTCATGCCCGCACGGACCAGCCAATCGCGCAGATCAGCTTCACGCTCGGCAATCGACTGTTCCAGTTCATAGGGTGCGCCCCGGGTAGGAGAATCACCCTCGCCCCACTGCGGCCCGGTAGGGTGCAAGTCCAAAATGGCCAGACGCGGATCGCTGCACTCAGCCTCACCGGCGGGAAAGAAACTCCGGCTGTCGGTAAAGGCCAAGAGGTCGCCCACTTGCGCTTTTTGCCACGTTCCGTCGGCAACGCGAGCGGCCAATACTTGATTGAACAGATAACTGCGGGCTGTCGACAGCAGCCGTGAACGCACATTGCGCTGTTCGGGCAAGGCCTTGCGGGCGGCGTATTCACGCGCCTCCCCCAAATTGCCGCCCTGCCAGCCAAAACGCTGAGTGCCGAAATAATTGGGAATACCCTGGCGGGCAATCAGCTCCAGACGCTGCTGCAGCGCGTCCTTGTCACCCGCCAGTTGAGTCAGACGCAACGTGAAGCCGTTTGCCGCGTGGGCTCCGCGCTGCAACTTACGCTTGTGACGCGAAGTCTTGAGGATTTTCAGCGTGTCATTTTCAGCCGAAGACAGATCCGGATCAGCCTTGCCCGGTAACTGAACGCTAAACCACTGGCGGGTTAGCGCCTGACGATCCTTAAGCCCGGCATAACTGACCGTACGCAAGGGCACGCCAGCGGCCTTGGCAATCCGGCGCGCGGCCTCTTCAGTATTCAGCCCCCGCTTTTCGACCCACAGCCATAAATGCTCGCCATCCCCGGACAGGGGAATATCCAGCACTTCATCGACCTGAAAATCGTCAGCCGTGGCTTTGAGCACAGCCGTACCCAATGCGTCGCCATAAGCACGCGGGCCCAACAGATCACGTTCATTCATGCGCGAACCAACAATGCGATCGAATGCACGGCAATGCCTTCCTCACGACCGACAAAGCCAAGCTTTTCAGTGGTGGTGGCTTTTACGTTTACCTGGTCCAAATCAACCTCTAGATCCGCGGCAATCCGCGCGCGCATCGTTTCAATATGCGGTGCCATTTTTGGCGCCTGAGCAATGATGGTGTTGTCGACATTGCCGACCTTCCAGCCTTTGGCGTGGATAAGGCCTACCACGTGACGCAGCAGGACACGGCTGTCAGCCCCTTTGAAGGTAGGGTCGGTGTCCGGGAAGTGCTTGCCGATGTCGCCCAGTGCCGCAGCCCCCAGCAATGCATCACTGAGCGCGTGCAGCAGCACGTCGCCATCAGAGTGAGCCAAAAGGCCAAATTTATGTGGGATTCGCACACCGCCCAAGGTAATAAAGTCGCCTTCAGCGAAACAGTGCACATCATAGCCGTGGCCAATACGCATAAAAAAACGCCCCGATTAAGTCAGGGCGTGATTCTACCTACTTTGGCCCGCCTTGGGCGCTATTAGGCACCCAGTGCGTTGGCGTGATGGCGCAGGTGATCATCAATGAAACTGGCGATAAAGAAATAGCTATGGTCGTAGCCCGGCTGCACGCGCAACGTCAGCGGGTAATCGGCCAGTTCAGCAGCCTTTTGCAGCACGTCAGGTTTGAGCTGGACAGTCAGGAAGTCATCCCTGTCCCCCTGATCAACCAACAGCGGCAACTTCTCACGCGCCTGAGCCAACAGCGCACTGGCATCCCACTCACGCCAGCGCGAACGTTCTTCGCCCAGATAATAAGAAAACGCTTTTTGCCCCCAAGGACAATCCATCGGATTGCTGATGGGCGCAAACGCCGAAACGGACTGATAACGCCCAGGATTACGCAGTGCGCAAACCAGAGCACCGTGACCGCCCATCGAATGGCCGCTAATCCCGCGTCGCTGGGAAGCGGGGAAATGCGCTTCAACCAACGCGGGCAACTCCTTCACAACGTAATCATGCATCTGATAATGCTGAGCCCAAGGTTGCTGGGTAGCGTTCAGATAAAACCCCGCGCCCAGACCAAAGTCCCACGCACCGTTCGGGTCACCGGGCACACCGTCGCCGCGGGGGCTGGTGTCCGGCGCCACAAGGATCAAACCCAGCTCAGCCGCCATTTTCATGGCACCCGCTTTGTGCATGAAGTTCTCGTCGGTACAGGTCAGCCCCGACAACCAGTACAGCACAGGCAATGTCGCCCCCTGCTCGGCTTGGGGTGGCAAATACACGGCAAACACCATGTCACACCCGAGCACCTGCGAACGATGCCGGTAGCGCTTGTGCCAGCCACCGAAGCTTTTCTGGCAGGAAATATTTTCCAGTGTCATGGACAACTCCAGGCCGCCAGCCCCAATTGCGTGAGGCTGGCCGCTGCCGATTAGAAATGGATGACCGTACGGATGCTTTTACCTTCATGCATCAGGTCGAAAGCCTTATTGATGTCTTCCAGCCCCATGGTATGGGTGATGAAGGTATCCAGCGGGATCTCACCGCTTTGTGCCATGTCGACATAGCTCGGCAACTCAGTACGTCCGCGCACGCCACCAAAGGCAGAACCACGCCAGACGCGGCCGGTCACCAGTTGGAACGGACGGGTGGAGATTTCTTGCCCGGCACCCGCCACGCCAATGATCACCGACTCGCCCCACCCCTTGTGACAGCATTCAAGTGCCGCACGCATCAATTGCACATTACCGATGCATTCAAAGGAGAAATCCACGCCACCGTCCGTCATATCCACAATGACGTCCTGGATTGGACGATCAAAGTCTTTTGGATTGACGCATTCAGTGGCGCCCAACTGCTTGGCAATTTCAAATTTGGCCGGGTTGATATCAATCGCAATAATCCGCGAAGCCTTGGCTTTCACAGCACCAATGATTGCTGACAAACCAATCCCGCCCAGACCGAAAATAGCGACGGTATCGCCGGGTTTGACCTTGGCCGTATTAATAACGGCACCGATGCCCGTCGTCACGCCACAGCCGAGGAGGCAGACTTTTTCAAGCGGAGCATCCTTGGAGATTTTGGCCACCGAGATTTCCGGCAACACGGTGTACTCAGAAAATGTGGACGTGCCCATGTAGTGAAAAATGGGCTGACCCTTGTAGGAGAAGCGGGTAGTGCCATCAGGCATCAGGCCTTTGCCCTGAGTCGAGCGAATCGCCTGACACAAGTTGGTCTTGCCCGACAGGCAGAACTTACATTGACGGCACTCCGGGGTGTACAGCGGGATGACGTGATCGCCTACGGCTACCGATGTAACACCCTCACCGATGGCTTCAACGATTGCGCCGCCTTCGTGGCCCAGAATCGACGGAAAAATGCCTTCCGGGTCTGCACCCGACAAGGTGTACGCATCGGTGTGGCAAACGCCCGACGCCACAACCCGCACCAGCACTTCGCCTGCCTTGGGCATGGCAACATCCACTTCCACGATTTCCAGCGGCTTTTTGGCCTCAAAGGCTACGGCAGCACGTGACTTGATCATCGATCGTCTCCAGCAAAGTAAAAACAAGACATGGAGTGTAAATCAGCGCTGACTGATTAATAATCCAGCCAAAAGCAAAACATTATTGCCAGGCAGGGACAATCCTCCATGAACGAGAACCGCTGGGAAGGTATAGACGAATTTGTAGCCGTCGCGGAATGCGGTCAATTCACAGCAGCTGCCGAACGTCTCGGGGTTTCGTCTTCCCATATCAGCCGTCAGGTAGCACGGCTGGAGGAACGGTTGCAGACCCGATTGTTCTACCGCAGCACCCGGCGCGTGACGCTGACCGAAGCCGGGCAGACATTCCTGCAACATTGCCAGCGGTTGCAGGATGGACGCGAAGAAGCATTACGTGCGATAGGCGACCTCGCCGGCGAACCAAAAGGATTGCTGCGTATGACGTGCGCCGTCGCATATGGCGAACGCTTTATCGTGCCGCTGGTGACGCGGTTCATGGCCCTGTACCCACAATTGCGGGTGGACATCGAACTGAGTAACCGTCCACTGGACCTGGTGCACGAAAGCCTGGACCTTGCGATCCGGCTGGGCCGCTTGCAGGACTCAAGTTTGGTAGCCACCCGCCTGGCTCCACGGCGCATGTACCTGTGCGGCTCCCCTTCCTATCTGGAACATTACGGGCGCCCCCACAGCGTGTCGGAACTGGGCCGGCACAATTGTTTGATTGGCAGTTCGGACCTCTGGCAATTGCAACAAGACGGTCGGGAGTTTTCGCAGCGCGTGCAAGGCAACTGGCGTTGTAACAGTGGGCAGGCGGTGCTGGATGCGGCGCTGATGGGCGTAGGGCTGTGTCAGTTGCCCGACTATTACGTGCTGGAACATTTAAAAAGCGGCGCGCTGGTGTCTTTGCTGGAGTCGCATCAACCGCCCAATACGGCAGTCTGGGCCCTCTACCCACAGCAGCGGCACTTGTCGCCCAAAGTCAGGCAGTTGGTGGATTATCTGAAAACAGCGTTGGCCGAGCGCGAAGAATACTCAACCAGCCAGCAGTGAGCTTACACCCACCCGTGGGCAGACATGCTTCGAGGGACAAGGATTGAACATCATCAGGCAATGATTGCCACCTTTGCGCCCTGGCAACAACGGCCTGGGCGCGACGATCAGGCCTTAGCGGTTGGACCAACGCAATCGCAGCCACTCAAGGTCTTCAGGGCGGGTGACCTTGATGTTGTCGGAACGCCCTTCAATCAAACGCGGGGACAAGCCTGCCCACTCCATCGCAGAAGACTCATCGGTGATGTTGGCATCGGCCACAAGGCTATCGGCCAGCGCACGGTGCAGTGCACCGAGGCGGAACATTTGCGGTGTATAGGCTTGCCAGATGAGCTGGCGATCGACGGTTTCGACGACACGACCATGTTTGTCGACCCGTTTTAGGGTGTCGCGCGCCGGGACGGCGAGTAAACCACCGACTGGATCATCCGACAGCTCACTGAGCAGTCTGTCCAAGTCCTCTCGGGCCAGATTGGGCCGTGCCGCATCGTGCACCAATACCCAGTCATCGTCAGTGGCCCCTTGAGCATGCAAATGCAGCAGCGCATTTAACACCGAGTCTGCACGCTCACGACCGCCGTCCACCCGCACGACACGTGGATCAACCGCACAAGGTAAACCCGGCCAGAAAGGATCATCGCAGGCGACACTGACTACCAGCCCCAGAAGACCGGGGTGATCGAGAAAACAGCCAAGGCTGTGTTCGAGAATACTGCGTCCGCCCAACTGCAAGTATTGCTTGGGACGGTCCGCGGCCATTCGGGCTCCTACGCCCGCGGCAGGAATCACGGCCCAAAAGGCCGGCGAGGTACTGCTCATTGGGCCAGCTGATAGAGGGTTTCGCCCTCCTTGACCATGCCCAACTCATGGCGTGCCCGTTCTTCAACGGTTTCCATGCCTTTTTTCAGCTCTGACACTTCCGCATCCAGCACGCGGTTGCGCTCAAGCAAAATTTCGTTTTCAGCACGCTGATCGGCGATTTGCTGGGTCAGGTCGGTAACCTGCGCCAAACTGCCATTCCCCACCCACAGGCGATACTGTAGGCCAGCCAGCAGCAAGAGCAAGATAAGGAACAACCAATTGGGACTGCGCATCGAATATCAGGTATCCAGTGAAAAGACAGCCATGCCGACAAACCTAAACCACGAATAGTACAAAGCCTGGACGAACCAGGCTTGTACGTGTAGCCACCAGATTAGTGTCAAACCACTCGCGCTGGCGAGCCTTCCTACACAATCTGCTGTCTTTTTATCACTTACCGCTTAGCCGCGAAACTCGCCACGGCCGTTGTACGTGGCTTTCGCCCCCAACTGCTCTTCGATACGCAGCAATTGGTTGTACTTGGAAACGCGATCAGAGCGGCACAGGGAGCCAGTTTTGATCTGGCCAGCCGACGTACCCACTGCCAGATCGGCAATCGTGGAGTCTTCAGTTTCGCCAGAACGGTGCGAGATCACAGCCGTGTAACCAGCTGCCTTGGCCATCTGGATGGCTTCCAGGGTTTCGGTCAGTGTGCCGATCTGGTTGAACTTGATCAGGATCGAGTTGGCGATCTTTTTATCGATGCCTTCTTTCAGGATCTTGGTGTTGGTCACGAACAGATCGTCACCTACCAGCTGTACTTTCTCGCCGATTTTATCGGTCAGGATTTTCCAACCATCCCAGTCAGACTCGTCCAGACCGTCTTCGATGGAAATAATCGGGTAACGCTGCGTCAGGCCCTTGAGGTATTCAGCGAAGCCTTCGGAGTTGAAGACTTGACCTTCACCCGACAGGTTGTACTTGCCGTCTTCATAGAACTCGCTAGCCGCACAGTCCAGTGCCAGCGTCACGTCGGTGCCCAAGGTGTAGCCGGCATTGGCGATAGCTTCAGAGATGACTTTCAAGGCATCTTCGTTGGAGGCAAGGTTTGGCGCGAACCCCCCTTCGTCGCCCACGGCGGTGTTCAGGCCACGGGCCTTGAGCACAGCTTTGAGGTGATGGAAGATCTCGGTGCCCATGCGCAACGCGTCGGAGAAGGTCTTGGCGCCTACTGGCTGAACCATGAACTCTTGAATGTCGACGTTGTTATCGGCGTGCTCACCACCGTTGATGATGTTCATCATCGGAACCGGCATCGAGTAAACACCCGGTGTACCGTTCAGGTTGGCGATGTGGGCGTACAGCGGCAGGTCCTGGTCTTGTGCGGCGGCCTTGGCGGCAGCCAGGGACACGGCGAGGATAGCGTTGGCACCCAACGAGCCTTTGTTTTCGGTACCGTCCAGCGCGATCATCGCGTGGTCGAGCGCCTTTTGGTCAACCGGGTCTTTACCCAGCAGCAAATCACGAATAGGGCCGTTAATGTTGGCAACGGCTTTCAGCACGCCCTTGCCCAGGTAACGGCTCTTGTCGCCATCACGCAGCTCCAATGCCTCACGGGAACCGGTAGAAGCACCGGACGGCGCGCATGCGCTGCCGATGATGCCGTTGTCGAGAAGCACGTCCGCTTCCACAGTGGGATTGCCACGGGAGTCGAGAACTTCACGACCTTTGATGTCGACGATTTTTGCCATTGTTGTAAATACTCCAAAGTTGACGAAAACGACGCAGCTGAGGGAAATCTGGTCATCGTCGGCAAGGGTCGAATAACAGGCAGCCTTGCAGACGATAAGGCTCGGGCCCTGAGGCCCGAGAAATCGTGCGGTACTTTACCGGAGAATCGAAGGTTAAGCGGTTTCTATTGTCGGAAAACTCTTAACCAACTCATCCAGAGCCTTCAGTTGAGCCAGGAAAGGCTCAAGCTTGTCCAGGCGCAAGGCACAAGGGCCGTCGCACTTGGCGTTGTCAGGGTCCGGGTGTGCTTCCAGGAACAGGCCTGCCAGGCTTTGACTGATGCCGGCCTTGGCCAGATCAGTCACTTGGGCGCGGCGACCGCCAGCAGAATCGGCGCGACCACCAGGCATTTGCAGCGCGTGGGTCACGTCGAAGAATACCGGGTATTCAAATTGCTTCATGATGCCGAAGCCCAGCATGTCGACCACAAGGTTGTTGTAGCCGAAGCTGGAACCCCGCTCACAGAGGATCAACTGATCGTTGCCCGCTTCTTCGCATTTGCTCAGGATGTGTTTCATTTCCTGAGGTGCGAGAAACTGGGCTTTTTTGATGTTGATCACGGCGCCGGTCTTGGCCATGGCCACGACCAGATCAGTCTGGCGCGACAGGAAAGCGGGCAACTGAATGATGTCGCACACTTCGGCGACCACGGCTGCTTGCGCAGGCTCGTGGACGTCGGTGATCAGCGGCACACCAAATGCTTGCTTGATGTCCTGGAAAATCCGCATGCCCTCTTCCAGGCCTGGGCCACGGTAAGAGCTGACAGATGAGCGGTTAGCCTTGTCGAAGCTGGCCTTGAACACATAAGGGATACCGAGCTTTTCGGTAACACGTACGTACTCTTCGCACACCTGCATGGCCATATCACGGCTTTCCAGCACGTTCATGCCACCGAACAAGACCATAGGCTTGTCGTTGGCAATTTCGATATTGCCTACGCGAATAATCTTTTGCGCCATGCTGTTTACGCCTTCTTCTCGTGTTGCGCCAAAGCGGCTTTGACGAAACCGCTGAACAGTGGGTGGCCATCACGTGGTGTCGAGGTGAACTCAGGGTGGAACTGGCAAGCCACGAACCATGGATGATCCGGCGCTTCTACCACTTCTACCAACGCACCATCGCCGGAGCGACCGGTGACTTTCAGGCCTGCTTCGATCAGTTGAGGCAGCAGGTTGTTGTTCACTTCGTAACGGTGACGGTGACGTTCAACAATCACGTCCTTGGCGTAGCAATCATGCACTTTGGAGCCAGCCTGGAGCTGGCAGTCCTGCGCGCCCAGACGCATGGTGCCGCCCAGGTCCGACGTCTCGGTACGGGTTTCAACTGCACCGGTGGCGTCTTCCCACTCCGTGATCAAGCCGACAACCGGGTGGCCGCTGCTGCGATCGAATTCGGTGGAGTTGGCGTCTTTCCAGCCCAATACGTTGCGTGCGAACTCGATGACCGCTACTTGCATGCCCAGGCAAATACCCAGGTAAGGCACCTTGTTCTCGCGAGCATATTGAACGGCAGTGATTTTGCCTTCTACGCCGCGCAGGCCGAAGCCGCCCGGAACGAGGATGGCATCACAGCCTTCCAGCAGTTCAGTGCCTTTGTTCTCGATGTCTTCGGAGTCGATGTAACGCAGGTTGACCTTGGTACGGTTGGAAATACCGGCGTGGCTCATCGCTTCGATCAGCGACTTATACGCGTCCAGCAGCTCCATGTACTTGCCGACCATCGCGATGGTGACTTCGTGCTCCGGATTGAGCTTGGCATCCACGACCTTGTCCCACTCGGACAGGTCGGCGGTGTTGCACTGCAAGCCAAAACGCTCGACAACGAAATCATCCAGACCCTGAGCGTGCAGCATGCCCGGGATCTTGTAGATGGTGTCGGCGTCTTCCAGCGAAATCACGGCGCGCTCTTCAACGTTGGTGAACAACGCGATCTTGCGACGCGAAGATACATCCACGTGGTGGTCGGAGCGGCAGATCAGCACGTCCGGCTGCAGGCCGATGGAGCGCAATTCTTTAACCGAGTGTTGGGTCGGTTTGGTTTTCGTTTCGCCAGCGGTGGCGATGTACGGAACCAGAGTCAGGTGCATCAGCATGGCGCGCTTGGCGCCCACTTCGATGCGCAACTGACGGATAGCTTCGAGGAACGGTTGCGACTCAATGTCACCCACAGTGCCGCCAATCTCAACCATCGCTACGTCGGCATCGCCGGCGCCCTTGATGATTCGACGCTTGATTTCGTCAGTGATGTGCGGAATTACCTGAATGGTTGCACCCAGGTAATCACCACGGCGCTCCTTGCGCAGAACGTGTTCGTAAACACGGCCCGTGGTGAAGTTGTTGTTCTGGGTCATTGTCGTGCGGATAAACCGCTCGTAGTGACCCAAGTCCAGGTCGGTCTCGGCGCCGTCGTGTGTGACGAACACTTCACCGTGCTGGAACGGGCTCATGGTGCCCGGATCAACGTTGATGTAGGGGTCCAGCTTCAGCATGGTGACCTTAAGTCCCCGCGCCTCCAGGATGGCTGCCAATGAAGCCGAGGCAATGCCTTTCCCCAATGAAGAAACAACACCGCCCGTGACGAAGATGTAGCGCGTCATGAAAAACCCTAGAAGTCTGCGTTAAAGCGGTCAGAGCCGCCGGGGAAAGCGAAGGAAGGCCGAAGCCCCCAATCACCAGCATTAGTCACAGTGCACCTTTCGAAAAACTGCTGCGTTGAAACAGACCGATGGCAACCATCGGTGCGATACAAGCCACACATTTTTTTAAAATCGCCCAGCAAAGACTGCTTGGTAATCGGCAACTTCTGTAATTCCGGTGAATCTACAGAAGCTGTATCAAGAAGGGAGCGTAGTCTACCGGAAAGCCCCTTTCAGCTCAAACCTTGATCGCTTGAAGTTGGCAGCCACTTCAATTGCCAGTGTCCACTGGGGTCAGCGTCCAGTCCGGCGAGGTTTGCCACTGCCAATAACCGGTCATTTTGGTACAGAAGCGGCAATCTGCCACGGGCAAACGGCGGCACGCCACGTTCATTAAGCAAGCGCTTGAGGTCACGATGACCGCGCTCGGCCAGCGACATGACCTCCCCGCCTTGACGATAGCGCACCTGCAATGGTCCCTCCGGCACCTCGCCCTCTATACGTAACAGCCCGTTCCCGGGCAACGACAAGGGTTTAGCGGGCTGGTCCCACGTGATTGGCGCAGTCGGCTGACGCAGCCATTGACCCGATAGCCACCAAATTCGCCCGCCAGCGCGATGCAGTTCGCCGTCAGCCAGACACCAGGCAGGTCGCGCATCAACGCCAGCATCACGCAACGCCTCCCAACCGGCCCAGTGCGCGGTATCAGGCAATCGCGTAAGACCGGCCAGCCAATGCCGCAAAGCGTTGCGTTGACGGGCAGTCGACAAACGGTCGATAGGATCAAGCGTCAGAGATGGCAAACCCAGCCAGGCAAACGCTGTCTCGACAGCGGCAGCTGCCAGATCCTGCTCAGCGAGTTCGCTCAGCAACCCTTGCGCTTCGGCACAATGATCAGCCGCCCGCGACAACGTAGTAGTGACCTGCGGCCAACGCCTTGACAGCACAGGCATTACTTCATGGCGCAAGTAATTGCGGGACAAACCGATGTACTCATTGGATGGATCTTCAACCCAATGCAGACCGTTAGCTTGTGCGTAAGCCTCAAGATCGGCACGCGAAATGTCCAATAACGGACGCCCTAATACCCCTTGACCCAAACTGCGCTCACGCGGCATGCCAGACAGCCCGCTAACACCTGCACCGCGCAACAACCGAAACAGCAGGGTTTCAGCCTGATCATCGCGATGCTGCCCCGTGAACAGCACTTCCTGAGGCCGGATAAGGGTCTCGAACGCCCCATAGCGTGCCTCCCGCGCCGCCCGCTCGATGCTTGCACCTGCTGGCACCTGAACATGCACAACCGTGAGCGGCACGCTCAGGGCATCACACAGCAACTGACAGTGCGCCGGCCACGTATCCGCTACCGCCTGTAGGCCGTGATGAACATGGATGGCAGTCAGCGGGGGAAATGAATGGGTTGGGTGCAGGTGAGCGAGAAGGTGCAGCAGGACAGTCGAGTCGAGACCGCCGGAAAGGGCAATCCGCCAAGCCGAGGCATTGCGCCACGGCTTGAGCGCTTCGAGCAACTGGATTGTCAGGTTTGACATCGCACAATCCTGCAGAAGCGACGGGATCGCCCCTGCATCTGTCAGTCTCGCCTTGATTACAGACCGTAACTCATCAAACGGTCATAACGACGCTGCAACAAAGTTTCGTTGTCCAGCTTCTTCAACATGTCCAACTGAGAAATCAGCTCTGCGCGAATCGTTGCAGACGCGGCTACAGGGTCGCGATGCGCGCCACCCAATGGCTCACCGATGACTTTATCAACGATGCCCAGGCCTTTGAGACGCTCAGCGGTAATCCCCATCGCCTCGGCGGCATCCGGCGCTTTCTCAGCGGTTTTCCACAGAATCGACGCGCAACCTTCAGGCGAAATCACAGCATAGGTGGAGTACTGCAACATGTTCAACTGATCGCAGACGCCAATGGCCAACGCACCGCCCGAACCACCTTCACCAATAACAGTGGAAATGATCGGGGTCTTCAGGCGCGCCATGACCCGCAGGTTCCAGGCAATGGCTTCGCTCTGGTTGCGCTCTTCAGCATCAATACCCGGGTAGGCGCCCGGCGTGTCGATGAAGGTCAGGATCGGCATCTTGAAGCGCTCTGCCATCTCCATCAAACGGCACGCCTTACGGTAACCTTCAGGGCGGGGCATACCGAAGTTGCGACGAACTTTCTCACGCACTTCGCGGCCTTTCTGATGACCAATCACCATCACTGGCTGATCGTCCAGACGCGCGATACCGCCCACAATGGCAGCATCGTCGGAGAAATGACGGTCGCCATGCAGCTCATCGAACTCAGTAAAGATGTGGTCGATGTAATCCAGCGTGTAAGGACGACGCGGATGACGGGCCAAACGGGCGATCTGCCAACTGGTCAGCTTGCCGAAAATATCTTCAGTCAGCGTTTTGCTTTTGTCTTGCAGGCGAGAGATTTCATCGCTGATGTTCAGCGAATTGTCATTACCGACCAGGCGCAACTCTTCGATTTTGGCTTGCAGGTCAGCAATCGGCTGTTCGAAATCAAGAAAATTCGGGTTCATAAGCATCCGTCTTGGGTCGGCGGCAAAGCATGCCAGCAGGCAGAAAGCCCAGTCTTGACTGGCACTTTCAACCCGACTGGGGCAGCCGGTTGATCTGTATCGCGCCTACCTTAAGGGACAGGCGCTCTCAGGTCGAGATTAAAAATTCAGGTCGAGATCAGGACGCGTCTCACGCCCCTGACCGTCAACGGTATTGGAGGAAGACGTTGTCTCGCCCAAACTGGTCACGCAAGGCTTGAATCAAGCTGTCTGCCGGATCGATTCTCCAGTTCTCGCCAAACTGCAACAGGGTCTTCGCATCCCCGCCGGTGTACTCCATGGTGATCGGACAGGCGCCGCGATGCTTCTTCAGCACCTCGCCCAACTGCCGCAACTGATCACCCTTGAGCGCCGCGTGATGGACTTTCAGGCGCAAGCTCTCGGCCAGGCTGGTACGCGCATCTTCCATGCTCATGACCCGCTTGACCCGCAGGCGCAAGCCGCCCGAGAAGTCATCGTTACTGACCTCCCCTTCAACCACCACCATCGCATCGGTCTGCAACAGCGACTGAGCGGAATGGAACGCTTCAGCAAACAATGAGGCTTCAATCCGGCCGGAACGATCATCCAGCGTGATGAACCCCATCTTGTCGCCTTTTTTGTTCTTCATCACCCGCAGGGCGATGATCATGCCGGCAACCGTCTGCGTATCGCGGGCAGGTTTCAAATCGATAATGCGCTGACGGGCGAAACGGCGAATTTCGCCTTCATACTCGTCGATCGGATGGCCCGTCAGGTACAGGCCCAAGGTGTCTTTCTCACCCTTCAGACGTTCCTTGAGCGTCAGTTCCTTGGCCTTGCGATGGTTGGCATAAACATCGGCGTCTTCTTCAACAAACACGCCGCCGAACAGGTCATCGTGGCCACTGTCGTGTGTACGCGCCGTTTGCTCGGCCGCTTTGATCGCCTCTTCCAGCGCCGCCAGCAAAACCGCACGGTTCTGATCAATGCTCGCCTGATAGGCTTTTGGCTCGTCATGGAAGCAAGGCCCCAGACGGTCCAGCGCGCCACTGCGGATCAAACCGTCAAGGGTGCGTTTGTTAATGCGCTTGAGGTCAACCCGCGCACAGAAATCGAACAGATCCTTGAACGGCCCGTCCTGACGCGCTTCGGTAATCGCCTCGACCGGCCCCTCGCCCACGCCCTTGATCGCCCCGAGCCCGTAAATGATGCGACCTTCGTCGTTCACCGTGAACTTGTATTCGGAGGCATTCACGTCCGGTGCGTCGAGACGCAGCTTCATCGTGCGCACTTCTTCGATCAAGGTCACGACCTTGTCGGTGTTGTGCATATCCGCCGACAGCACGGCCGCCATGAACGGTGCCGGGTAATGCGCTTTCAGCCACGCAGTTTGGTATGAAACCAACCCGTAGGCGGCCGAGTGAGATTTGTTGAAACCATAACCGGCGAATTTTTCTACCAGGTCAAAAATGTTACCGGCAAGGTCAGGATCAATGTTGTTGTTGGCGCAACCCTCAATGAAACCGCCGCGCTGCTTGGCCATTTCTTCAGGCTTTTTCTTACCCATGGCTCGACGCAGCATGTCCGCGCCGCCGAGGGTGTAACCTGCCATCACCTGCGCAATCTGCATCACCTGTTCCTGGTACAGGATGATGCCGTAGGTCGGGGCCAGAACCGGTTTCAGGCCTTCGTACTGATAATCCGAATGCGGGTATGCCAGTTCAGCGCGACCGTGCTTACGGTTGATGAAGTCATCCACCATGCCCGATTGCAGCGGCCCCGGACGGAACAGGGCCACCAGTGCGATCAAGTCTTCCAGACAGTCGGGCTTGAGCTTTTTGATCAGCTCTTTCATGCCGCGCGACTCAAGCTGGAACACGGCCGTCGTCTCGGCTTTTTGCAGCAACTGGTAGGTCGGCTTGTCATCCAGCGGAATAAACGCGATATCCAGCGGCGGCTCGTCGACCTTGGCACGGTCGCGGTTAATGGTTTTCAGCGCCCAGTCAATAATGGTCAGCGTGCGCAAGCCGAGGAAGTCGAACTTCACCAGGCCCGCGGCTTCAACGTCATCCTTGTCGAACTGAGTAACCAGGCCGTCGCCTTCTTCATCGCAGTAAATCGGCGAGAAGTCAGTCAGCTTGGTCGGTGCAATCACCACACCACCGGCGTGCTTACCAACGTTACGCACAATGCCTTCGAGTTTGCGCGCCATTTCCCAGATTTCGGCAGCCTCTTCATCCACTTTGATGAAGTCGCGCAGGATCTCTTCCTGTTCGTAGGCCTTTTCCAACGTCATGCCGACTTCAAACGGAATCATCTTCGACAAACGATCTGCCAGGCCGTAAGACTTGCCTTGCACACGCGCAACGTCGCGAATCACAGCCTTGGCCGCCATCGAACCGAAGGTAATGATCTGGCTTACAGCGTTGCGGCCGTATTTTTCTGCCACATATTCAATGACCCGGTCCCGACCATCCATGCAGAAGTCGACGTCGAAGTCGGGCATCGATACCCGTTCCGGGTTAAGGAATCGTTCGAACAGCAGGTCATATTCCAACGGATCAAGGTCGGTGATCTTCTGCACATAAGCCACCAGAGAACCGGCACCCGACCCCCGCCCAGGACCTACCGGCACGCCGTTGCTTTTGGCCCACTGGATGAAGTCCATCACGATCAGAAAGTAACCGGGAAATCCCATCTGGATAATGATGTCCAGTTCGAAATTCAGCCGGTCGACATACACCTGCCGCCTGGCGTCGTAATCGTCGGTAGTGTCCTTGGGCAGCAGAACGCTGAGGCGCTCTTCAAGACCATCAAACGAAACTTTGCGGAAATACTCGTCGATGGTCATGCCATCGGGAATCGGGAAGTTAGGCAAAAAGTGCTTGCCCAACTTCACTTCAATATTGCACCGCTTGGCAATTTCGACGGTATTTTCGAGTGCTTCCGGCAAATCGCTGAACAGCTCAGCCATTTCCTCAGCGCTTTTCAGGTACTGCTGGTCACTGTAGTTCTTGGAGCGGCGCGGATCGTCCAGCGCTCGTCCCTCGCCAATGCAGACGCGGGTTTCATGGGCTTCAAAATCCTGCTGTTTGAGAAAGCGCACATCGTTGGTCGCCACCAACGGTGCACCAATCTTGTCGGCCAATGCCACGGCGGCGTGCAGATGCTCTTCATCGTTGGGACGATGAGTACGCTGTACTTCCAGGTAAAAGCGGTCAGGAAACACATCCATCCATTCGCGAGCCAGCGTCTCGGCTTCCTCAGTGTTACCACTGATCAACGCGACACCGATCTCGCCTTCCTTGGCTGCCGACAGCATGATCAGCCCTTCGGCGGCTTCGGCGACCCATTCACGCTCGATGATGACCTGGCCATTGCGCTGCCCATCAATAAAACCCCGAGAAATCAGCTCCGTCAGGTTTCGATAACCCACGCCGTTCATCGCCAGCAGGCTGATGCGACTCAACGGGTTTTCCGGGTCTTTATTGGACAGCCACAGATCCGCGCC
Source organism: Pseudomonas sp. WS 5078 (assembly GCF_012985745.1). Taxonomy (NCBI): domain Bacteria; kingdom Pseudomonadati; phylum Pseudomonadota; class Gammaproteobacteria; order Pseudomonadales; family Pseudomonadaceae; genus Pseudomonas; species Pseudomonas sp. WS 5078. The sequence goes on along the minus strand of NZ_JAAQWX010000007.1, from coordinate 133,667 downwards.
ACTGATCGGCTTGATGCCGCCACCCATGGCCGCTTTATAAAACTTGACCAGCGAACACATGTTGTTCTGATCAGTCACAGCCACGGCAGGCATGTTCATACCCGCCAAGGTTTTGATCAGCGGCTTGATCCGCACCAGGCCATCGACCAGGGAATACTCAGTGTGCAGGCGCAGGTGAACGAATGAAGCCGGCATGGTGATCCTGTCTATTAGCTTTGGGAAACAACAAGGCCCGGATTGTACCGGGCCTTGGCAAAAACATCAGCCTTGCGGCTAAACCTCGGTCAAGCCCTCGCGCGCTTCGCAGGCACGACGCACCGGACCGAAGGATTTGCGATGAATCGGTGTAGGCCCCAGACGCTCAAGCGCCTCAAGGTGTACCGCCGTCGGATAACCTTTATGACCGCCAATGCCATAACCTGGGTATTGCAGCTCAAAGGCTGCCATTTCGCGGTCACGGCTGACCTTGGCCAGAATCGACGCAGCAGCAATGGCTGGTACTTTGCTATCACCCTTGATTACGGCTTCAGCCGGCATGGCCAGTTTGGGACAACGATTGCCGTCGATCATCGCCAGTTTCGGGGTGATGCTCAAGCCTTCTACGGCGCGCTGCATCGCCAACATAGTGGCATGCAGGATATTCAGCTCGTCGATTTCTTCGACTTCTGCGCGGGCAATGCACCAGCTCAGGGCCTTTTCGCGAATTTCGTCGTACAACTTTTCACGGCGGGCTTCTGTCAGCTTTTTTGAGTCATTAAGACCGGCGATCGGCCGTGCAGGATCCAGAATCACAGCTGCCGTGACCACTGCACCACACAGCGGGCCGCGACCGACTTCGTCCACACCGGCCACAAGGTCTTCGACCAGATTGAAGTCCAATCCGATTTGCATAGTCACTTTACTCACTTGGATTGTGCGATCAGCTCAAGCACTGCTTTAGCGGCCTGATTGGACGCGTCGAGACGTAATGTTCGATGAATTTCGTCGAAACCCCGGGTTTGATCCTGACCATTGTCCAACAGTGGCAACAGCGTGCTGGCCAATGCCTCGGGGGTTGCAGCATCCTGCAGCAACTCGGGCACCAGCATCCGCTGAGCCAGCAAGTTGGGCAATGACACGTAAGGGCTTTTTACCAGACGCTTGAGAATCCAGAACGTAACCCGCGACAGGCGATAAGCCACCACCATCGGGCGCTTGTACAGCAACGCTTCAAGGGTTGCGGTGCCCGAGGCAATCAACACTGCGTCACAGGCAGCCAATGCCAGGTGCGAACGCCCGTCGAGCATGGTCAAGGGCAAATCGCGCCCTACCATCAACTGCTCGATTTGCTCGCGGCGTGCAGCACTGGCGCAAGGTAGTACAAAGCTAACCTCAGGTCGTGCTTCGCGAATTTTCTGCGCAGCGTCGAGGAATAAACCGCCCAGCTTGCCCACTTCCCCGCCACGACTGCCTGGCATCAGAGCGACCAACGGTCCGCCAGGTAATCCTAGCTCTGCACGTGCAGCAGCTTTATCGGCTTCAAGTGGAATGGTGTCAGCCAGCGAATGGCCAACGAAACGCACGGGCACACCGTGCTCTTCGTAGAATTTGGCTTCGAAAGGCAGCAACGTGAGCATCAAGTCGCAGCCTTCACGGATTTTCAGCACACGCTTTTGCCGCCACGCCCACACGGACGGGCTGACGTAATGCACGGTCTTGATCCCGGCACGGCGCAGCTGAAGTTCGATGTTGAGGGTGAAGTCCGGCGCATCGATTCCGATGAACACATCAGGCTTTTCGGCAATCAGGGTCTGAACCAGTTCTTTACGGCGCTTGAGCAGCTCGCGCAGACGGCCGAGCACTTCAACCAGCCCCATCACAGAGAGACGCTCCATCGGGAAGTAAGAGCGCATGCCCTCTGCCTCCATCAGCGGACCGCCCACACCGATAAATTCGATTTCCGGGTGCTGAGCCCTGAGCGCCCGCATCAGGCCTGAGCCCAAAATGTCACCGGAGGCTTCACCTGCCACCAGCGCAACACGCAACTTGGCCATGATCAGCGGGTAATGCCGCGGGTCGAGGAACGAATGGATTCCACAAACAGCGCGACTTCAGGGAATTGCACAGAGGGCTCAGCCAATTCGGCAAGCGCTTGTTCTACCGTCAGACCCTGGCGATAAACCACTTTGTAGGCTCGGCGCAGGGCGTGAATAGCCTCTTCACTGAAGCCACGACGGCGCATGCCTTCAAAGTTCATGCTGCGGGCTTCGGCAGGGCTGCCAAACACTGTGACAAAGGCCGGAACATCTTTGCCAATAGCAGTGCCCATACCTGAAAAGCTGTGAGCACCAATGTGACAGAACTGATGAACCAGCGTGAAACCCGAGAGAATCGCCCAGTCCCCCATGTGCACATGGCCCGCCAGCGCGGCGTTGTTGACCAGAATGCAATGGTTGCCGATCACGCTGTCATGCCCGATATGGGCATAAGCCATGATCAGGTTGTGATCGCCAAGGGTCGTCTCGGCACGGTCCTGAACCGTGCCGCGATGGATAGTGACGCCTTCGCGGATCACATTGTGATCACCGATCACCAGGCGTGTTTCTTCGCCCTTGTACTTGAGATCGGGGGTATCTTCGCCCACCGAAGAAAACTGGTAGATACGATTGTGCTTACCGATTTTGGTTGGGCCTTTGAGAATTACATGCGGCCCAATCACTGTCCCCTCGCCGATTTCCACACCTGCGCCGACGATCGACCAAGGGCCGACCACGACGTCGTCGGCCAATATGGCCGTCGGATCGATGATTGCGCGAGGGTCAATCAAACTCATAGTTTGCGTTCCGCACAGATAATTTCAGCAGAGCATACCGGCTTGCCATCAACTGTTGCCTGGCACTCGAATTTCCAGATGGAGCGCTTGCAGCTCAGGAACTTGGCTTCCAGGATCAACTGATCGCCTGGCAAGACTGGCTGACGGAAGCGCAGCTTGTCGGAACCGACGAAGTAATACAGCGTCCCGTCTGCAGGTTTCACGTCCAGCATCTTGAAACCCAGAATGCCCGCAGCTTGCGCCATGGCTTCGATGATCAACACGCCGGGCATGATCGGATGCGCCGGAAAGTGACCGTTGAAGAACGGCTCGTTGATGCTGACATTCTTGTAAGCACGAATGCGCTTGTTCTCGACATCCAGATCCACCACTCGATCCACCAGCAGGAAAGGGTAACGGTGAGGCAGATATTCGCGAATCTCGTTGATGTCCATCATTTCGTGGGGAAGCCTGTAATAAAGATTGGGCGCGCGCTACGAAGGCACGCTCCTCTAGCAAATCAAGAACGCAAACCCTTGGCCCTGCGCTCTTGATATGGAAATAGTATTAGCTTTCAGATGAAGCGATACCGTCGGGGGTCACTTCTCGACGCGTTTTTCCAGTTGTTTCAATCGTCGCGCGATATCGTCCAACTGACGAATACGTGCCGCACTCTTGCGCCATTCAGCTGCCGGCTGCATCGCCGTTCCGGACGAATACGCGCCTGGTTCGGTAATAGAGTGAGTCACCATGGTCATTCCGGTGAGGAAAACGTTGTCGCAGATCTCGATATGCCCCACCAAACCGACACCACCGGCCAACATGCAGTGCTTGCCGATTTTAGTACTACCAGAAATCCCGACACACGCGGCCATCGCCGTATGGTCACCGACCTGCACGTTGTGCGCGATCTGAATCTGGTTGTCGAGTTTGACGCCATTGCCAATGACCGTATCCGCCAGGGCACCACGGTCGATGGCAGTGTTCACACCGATCTCGACATCATCCCCAATGGTCACGCCGCCGATCTGGGCAATTTTTTGCCAGACACCCTTTTCGTTGGCAAAACCAAAACCTTCGCCACCCAGCACGGCACCCGACTGAATCACGACGCGCTTACCGATGCGAACATCGTGATAAAGCGTCACACGCGGAGCCAGCCAGCCACCCTCGCCGATTACACAGCGAGCACCGACAAAGCAATGAGTCCCGACAGTCACGCCCGCCGCAATTCGTGCGCCGCTTTCAATCACTGCAAAGGCGCCGATGCTGGCCGCAGGATCTACCACTGCATCAGCCGCAATCACAGCCGAAGGATGCACACCGGCAACTGCCTTGGGCTTGGGGTCAAACAGGTGGGAAATACGGGCGTAGGCCAGATAAGGGTCCGGTACCACCAAAGCATCACCGGCATATTCTTGCGCGTCGTCCGGCTTGAGCAAAACGGCTCCAGCCTGGCAATCGACCAGGAATTTGCGGTACTGCGGGTTGGCCAGAAAGCTCAACTGAGCTGGGCCAGCCTCTTGTAAAGTGGCTAGCCCAGTGATTTCTTTCTCCGCGCTGCCACGCAAGGTGGCACCGAGGAACTCGGCCAATTGGCCGAGTTTTATAGTCGCAGTCATAATTACTTCAGCTGATTCATGCGCTCAATGACTTGGCGAGTGATGTCGTATTGAGGTTTGACATCAATCACTGCACCACGCTCGAACACCAGGTCATAAGCGCCTTTCTTGATGACTTCTTCAACAGCGCTGTCCAGTTTTGGCTTCAGCTGTTTCAGCATTTCACGGTCAGCAACGGCTTTGGCTTCGTTCAGTTCCTTGGACTGGAACTGGAAATCACGAGCCTTTTGCTTGAATTCAAGCTCCAGACGCTCACGCTCGCCTTGCTGCATTTTGTCGCCGCCTTTGACCAGACGATCCTGAATGCCTTTGGCACTGCTTTCCAGGGACTTCAGTTTGGTCAGTTGCGGACCGAATTTCTTCTCGGCATCTACGGCGTAACGCTTGGCAGCGTCAGATTCCAGTAGCGCCATCTGATAGTTCAGCACAGCAATTTTCATGTCGGCAAACGCCGGACCTGCTACCAGAACCGAAGCCAGGAGAACCAATTGAGTCAACTTACGCACGATGCACTCCTACTAAATCCGTTGTTTATCTAAAGTCAGGCTTTTAGAAAGTCTGGCCGAGGGAGAACTGGAACACCTGGGTATCTGCGTCATCCGGTTTCTTGATCGGCATGGCCAAGCTGAAGCTCAACGGGCCAAGTGCAGTCACCCACGTTACGCCAACACCCACAGAGCTGGCCATATTACTAAAGCTGATATCGCAATCTTTGGTGGTCGACTTGCAGTTTGTGTCGAACACATTACCCACATCCCAGAACACCGACGTGCGAAGGGAGCGTTGATCTTTGACGAACGGCATAGGGAACAGGACTTCGGCACCGCCCTGGATCAGCACGTTACCACCGAACGGTAGCGGATCTTGATCCGGGTCGCTCTTGTTGGGCGTGCTGCGCGGGCCCAGCGCACTGTCTTTGAAGCCACGAACCGAGTTGAAACCACCGGCATAGTAGTTCTCATAGAACGGCAGACCCGAGGTCGAACCATAACTGTCACCATAACCCAGCTCTGTGTGCAGACGCATGGTGTAGGTATCGGTCAACGGCTGGAACAACTGGGCACGGTAGTCCAGCTTATAGAACTGGAGGTCGCTGCCCGGAATCGTTGTTTCAAGCGTCAGGCTTTGCGAACTGCCGCGAGTCGGCAACACGCCTTTGTTCAGGGTCGATTCGGACCAGCCCGCAGAGGCCTTGAAGTTCAGGAACTTGTCGCCTTCCTTGTTGATGAAATCGAAGATTTCGTCAACGGTGTAAGTGCCTGTACTGATTTCATCCTGCTGCACGCTCAGACCATAGGTCAGGCGCGAGGTATCACTGATCGGATACCCCATGGTGATACCGGCGCCCAGACTGTCAACCGAGTAGTTCGCTACATCAACATCAAGGTCTTTGTAGTCGGTCGTGCGGTAGAACGCGTTGTAACCCAGGCTCACGCCATCAGCGGTCCAGTACGGATCGACATAACTGAAGTTGTAACGACTCTGGTATTCACTGCGGGTCAAACCTACGCTGACGCGGTTACCCGTACCCAGGAAGTTGTTCTGGGTGATCGAACCACCCAGGATCAAACCGGCGCTTTGGGCAAAGCCGACGCTGGCGGTGATCGAACCGGAAGCCTGCTCTTCTACGGCGTAGTTCACATCAACCTGGTCGTCTGTACCGGGCACAGCCGGCGTTTCAACGTTCACTTCCTTGAAGAAGCCCAAACGCTCAAGACGAACCTTTGACTGGTCGATCAGGTATGTCGATGCCCAACCACCCTCCATCTGACGCATTTCACGACGCAGCACTTCGTCTTCCGACTTGGTGTTACCGCGGAAGTTGATACGGTTGACATAAGCACGCTTGCCCGGATCAACCACGAACGTGATGGCTACAGTGTGGTCTTCAGGGTTTGGCTGAGGTACGCCGTTAACGTTGGCGAAGGTGTAGCCTTCGTTACCCAGACGACGGGTAATCAGTTCGGAAGTTGTGGTCATCAGCTTGCGCGAGAACACTTGGCCCGGCTGCACCAGCAACAGCGACTTGATCTGATCTTCAGGGACCTTGAGGTCACCGCTCAGCTTCACTTCGCCAACATTGTATTTTTCGCCTTCGTTCACGTTGACCGTGATGTAGACGTTTTTCTTGTCAGGGGTGATCGACACCTGAGTCGAGGCGATATCCATGTTGATATAGCCACGGTCGAGGTAGTACGAGCGCAGGCGCTCTAGGTCACCGGACAGTTTTTCACGCGCATACTTGTCGTCATTCTTGAAGAAGGACAACCAGTTGGTGGTTTTCAGTTCAAACAGGTCAACAAGGTCTTCTTCCGGGAAGACGGTATTACCCACCACGTTAATGTGCTGGATGGCCGCCACGGTGCCTTCGTTGATGTTGACCTTGAGGGCAACACGGTTGCGCGGCTCGGACACGACTTCAGTGTCGACCGTTGCCGAGTAACGACCTTGGGCAACGTACTGACGCTGCAGTTCGTTACGCACGCCCTCGAGGGTGGCACGCTGGAAGATTTCACCTTCGGCAAGACCCGACTGTTTCAGACCTTTCATCAGGTCATCAGTGGAAATGGCCTTGTTACCGTCAATGGTGATGCTCGAAACGGAAGGACGTTCGACAACCGTAATGACGAGCACATTGCCATCACGACCCAGTTGGATATCCTGAAAGAAACCGGTTTTGAACAACGCACGAGTGGATTCCACCAACCGGCGGTCATCCGCTACCTCACCCACGTTCAGCGGCAACGCGCCAAACACGCTACCAGCGGAAACCCGCTGCAGCCCGTTGACACGAATATCAGAGATAGTGAAGGACTCGGCGTGAACTTCGGCGATCATCAGTACGGTGAGAACCGCAGTTAGCAGCAGACGTTTCATGAAGTCCTTTCTTATTCCAACTGGCAATAAACAAACTGCCGCAAAATGCGGCAGATTCGCAATTCAGCGAAGCGTTTACAGACGTCCCAGATCGTTGACCAAGGCAAGCAACATCACCCCGACCACCAAACTGATACCGATCTGCATTCCCCAACCCTGCACCCGATCCGACAAGGGACGACCACGCGCCCACTCGATCAGATAAAACAACAAATGCCCCCCATCCAGTACCGGGATGGGCAACAAGTTCAGAACCCCAAGGCTGATACTCAGATAAGCCAGGAAATTCAAGAAATCCGCGACACCCGACTGGGCAGAAGCGCCCGCCACTTTAGCAATGGTTATCGGTCCACTCAAGTTTTTTACCGAGAGCTCGCCGAACAACATTTTCTTGAGTGAGTCGAGCGTCAATACGCTCATCGTCCAAGTCCGTTTGGCGCCCTCGCCGATCGCGGCGAGCGGGCCGTAACTGACCTCGCGAATCATCTCCGGCGGCCAGTCCACACCTTTGACCCCAGCCCCCAGATAACCGGTTGCTGCCTTGCCCTCACCGCGAGCAGCCAGTGCAACTCGAATGTCAATCGGCATCCCGTCGCGCTCAACGCGCAATACGATTTTCGCCTCAGGACGAACCCGGACCCAGTCCACCACCTGCTGCCAGTCCTTGATCGGCTGATCATTCATGGCCAGCAGTTTGTCACCGGTTTTGAGGCCCGCAGCTTGTGCCGGCCCTTTTGGATCAAGCTCAGCTAATACGGCTGGCAACTCCGGACGCCAAGGACGAATTCCCAGCGAGCTGATTGGATCAGGCTCATTAGCGCCCTTCAACCAGTCATGCAGAACCAGCTCATGAGTGGACTCGGAAGTCCCTCCCGCCTCACGAACCGCCACTTGAATCGAACCGCTCTCGCCAAGGCGACGCACCAGCTGCAGATTTACATTGGACCAACCCGACGTGGGCTCTCCATCAATCGAAACGATTTCCTGCCCGGCAACCAGACCTGCTTGCGCTGCCAGACTGCCGCCTTCAACAGCACCGATGACAGGACGGACTTGCTGGCTGCCCAACATGGCCAGAATCCAGAAAAATACCATCGCCAGCATGAAGTTTGCGACAGGGCCCGCGGCAACGATGGCAATACGCTGCCCGACTGTTTTGCGATTGAAGGATTGACCCAGCTGCTCAGCGGGCACCTCCCCTTCTCGCTCATCAAGCATTTTGACGTAGCCGCCCAACGGGATGGCTGCCACTACAAACTCCGTGCCCTGGCGGTCGTGCCAGCGCAGCAAGGGCGTGCCGAAACCCACAGAGAAACGCAGAACCTTGACGCCACAACGGCGCGCCACCCAAAAGTGACCGAATTCATGAAAAGTGACCAACACCCCCAACGCAACCAGGGTGCCAACAATCATATAAAGCGCACTCATCTACTTTCTCCGTGATCCTGTCCGGTTCCGGCAAGCAGCACTGATCAGCCCTGACGGCTCAACCATTGATCAGCCAACTCCCGTGCCTTGGCATCGGCGGCAAATACTGCCTCTAACTCATTAACGGGAACCACTGACTCAGTGCTTAAAACGTCTTCAATCAATTGTGCAATCTGCGGGTAGCGGATTCGCCCATCAAGGAAGGCCGCCACCGCCACCTCATTGGCCGCATTGAGCATGGCCGGCGCACTATCACCAGCGGCGGCAGCCTCACGGGCCAGGCGCAGACAAGGAAAGCGCTGTTCATCCGGACGCTGGAAGTCCAGGCGTGCAACAGAAAACAGATCCAGAGGCGCGACCCCCGAATCAATACGCTCTGGCCACGCCAAGGCATTGGCAATCGGCGTGCGCATGTCCGGATTACCCAACTGCGCAAGCACCGATCCGTCTACATAGTCCACCAGCGAGTGAATGACGCTTTGCGGATGAATCACCACCTCAACCTGAGCAGGCTTGGCATCGAACAGCCAGCACGCTTCAATCAACTCAAGGCCTTTGTTCATCATACTCGCCGAATCGACCGAAATTTTTCGCCCCATCGACCAGTTAGGATGAGCACACGCCTGATCGGGGGTGACATGCTCAAGGTCAGCCAATGGCGTTTCTCGGAAAGGACCACCCGAGGCCGTCAGCAAAATCCGACGCACGCCCACCTGACTCAGCCCACGAGAAAAATCCTGCGGCAAACACTGAAAGATCGCATTGTGCTCGCTATCAATGGGCAGCAACACCGAACCGCTACGACGCACCGCCTGCATGAACAAGGCGCCAGTCATGACCAGCGCCTCCTTGTTCGCCAACAGGATTTTTTTACCGGCATTGACTGCCGACAAAGTAGGGCGTAGCCCGGCAGCACCAACAATGGCTGCCATGACCGCATCCACTGAAGGCGCTGACGCTATTTCACACAAACCCTGCTCACCTGCCAACACTTCGGTGTTGAGGCCCGCCGCGCGCAGGTCAGCCTGCAGCTGACGAGCGGAGCGCTCGTCAGGAACCACTGCAACCTGAGGCTTGTGCTGAATGCACAAGGCCAGCAGTTCCGCGAGACGGCTATAACCGCTCAGCCCAAATACTTGGTAGCGATCAGGGTGGCGAGCAATGACATCCAGCGTGCTAAGCCCAATCGAACCTGTAGCACCCAGAACTGTAATCTGTTGAGGACGGCTCATGACGCAGCCATCCACAGCAACACGGCAAACACAGGAATGGCCGCGGTCAGACTGTCGATGCGATCAAGCACACCGCCATGCCCCGGCAGCAAATTACTGCTGTCCTTAATGCCGGCCTGACGCTTGAACATGCTTTCTGTGAGGTCGCCCACCACTGAAATCAATACGATGATGGCAGCGCCCGCCAAGGCAGCAAGCATCTGAGGCGCACTCCAACCGCGCACCACACCGACAACCGCCGTGATCAGCAAGCTCAGTATCAGACCGCCAAAAACACCTTCCCAACTTTTACCCGGACTGACTTTAGGGGCCAGCTTGCGCTTGCCGAACTTGCGCCCGGAAAAGTACGCGCCGATATCAGCGCCCCACACCAGAACCATCACCGCCATGATCAGCCAATTACCCAGCGGCATTGCCTTGATCATCACCAACCCTTGCCAGGCCGGTAGCAAGATCAGCAAGCCGATTACCAGCTTGACTGCAGTACTGGACCAGCGTGACGCGGAATCTGGAAAGGTGAGGACCAAAAACGTCGCCAACGCCCACCAAACCACTGCAGCCACCAATACCCACGGGGCAAGGTCAGGCAACAGGTGCAGGCCGAACAGCAACAAGGCCACGACGAATGCAAAACCGACACGTGCCGTTTGAGCGGCAAATCCGGCAAGGCGCGCCCATTCCCACGCCCCAAGGGTGACCACCAGCCCGATGAAGAGCGCGAAGTTGGACCCTTCAAGAAGGAAAAAGCCGCACAAAGCGATTGGCAGCAGGATAAGTGCAGTGATGATGCGTTGCTTAAGCATTAAACCCGGGCTCCAGCCTCAACCTGCTCGCTCGTTTTACCGAAACGACGCTGGCGAGAAGCGAAATCAGCCAGTGCATTACGCATGGCTTCGTGTTTGAAGTCCGGCCAGAACAGGTCGGAGAAGTACAGCTCGGAATAGGCCAACTGCCACAGCAGGAAGTTGCTGATACGGTGCTCGCCCCCTGTGCGGATACACAGATCAGGCAAAGGCAGATCACCCGTTACCAGGCAGGTTTGCAACAAGTCCGGCGTGATGTCTTCAGGCTGCAAATGACCGGCCTGAACCTCACGCGCCAGACGTTGCGCAGCCTGCGCAATGTCCCACTGCCCGCCATAATTGGCAGCAATTTGCAGGACAAAGCGCCCGCTGCCTGCGGTGATCGCCTCCGCTTCGCGCATTGCTGCTTGTAGCTCGGGATGAAAACGGGAGCGATCGCCAATAATACGCAGGCTGATGTTGTTTTCGTTGAGACGCTTGGCCTCACGACGCAGCGCCTTGAAGAACAAATCCATCAAGGCACTGACTTCAGCCGCAGGACGCTGCCAGTTTTCGCTGGAAAACGCGAACAGGGTGAGCACTTCGACCTTAGCCTCGGCACACACCTCAATCACGGCACGGACTGCATCCACGCCAGCTTTATGCCCAGCGACACCCGGCATAAAGCGCTTCTTCGCCCAGCGATTATTGCCATCCATGATAATCGCGACATGTCGCGGCACGGATGGCGACACAGCCTGCTTGGTCTTTTCCATAAAACGCCCTGACCCTTATACGGCCATCAGGTCCGCTTCTTTCTGCTTGGTAGCCGTTTCGATATCCGCGACAGCCTTGTCGGTCAGTTTCTGGATCTCGTCAGCAGCGCGACGCTCTTCGTCTTCACTGATTTCCTTCTCTTTGACCAAGTCTTTCAACTGGCTCAACGCGTCGCGACGGATGTTACGCACGGCAATACGCGCATCTTCAGCTGCGTCACGCGCCTGCTTAGCGAATACCTTACGGGTTTCTTCCGTCAGGGCCGGCATGGAGATCAACAGCAATTCGCCCAGGTTGGTCGGATTGAGGTTCAAACCAGCACTTTGAATCGCTTTATCCACGGCCTGAAGCATGTTGCGCTCGAAAGCCACGACTTGCAGGGTGCGAGAGTCTTTAACGGTAACGTTAGCTACCTGGCTCAGCGGGGTATCAGCACCGTAGTACGGCACCATTACGCTGCCCAAGATGCTTGGGTGAGCCTTGCCGGTACGAATCTGGCCAAATGCATGGCTCAGCGATTCCAGCGATTTCTGCATGCGCGTTTGTGCGTCTTTCTTGATTTCGTTGATCATTGTTGACCTTCCTCGATCAGAGTACCTTCAGCGCCGCCGTGAACGATATTGAGCAGGGCGCCGGGTTTGTTCATGTTAAAGACACGCAATGGCATCTGGTGGTCGCGGCACAGACAAATAGCTGTCAGGTCCATCACGCCCAGCTTGCGATCCAGCACTTCATCGTAAGTCAGATGATCGAACTTCTCGGCATGCGGGTCTTTGAATGGATCAGCGGTGTACACACCGTCAACCTTGGTGGCCTTGAGCACGACATCGGCGTCGATTTCAATGGCGCGCAAGCAAGCGGCAGAATCCGTTGTGAAAAATGGATTACCGGTGCCCGCAGCGAAAATCACCACTTCTTTCGCGTTCAAGTGACGCATGGCCTTGCGACGGTCGTAGTGATCCGTCACACCCACCATGGAGATGGCCGACATTACGATGGCGGAGATATTCGCACGTTCCAGCGCATCGCGCATCGCCAGGGCGTTCATCACGGTCGCAAGCATCCCCATGTGGTCGCCAGTAACGCGATCCATACCCGCAGCGCTCAACGCAGCGCCACGGAACAGGTTGCCACCACCAATCACCAAACCTACCTGAACGCCGATACCCACCAATTGGCCGACTTCCAGCGCCATGCGGTCGAGCACCTTGGGGTCGATCCCGAACTCTTCAGAGCCCATCAGGGCTTCGCCGCTTAGCTTGAGTAGAATGCGTTTATAGCGAGCTTGATAACCACTGCCCTGCTGAGCCATTGCGAATCTCTCCTGCCGCGTTTTATAAAAAATCTGTGCGAGGCCGTTTTCAGCCTGCGCTTACTCTAGCTCGGTGCTGCACAACAGCACCATCGGATCACGATTTTGTAAACCGGTTCCGCCGGGCAAGGTAAAACCTTCACCCATTTGAAAAGAGGCTGCGCGCGTGAGCGGGCAGCCTCTTGGGGTCGACAGTTGAAACCGTCTTATTGCTTGTTGGCTGCAGCCACTTGAGCAGCAACTTCTTCAGCGAAGTTGTCAACTGGCTTCTCGATGCCTTCGCCTACTTTGAAGTAAGTGAAGGAAACGATTTCAGCACCGGCCTTCTTGGCCAGCTCACCGACCTTGATTTCAGGGTTCTTGACGAACGCCTGCTCAACCAGGCTAGCTTCAGCCAGGAACTTGCTGATACGGCCTTTGACCATATTTTCAACAATGTTTTCTGGCTTGCCTTTGATTTTTTCTTCGTTCAGCTGCAGGAACACGGCTTTTTCGCGCTCGATTGCTTCTTCAGAAACTTCCGAAGGCAGCAGGAACTCAGGGTTGCTAGCTGCTACGTGCATGGCGATGTCACGAGCCAGTTCAGAGTTGCCGCCTTTAAGCGAAACCACAACACCGATTTTGTTGCCATGCAGGTAAGCGTCAACCACGTCACCTTCAACACGCACCAGACGGCGAATGTTAACGTTCTCGCCAACTTTGGCAACCAGCGCTTCACGAGCAGATTCTTGAGCGGCGATCAGCGGAGCTGCGTCGGTCAGTTTGTCTGCAAACGCTTTTTCAACGCTGTCAGCCACGAATTTTTTGAAGTCGTCTTGCAAAGCCAGGAAGTCAGTTTGCGAGTTGACTTCAAGAATAACGGCAGACTTGTTATCGTCAGCAACTTTAACTGCGATAGCGCCTTCAGCAGCAACGTTGCCTGCTTTTTTGGCGGCCTTGATGGCACCCGAAGCACGCATGTCGTCGATGGCTTTTTCGATGTCGCCGCCAGCCTTGGTCAAGGCTTTCTTGCAATCCATCATGCCTTCGCCGGTACGCTCACGCAGTTCTTTAACCAACGCTGCAGTAATCTCTGCCATTTCAAAATTCCTCTTGGATAGGTTTTCAACCATTCCACCCGACCAAACGGGCGTTCAATTCGTGTGAAGCCTGCCTCGATGCAACCCTGCCAGCCGCAATTTGATACAGCAACGACAGAGGCCTGTCCAACAAATGGATTTCGAGGTGGCAAAAAGGGGGCCAAGCCCCCTTTTTGCGTACTGAGTAAACGCTAGGCGTTTATTACTCAGCCTTCAACCGCTGCAGCTGGAGCGTCTTCGACGAAAACGTCGGTGCCGCCAGCAACGTGGTTACGGCCACGGATAACAGCGTCAGCCATCGCACCCATGTACAGCTGGATGGCGCGGATTGCGTCATCGTTGCCTGGGATGATGTAGTCAACGCCTTCCGGGCTGCTGTTGGTATCGACAACGCCGATTACCGGGATGCCCAACTTGTTAGCTTCGGTGATCGCAATGCGCTCGTGATCAACGTCGATAACGAACAGAGCGTCTGGCAGACCGCCCATGTCCTTGATACCACCCAGGCTACGATCCAGCTTTTCCAGATCGCGAGTGCGCATCAGCGCCTCTTTCTTGGTCAGCTTGGCGAAAGTACCGTCTTCTGCCTGCACTTCAAGGTCACGCAGACGCTTGATGGAAGCACGGATGGTTTTGAAGTTGGTGAGCATGCCGCCCAACCAGCGGTGATCCACGTACGGCGAACCGCAGCGTGCTGCTTCTTCAGCAACGATCTTGCCAGCGGAACGCTTGGTGCCGACGAACAGAATCTTGTTTTTGCCCTGAGCCAGACGCTCTACGAAAGTCAGAGCTTCGTTGAACATTGGCAGGGTTTTTTCAAGGTTGATGATGTGAATCTTGTTACGCGCGCCAAAGATGTATTTACCCATCTTCGGGTTCCAGTAACGGGTTTGGTGACCGAAGTGCACACCGGCCTTCAGCATATCGCGCATAGTGACTTGGGACATGATAGTTCCTTAGTAAGTCGGGTTAGGCCTCCACGTATCCCAATGACCAACCAGCAGCTTCGAGCTGAAGGCACCCAGGTCATCGTGTCGACACGTGTGTGGGTTTGTGCTCACCGGGCTATACCCGGAAAGCGGCGCATTTTATAACACAAGACAGCCAAAAAACGAAACACGGATTCTGACTTTCTTCTACGCGCTTTTGCGCAAGCAGCGCAATAGCGCCAGAATGCGCCATTCCATTAAGAGAAGCGATGGCGCAAGGCTCATGATTAACGCCGACCGTCTGTTAGAATCTCGTTTTTTCGCGGTGTGGGACGCCAATTGTCACTTCACACCTGCAATCCCGTTGAAGAGCGCTAGCGCGCGAAGAGAGCCCGTATGACCGTCACCCTCAAAACCCCCGAGGACATCGCAAAGATGCGAGTCGCCGGCAAACTGGCCGCCGACGTCCTGGAAATGATCGCCGAGTACGTCAAACCCGGTGTTACCACCGAAGAACTGGACCGCATTTGCCACGATTACATCGTCAATGTGCAAAAGGCCATCCCTGCGCCGCTCAATTACAAGGGCTTCCCGAAGTCGATCTGCACCTCGGTCAATCACGTGGTCTGCCACGGCATCCCGGGCGACAAGGCCCTGAAGGACGGCGACACCCTGAACATCGACGTCACGGTGATCAAGGATGGCTACCACGGCGACACCAGCCGCATGTTCCACGTCGGTAAAGTACCGGTCTGGGCCGAGCGCCTGTCGCAAGTGACCCAGGAATGCATGTACAAAGCCATCGAAATCGTCAAGCCGGGCTGCCGCCTGGGCGATATCGGCGAAGTCATCCAGAAGCACGCCGAAAAGAACGGTTTTTCAGTGGTGCGCGAGTTTTGCGGCCACGGCATCGGCAAGGTATTCCATGAAGAGCCGCAGATCCTGCACTACGGCCGCGCGGGGACCGGCATGGAGCTAAAGGCCGGCATGACCTTCACCATCGAGCCGATGATCAACCAGGGTAAGGCAGACACCAAAGTACTGGGTGATGGCTGGACCGCAATCACCAAGGACCGCAAGCTGTCGGCCCAGTGGGAGCACACCCTGCTGGTGACCGACACCGGCTACGAAATCTTCACCCTGCGCAGCGATGACACCATCCCGCGCGTTTCGGCCTGATGTTTGCAGTCGCTTCTTTATAGATAGCCACAACCCAGCAATAGGAAAGCCAATCGATGCCGCAGGTGGATCCCGAACTTTTTGACCGTGGCCAGTTCCAGGCCGAGCTGGCATTAAAGGCAAGCCCCATTGCCGCATTCAAAAAGGCGATCCGCCAGGCACGTGAAGTGCTCGACGACCGTTTTCGCAAAGGGCGCGACATTCGTCGCCTGATCGAAGATCGCGCCTGGTTCGTCGACTGCATCCTGAATCAGGCCTGGGATCAGTTCAGCTGGAGCACCGACGCTGACATCGCCCTCGTGGCCGTGGGCGGCTACGGCCGTGGCGAGCTGCACCCCTACTCCGACATTGACCTGCTTATCCTGCTGGATAACGCCGATCACGAAATTTTTCGCGACTCCATTGAGCGCTTTCTGACACTCCTTTGGGACATTGGCCTGGAGGTCGGTCAGAGCGTGCGCTCGGTGGACGAATGCGCCGAGCAGGCGCGGGCCGACCTCACCATCATCACCAATCTGATGGAAAGCCGCACCGTGGCGGGGCCTGAACATTTGCGCCAACGCATGCTGGATGTCACCAGCACCGCGCACATGTGGCCCAGCAAGGATTTCTTCCTGGCCAAGCATGCCGAACAAAAAGCCCGGCATCACAAGTACAACGACACCGAATACAACCTGGAGCCTAACGTCAAAGGCTCACCCGGCGGCCTGCGCGACATCCAGACCATCTTGTGGGTAGCACGGCGCCAATACGGCACCCTGAGCCTGCGCGCACTGGCCGGGCAGGGATTTCTGGTGGAGAGCGAGCACGCCCTGCTCGCCTCCTCCCAAGAGTTTTTATGGAAGGTTCGCTACGCCCTGCACATGCTGGCCGGGCGCGCCGAAGACCGCCTGCTGTTCGACCACCAGCGCAGCATCGCTGAACTGCTGGGTTTTACCGGCGATGACACCAAGCACCTCATCGAAAACTTCATGCAACAGTATTACCGGGTGGTCATGAGCATCGCGCAGCTCAGCGACTTGATCATCCAGCACTTCGAAGAGGTGATTCTCGCCCCTGACGACGAAGCGCCGCCGACCCCTATCAACTCGCGCTTCCAGCTGCATGACGGCTATATCGAAGCCACCAGCGACAACGTGTTCAAACGCACACCGTTCGCCATGCTGGAAATCTTCCTGCTGATGGCCCAACGCCCGGAAATCAAGGGCGTGCGCGCCGATACGATTCGTCTGCTGCGTGAACACCGCTACCTGATCGACGATGATTTCCGTAACGACATCCGCAACACCAGCCTGTTTATCGAGTTGTTCAAATGCAAAATCGGCATTCACCGCAACCTGCGACGAATGAACCGCTACGGCATTCTCGGACGCTACTTGCCTGAATTCGGCTTTATCGTCGGCCAGATGCAGCACGACCTGTTCCACATCTACACTGTCGACGCCCACACGCTTAACCTGATCAAACACCTGCGCAAATTGCAGTACACCCAGGTGTCCGATAAGTTTCCGCTGGCCAGCAAGTTGATGGCCAAGCTGCCGAAACCGGAACTCATTTACCTGGCAGGCCTTTACCACGACATCGGCAAAGGCCGCCACGGCGACCATTCCGAGATTGGCGCCGTGGATGCCGAAGCCTTTTGCATCCGCCATCAACTCCCGCAGTGGGACACGCGCCTGATCGTGTGGCTGGTGCAAAACCACCTGGTGATGTCGACCACCGCCCAGCGCAAAGACCTGTCCGACCCGCAAGTGATCCACGATTTCGCCCAGACGGTCATCGACGAAACCCACCTCGACTACCTGTATGTGTTGACCGTAGCCGACATCAACGCGACCAATCCGACGCTATGGAACTCGTGGCGGGCCAGCTTGTTGCGCCAGCTCTACACCGAGACCAAGCGCGCTTTGCGGCGCGGGCTGGAAAACCCGGTCGACCGCGAAGAGCAGATCCGCCAGACCCAAAGCGCCGCGCTCGACACGTTGGTGCGCAATGGCAACGATCAGGACGATGTCGAGCAGCTCTGGTCGCAGTTGGGGGATGACTATTTTCTGCGCCACACCTCCTCCGATGTGGCATGGCACACCGAGGCCATCTTGCAACAACCGGCAGACGGCGGCCCGCTGGTGCTGATCAAGGAAACCACCCAGCGCGACTTCGAAGGCGGCACGCAGATATTCATCTACGCCCCCGACCAGCACGATTTCTTCGCCGTGACGGTGGCGGCGATGGACCAACTCAACCTGAACATCCACGACGCGCGCATCATCACCTCCAGCAGCCAGTTCACCCTCGACACCTACATCGTGCTCGATAACGATGGCGACTCGATTGGCAACAACCCCGAGCGCATCGAAAAGATCCGCAAGGGCCTGACCGAAGCCCTGCGCAACCCGGATGACTACCCGACCATCATCCAGCGCCGCGTACCGCGCCAGCTCAAGCATTTTGCCTTCGCGCCGCAGGTAACGATCCATAACGATGCACAACGCCCCGTAACGGTGCTCGAACTCAGCGCTCCCGACCGGCCCGGGTTACTGGCACGCATCGGCATGATCTTCCTGGAATTCGATCTTTCCCTGCAAAACGCCAAGATCGCCACCTTGGGCGAGCGCGTCGAAGACGTTTTTTTCATTACCGATGAGAACAACCAACCCTTGTCTGACCCACAACTGTGCATACGGCTGCAGGAAGCAATCGTCGAGCAATTAACGGTCAATAAAGATTCCGCCCCAGAACCGTGGCGCCTGAGCATTTAAGCGCCGCCGAGTGAGATCCGCACCCGATGAACAACGCTCTGAACCAGTTGCAGCCTTACCCGTTCGAAAAATTGCGCGCCTTGCTGGGCAGCGTGCAGCCCAATGCCGACAAGCGCCCGATTGCGTTATCGATTGGCGAGCCGAAACACCGCTCCCCCGATTTCGTGGCCAAAGCCCTGGCTGACAACCTTGACCAGATGGCGGTCTACCCGACCACATTGGGCATCCCGGCCCTGCGCGAGTCCATTGCCCACTGGGCCGAGCGCCGTTTCAACGTACCCGCGGGCTGGCTCGACCCGGCGCGCAACATCTTGCCGGTTAACGGCACCCGCGAAGCACTGTTCGCCTTCACTCAAACCGTGGTCAACCGTGGCGACGACGCGCTGGTCATCAGCCCGAACCCGTTCTACCAGATCTACGAAGGCGCCGCCTTTCTGGCCGGGGCCACGCCGCACTACCTGCCATGCCTGGCTGAACACGGCTTCAATCCCGATTTCGACGCCGTTTCGGCCGACAAGTGGAAGCGTTGCCAGATCCTGTTCCTTTGCTCACCTGGCAATCCGACAGGCGCACTGATCCCGCTTGAAACCCTGAAAAAGCTGATTGCGCTGGCCGATGAACACGACTTCGTGATTGCCGCCGACGAGTGCTACAGCGAACTCTATTTCGACGAAACCACCCCGCCAGTCGGCCTGCTCAGCGCCTGCGTGGCCTTGGGTCGTGAGGATTTCAAACGGTGCGTGGTGTTCCACAGTTTGTCCAAGCGCTCTAACCTGCCAGGGCTGCGGTCCGGTTTCGTCGCAGGCGATGCCCAAATCCTCAAGGCGTTCTTGCTGTATCGCACCTACCACGGCTGCGCCATGCCGGTTCAGACCCAACTGGCCAGCATTGCTGCCTGGAACGATGAAGCCCACGTGCGCACCAACCGCGACCTGTACCGCGAAAAATTTGACGCGGTGCTGGAGATTCTGAGCCCGGTCATGGATGTACAGCGCCCGGATGGCGGCTTTTATCTGTGGCCGAGCATTGAAGGCGACGATGCTGCGTTCTGCCGCGACCTGTTTGCCGAAGAGCACGTGACCGTAGTGCCAGGTTCGTACCTGTCACGCGAAGTCGATGGTTTCAACCCGGGCGCAGGCCGCGTGCGCATGGCACTGGTGGCCCCCTTGGCTGAATGCGTGGAAGCCGCAGGGCGGATTCGCGCGTTTATTGAACGCCGCACCTAATGCTTTGAATCTGCAGGAGCGAGCGTGTTCGCTCCTGCACTCAGGCACACGCACTGCTTACTTTACGGTCCCCAGATTCGCTTCACTCAAGTCCAGATCACGCAGGATTTCGCTAAGCACTTCATCGCCAATTTCGTGATGACGACGCAGGCTGTAAAGCTCCAGACGCTGCGCCCTGAGCGCTTTAAGGCGCAAGCGCCCTTCCAGATCATCCATCTTCGATGCCAAGGCCTGGGCCTCTGCAGAATCATTGAAGACGTCAAGCTGATGCCGGTACTCAGACATGATCCGCGCCTTCAACTCAGCAGCCAACGCTGCCTGGGCAGCATCCGGCGGATCGTTAGGATCAATCACCTCTTCAGTCTCCAGGGCATGGATGGCCGCCTCTGCCGTACGGCGCCACGCCTCACGTACCTCATTGCGCATTGCGTCATCCGAGCTGCGGGCGATCCCGCGCAACAATAACGGCAAGGCAATACAGGCCACGATCAACGAGAGCAAAATCACACCGGCCGCAATGAAGATCAGCAGCTCACGCTCGGGGAAATCAAGGCCCTCATTGAGCAGCAAGGGGATCGACATCACACCCGCCAGCGTCACCGCCCCGCGCACACCGCCCACGGTCAGGATCCAGCAGGAGCGTGCAGTCGGCACCATCGTCAACTCTTCCTTACCGCGCCAGCGTCGCAGCAAACCTGACAAGCGCCAGATGCTCTGCACCCAGATAAAACGCAGCGCGATCAGGACCAGGAAAATCACCACCACATCCAGGATGCGATACATCAGCGTGGGCCAGAGGTGGGTTTCCAGCCTGACAACCGCCTTGATGATGTCGGGCAGTTGCAGACCCAGCAGCAAAAAAATCAGCCCGTTAAACGCAAACTCCAATAAGCCCCACACGCTGCGGTTCAGTAACCGGGTGCTGGTTTGACGCGGCAACAAGTCCAGCCAGCTCTGCATCATCCCCGCCGCGACCGCCGACAAAATACCTGACGCACCCAGACGCTCGGCCAGTACGTACGCGGCAAAGGGCAACAACAGCATAAATACAACATGCGTCGCAGGGTCATCCCAGCCGCGAGCAATCATCCACGAGCGCATGCGCCCGACTACCCAGCTCAACGCCACACCGATGGCCAGGCCGCCACAGGCCACCAACATGAAAGTCACACTGGCATTGGCCAGCGAAAACACGCCTGTAATCGCAGCTGCCAACGCGAACTTGAACGTAACCAGACCTGTTGCGTCATTCATCAACGCTTCGCCTTGCAGCATATGCATCAAGGGCGCCGGCAAGCGGTTTTGCGCAATGGCTGAAACCGCCACCGCATCAGTCGGGGACAGGACAGCGGCGAGCGCGAACGCAACAGGCAAAGGAATGGTCGGCAGCAGCCAGTGAATGAAGTACCCCGCCCCCACCACCGTAAATAAAACCAGACCGACGGCCAGCGTCAGGATCGGCCCTCGCAAGCGCCAGAACTCGCGCTTGGGGATGCGCCAGCCATCCGAGAACAACAACGGCGGCAAGAACAGAAACAGGAACAGCTCCGGGTCCAGCGCCACGTGCAGCCCCAACGTCGGCCAAGCCAGCAAGGCGCCGGCTGCGATTTGCACCAAGGGCAACGGCAACGGGATCAAACGCCCCAATAGACGCGAGACACCCACCAGCATCAGCAGGATGAGGACGGTATAGGCGGTTTGCATATCAGCAGGGTTCCCGAACAAGCCGTTTTAAACAAAACAGCTTTTAACTAAACATAAGTGGCAACACTTTTCCATCAAGAGCCATAGTAGCCTTTAACCACTAACTCTGACCGCTGAACAAAAGTCGCAATGGCCTGATGACATGTCACATCACTGTGGCAACCTCTACGGCTGGCGCATCCGGCGCGCCGGTCGTGGCATAATCCGCGACCGCTCATTTTCCGCATCTCCAAAGGAGGGGCAATTTCCGTGACCGATTCGAGCAAGACGTTGCACCTTTTTGGCATCAAGGCCTGCGACACCATGAAAAAGGCTCGCACCTGGCTGGATGAACATGGGGTGCCATACGATTTTCACGACTACAAAAGCAGCGGCATCGACCGTGATCACCTGAACCAGTGGTGCAACGAGCACGGCTGGCAGGTGGTGCTCAACCGGGCAGGTACAACCTTTCGCAAACTCGACGACGAACACAAAGCCGATCTCGACCAAGCCAAAGCCGTTGAACTGATGCTCGCCCAACCCTCGATGATCAAGCGCCCGGTGCTCGATCTCGGAGACAAAACCCTGATTGGCTTCAAGCCAGATCTTTATGCGGCGGCCCTTCTTTAAAAGGCTTAAAGGCCACGGACCCGCCCATTTATTTTTGTAAGAGGTAATTGCATGTCTACTACCCTGTTCAGCGCAGCCTTCGGCGTCGGCACCCAAAACCGTCAAGGCGCATGGCTGGAAGTGTTCTACGCACAGCCCCTGCTCAACCCGTCGGCCGAGCTGATCGCCGCCATCGCCCCGATCCTGGGCTACACCGGCGGCAATCAGGCAATCACCTTCACCACGGCCCAGGCCGCCCAGATGGCTGAAGCCGCCAAACCTGTGGACGCGGCCCAGGCAGCCCTGCTGACCCGTCTGGCTGAAAGCCACAAGCCGCTGGTCGCCACGTTGCTGGCCGAAGACGCTGCCCTGACCTCCACCCCAGAGGCATACCTCAAGCTGCACTTGTTGTCGCACCGCCTGGTCAAGCCCCACGGCCTGAGCCTGGCGGGTGTGTTCCCGCTGCTGCCAAACGTCGCCTGGACCAGCCAGGGTGCCATCGACCTGAGCGAGCTGGCTGAGCGTCAACTCGAAGCCCGCCTGCGTGGCGAGCTGCTGGAAGTATTCTCGGTCGACAAGTTCCCGAAAATGACCGACTACGTTGTTCCGGCTGGCGTGCGCATCGCTGACGCGGCCCGTCTGCGTCTGGGTGCTTACATCGGGGAAGGCACCACCGTGATGCACGAAGGTTTCGTTAACTTCAACGCTGGCACTGAAGGCCCGGGCATGATCGAAGGCCGTGTATCGGCAGGCGTATTCGTCGGCAAGGGCTCGGACCTGGGCGGCGGCTGCTCGACCATGGGCACCCTGTCGGGCGGTGGCAACATCGTGATCAAGGTCGGCGAAGGCTGCTTGATCGGCGCCAACGCCGGTATCGGCATCCCGCTGGGCGACCGCAACACAGTGGAATCTGGCCTGTACGTGACCGCTGGCACCAAAGTGGCCTTGCTGGACGAACATAACCAACTGGTCAAAGTGGTCAAGGCGCGTGAACTGGCCGGTCAACCTGACCTGCTGTTCCGTCGTAACTCCGAAACCGGCGCTGTGGAATGCAAAACCCACAAGTCGGCCATCGAGCTGAATGAAGCCCTGCACGCTCACAACTAAGCGTCTGTCTGCCACTGACGGGGCCGGCTTCCGGCCTCGTCAACTGAGCCCTGAACACCATGTTTTTGTCTTCTCCCTGGCGGGCTGACTTTCCGGCCATCGCCGCCTTGCAGCGTCAAGACCAGACCTATCTGGACAACGCTGCTACCACACAAAAACCCCAGGCCCTGCTCGACGCACTGACGCACTACTACGCCAGTGGCGCCGCCAATGTGCACCGGGCCCAACATTTACCGGGCGCCCACGCAACCCAGGCGTTCGAAAACAGCCGTACAAAAGTCGCTAACTGGCTGAACGCCAGCGACTGCGGCACCGTGGTTTTCACCCACGGCGCGACCTCGGCACTGAATCTACTGGCCTATGGGCTGGAACATCAATTTGCAGCGGGCGATGAAATCGTCATCAGCGCCCTTGAACACCACGCCAACCTGCTGCCGTGGCAACAGCTGGCCCAGCGCAAACACCTCAAACTGGTGATTTTGCCGCTTAACGATGACGGCATCATTGACCTGCAAGCCGCCGCCGAACTAATCACCCCGCGCACCCGCCTGCTGGCCGTCAGCCAGCTGTCCAACGTCCTTGGCGTATGGCAGCCCTTGCCTGCCTTGCTGTCACTGGCCAGGGCACAGAATGCGCTGACCGTGGTCGATGGCGCACAGGGCGTGGTGCACGGTCGGCACGATGTGCAGGCGCTGGGTTGCGACTTCTATGTTTTCTCCAGCCATAAGCTCTATGGCCCGGACGGGCTGGGCGTGCTCTTCGGGCGCCATGACGCCTTTGCCCGCCTGCGGCACTGGCAATTGGGTGGCGAGATGGTGCAAGACGCCGACTACCACCACGCAACCTTCCGCCCGGCGCCCTTGGGTTTTGAAGCGGGCACCCCGCCGATTGCCAGCGTGATCGGCCTGGGCGCGACCTTAAGCTATCTGGCAAGCCTGGATCAGCGGGCCGTTGACGTTCACGAAGCCGCCTTGCACGCCCTGCTGGTAGAAGGCCTGAAGCAGCGCAAGGGCGTTCGCCTGCTGGGCAACCCGCAACTGGCACTCGTCAGTTTCGTGGTGGATGGGGTGCACAACGCCGATCTGGCGCATTTGCTCACCGAACAAGGGATAGCAGTCCGCGCTGGCCATCACTGCGCAATGCCACTCCTTAAAAGCATGGGTTTGGCAGGCGCCATTCGCGTCTCGCTGGCGCTGTACAACGATTCTGAAGACCTGGAGAGATTCTTCGTCGCGCTGGATCAGGCACTGGAGTTACTGCGATGACCTTACCCGCAGACGCGCAAGCGGCGCTCGACAGCTTTGAACAGTGTTCGGGCTGGGAGCAGCGCGCCCGCTTGCTGATGCAATGGGGCCAGCATCTGCCTGCGCTGGATGAGCACGCCAAGACAGATGCCAATCGCGTGCACGGCTGCGAAAGCCAGGTATGGCTGGTCGGTGAACTGAAAGACGGTCACTGGCAGTTTGCCGCCAGCAGCGATGCTCGCTTGATTCGCGGGCTGGTGGCACTGCTGCTGACGCGGGTTAACGGCTTGACGGGCGAAGAACTCAAACACGTGGATTTACCCGCCTGGTTCGAACAGTTGGGTCTAAGCCGTCAACTGTCCCCATCACGCAGCAACGGCCTGAACGCCGTGTTACAGCGGATGCGGGAACTGGCGCTCAGCTAACAGCCCCGCAGCCCGTTCAGGCTGCTGGTTTTTCTGAGTTCACACCGTCAGACGCCGCTGCCGGTGGGAGCGGGTCAGGCTGAATACTCTGTTGTTGCTTCAGCTTTTCTGAGGGGCGACGCACCCCCGCCACGATTTTGTCCACCGCCTTGGTGGCCGCGACCATGCCGAAGGTCGCTGTCACCATCATCACCGCGCCGAACCCACCAGCACAGTCCAGCTTGACGCCATCCCCGACAAAACTTTTCTGCAAGCAAATGCTGCCATCCGGCTTGGGATAGCGCAGTTGCTCAGTCGAGAACACACAGGGCACGCTGTAGTGACGGGTCACCGTGCGCGAGAACCCGTAATCGCGACGCAAGGTGGAGCGCACTTTTGAGGCCAGCGGATCGTTGAAAGTACGGTTCAGGTCGCACACTTGAATCAACGTAGGGTCGATTTGCCCGCCCGCACCACCGGTGGTGATGATCTGAATCTTGCGGCGCTTGCACCAGGCAATCAGCGCCGCTTTCGCATTCACGCTGTCAATACAGTCGATCACGCAATCGATGTCCGGGGTGATGTACTCGGCCATGGTTTCACGGGTCACGAAATCAGCCACCGCATGCACCGTGCACACAGGGTTGATCTCACGCAGGCGCTCGGCCATCACCTCGACTTTGTCCCGACCAACGGTCGAGCTCAAAGCATGCAGTTGCCGATTGGTATTGCTGACGCACACGTCATCAAGGTCGAAGAGCGAAATTTCACCCACGCCGCAGCGGGCGATGGCTTCGGCTGCCCACGAACCGACACCGCCCACGCCCACGATTGCCACATGGGCACAGCGCAGCCGATCCATGCCTTCCAGACCATACAACCGGGCGACACCGGCAAACCGCGGATCTTCTGTACTCATAACCACCACCCCAAAAACCGGCGCGCATTATAGGGGTGTCTTGCGACGCTTGAGTACATTTCCTACAAGACTTCCGACTAAGCCTGCTTTAATAACCTACTAAGCAACAAGATAAGAGCTACAAGTAATAAAGAAAGAACTTAAGTCGACTATCGCTGCCAAATGCCCAACCTTTCGCCGCCTGCTGTACGCCCAGTGAAAACGCAGTGTAGGATGCGCGCCGTTTGGCACCTGCCGACCGATCTTCGTTCCACTCCCTTTGGAACCCGAAATAGTTATGTCATCGCGTAAATTTGGACTCAATCTGGTGGTGGTTCTGGCCATTGCCGCACTCTTCACCGGCTTCTGGGCGCTTATCAATCGCCCGGTCTCTGCGCCCAACTGGCCCGAGCAAATCTCCGGTTTTTCGTACTCGCCGTTTCAACAAGGCCAGTACCCGCAGAAAGACCAGTACCCGTCCGACGATGAAATGCGTCGCGACCTGGAGATCATGAGCAAGCTGACCGACAACATTCGTACCTATTCGGTCGACGGCACGTTGGGGGACATCCCCAAGCTGGCGGAAGAGTTCGGTTTGCGGGTCACGATCGGTATCTGGATCAGCCCTGACAAAGAGCGCAATGAGCGCGAAATCCAAAAAGCCATCGAACTGGCCAACAACTCACGCAGCGTTGTACGCGTGGTGGTCGGCAACGAAGCCCTGTTCCGTGAAGAGATCACCCCCGAAGAGCTGATCGTGCTGCTCGACCGGGTGCGCGCAGCCGTCAAAGTGCCCGTGACCACGTCCGAGCAATGGCACATTTGGGAGAAATACCCGCAACTGGCCAAGCACGTAGACTTGATTGCCGCGCACATCCTGCCGTACTGGGAATTTATCCCGGTGGACAAGGCCGGTGAATTCGTACTGGACCGTGCCCGGGACCTGAAAAAGCTGTTCCCGAAAAAACCATTGCTGCTGTCGGAAGTTGGCTGGCCAAGCAACGGCCGCATGCGCGGCGGTGCAGATGCCAGCCCGGCCGATCAGGCCATTTACCTGCGTAACCTGGTCAACACCCTGAACCGCCGGGGCTACAACTATTTCGTCATCGAAGCGTTCGACCAGCCGTGGAAGGCCAGTGACGAAGGCTCTGTGGGCGCCTACTGGGGCGTGTACAACGCCGCCCGCCAGCAGAAATTCAACTTCGAAGGTCCGGTCGTGGCGATCCCGCAATGGCGCGTCCTGGCCATTGGCTCGGTGGTCATGGGCCTGCTGTCGCTCGCGCTGTTGCTGATTGATGGCTCGGCGTTGCGCCAGCGTGGTCGCACCTTCCTGACGTTCACCGCGTTCCTGTGCGGGTCGGTACTGGTGTGGATCGGTTATGACTACAGCCAGCAATACAGCACCTGGTTCAGCCTTACCGTGGGTTTCCTGCTCGGGCTCGGTGCCCTCGGGGTGTTTATCGTGCTGCTGACCGAAGCGCACGAACTGGCGGAAGCCGTGTGGATTCGCAAGAGGCGCAGGGAATTCTTACCGGTCGAGAGCGACGATGCTTACCGACCCAAGGTCTCTATTCACGTGCCGTGCTACAACGAGCCGCCCGCGATGGTGAAACAGACCCTCGACGCGCTGGCCAACCTCGATTACCCGGACTTCGAAGTGTTGATCATCGACAACAACACCAAGGACCCGGCGGTCTGGGAACCGGTCCGTGACTACTGCGCCACCCTAGGCCCGCGCTTCAAGTTCTTCCACGTGGCCCCGCTCGCCGGCTTCAAGGGGGGCGCGTTGAACTACCTGATCCCGCACACCGCGCCGGACGCCGAAGTCATCGCCGTCATCGATTCCGATTACTGTGTGGACCGTAACTGGCTCAAACACATGGTGCCGCACTTCGCCGATCCGAAAATCGCTATCGTGCAGTCACCGCAGGACTACCGCGATCAGACTGAAAGCACCTTCAAAAAGCTCTGCTACTCCGAGTACAAAGGGTTCTTCCACATCGGCATGGTGACCCGTAACGACCGCGACGCGATCATCCAGCACGGCACCATGACCATGACCCGCCGCTCAGTGCTCGAAGAACTGGGCTGGGCCGACTGGTGTATTTGTGAAGATGCCGAGCTGGGCCTGCGGGTATTCGAAAAAGGCTATTCCGCTGCCTATTCCCACAACAGCTACGGCAAAGGGCTGATGCCCGATACCTTCATCGACTTCAAGAAACAGCGATTCCGCTGGGCCTACGGAGCGATCCAGATCATCAAGCGCCACGCCGCCAGCCTGCTGTGGGGAAAGGGGTCTCAACTGACCCGGGGGCAGCGTTATCACTTCCTCGCGGGCTGGTTGCCGTGGGTGGCTGACGGCATGAATATTTTCTTCACCGTTGGCGCCCTGTTGTGGTCGGCAGCGATGATCATCGTACCGACACGCGTCGACCCGCCGTTGCTGATTTTTGCCATCCCGCCGCTGGCGCTGTTTGTGTTCAAGGTCGGCAAGATCATCTTCCTGTACCGCCGCGCCGTGGGGGTCAACCTCAAGGATGCATTTGCCGCAGCACTGGCCGGATTGGCGTTATCGCACACCATCGCCAAAGCGGTGCTGTACGGATTTTTCACCACCAGCATTCCGTTTTTCCGTACCCCCAAGAACGCCGACAACCACGGCTTCTGGGTGGCGATCTCGGAAGCACGGGAAGAAGTGTTCATCATGCTGCTGCTCTGGGGCGCCGCGGTCGGGATCTTTTTCGTCCAGGGGCTGCCAAGCAACGACATGCGTTTCTGGGTGGTGATGTTGCTGGTGCAATCGCTGCCGTATCTGGCGGCTCTGGTGATGGCCTTTATGTCCTCTCTGCCAAAACCGGTGGAAGCGTCTGAAGAACTGCCTGCTGCATAAATTGACAGCAACCACTAAACGGCGGCCTCTGGTCGCCGTTTTGCTTTAAGATAACCGCCCTTTGGCGCCAGCCCTGCAGGCGCGAGCGTGCTCGCGATCAATCCTGCGCCCTTACACGCCCAGCTTCGGAGTCCACCACCATGACGGCCCACGCCGACCTCTCGCCGACCCTGCAACTTGCTTGCGATCTGATCCGTCGCCCTTCCGTGACGCCAATCGACGCCGATTGCCAGAAGCTGATGATGCAGCGCCTGGGTGATGCCGGTTTCAAACTGGAACCGATGCGTATTGAAGACGTGGACAATTTTTGGGCCACCCACGGCAAACAGGATGGCCCGGTGCTGTGCTTTGCCGGTCACACCGACGTGGTGCCGACCGGCCCGGTGCAAGCCTGGCAGAACGACCCGTTTGATGCGCTGATCGACGAGCACGGCATGCTGTGCGGGCGTGGTGCTGCGGACATGAAAGGCAGCCTGGCCGCCATGCTGGTGGCCGCTGAACGCTTCGTGGCGGATTATCCGGACCACAAGGGGTCAGTCGCTTTTCTGATTACCAGCGACGAAGAAGGCCCGGCTCATCACGGCACTAAAGCCGTGGTTGAGCGTTTTGCTGCGCGCAAAGAGCGTCTGGACTGGTGCATCGTGGGCGAACCGTCGAGCACGACGCTGGTGGGCGACGTGGTTAAAAATGGTCGCCGCGGCTCTCTGGGCGCCAAGCTCACGGTACGCGGCGTTCAAGGTCACGTAGCCTACCCCCACTTGGCGAAAAACCCGATTCACCTGGCCGCCCCGGCATTGGCCGAACTGGCCGCCGAGCACTGGGACAACGGCAACGACTTCTTCCCGCCGACCAGCTTCCAGATCTCCAACCTCAACTCGGGGACTGGCGCGACCAACGTGATTCCCGGCGAACTGGTGGCCGTGTTCAACTTCCGTTTTTCCACCGAGTCCACAGTCGAAGGGTTGCAGCAGCGCGTGGCCGACATTCTCGATAAGCATGGCCTGGACTGGCACATCGAGTGGGCGTTGTCGGGGCTGCCGTTCCTCACCGAACCCGGCGCCCTGCTGGACGCCGTCTCGTCGAGCATCAAGCAAGTCACCGGCCGTGAAACCAAAGCCTCCACCAGCGGCGGCACCTCGGACGGGCGCTTTATTGCCACCCTCGGGACGCAAGTGGTTGAGCTGGGGCCGGTCAACGCGACAATCCACCAGGTCAACGAACGCGTGCTGGCCAGCGACCTCGACGTGCTGACCGAAATCTACTACCAAACCCTGATCAAGTTGCTCGCCTGATGCTCGCCTGCCCTATTTGCTCCGAACCGCTGACGGCGGTCGATAATGGCGTGGTCTGCCCGGCAGGCCATCGTTTTGACCGTGCGCGTCAGGGTTACCTGAACCTGCTGCCGGTGCAGCATAAAAACAGCCGCGACCCCGGTGACAATCAGGCCATGGTTGAAGCGCGTCGCGACTTCCTCAATGCGGGGCATTACGCCCCCGTGGCCAAGCGCCTGGCGGAACTGGCAGCCGAACGCGCGCCGCAGCGCTGGCTCGACATCGGTTGTGGCGAGGGGTACTACACCGCCCAAATCGCTGAAGCCTTGCCTCACGCTGATGGCTATGCGCTGGATATTTCCCGCGAAGCCGTTAAACGCGCCTGCAAACGCAACCCGCAGCTGACCTGGCTTATCGCCAGCATGGCCCGCGTGCCGTTGGCAGACGCCAGCTGCCAGTTTTTGGCCAGCGTCTTCAGCCCGCTGGACTGGCTGGAAGCCAAGCGCTTGCTCAGCCCCGGCGGCGGCCTGATGCGTGTAGGCCCGACCCGCGGGCACCTGATGGAGTTGCGCGAGCGCCTGTACGACGAAGTTCGCGATTACGCCGACGATAAGCATTTGGCGCTGATTCCCGAAGGCATGCAGCTGCAACACAGTGAAACACTGACATTTGAATTGCACCTGAGCGAGCCGCAGGACCGTGCCAATTTGTTGGCCATGACGCCACACGGCTGGCGCGCCAGTGCCGAACGTCGCGCAGCTGTCATCGAACACCCTGAGCCGTTAATCGTGACCGTGTCCATGCGCTACGATTTTTTCGTGCTTCAATAACCGACTTAACGGCCAAGGGAGCTCCCCTTGGCCCGACTAATCCGCGAGTGGATTTTTCAGACACGCAGTGAGGACATCCATGCGCCAACCCGATATCGAGATTTACCTGAAGGATTCCGACGTTACTTACAAAGACGTCGAAGCCTGGCTGTCAGACGTGCTGGGCGAATGCTCGAAATGGACTAAGAAAGGCAATACCTATAAATGCACGGCGGGCAAAGTGCCTGTGACATGGTTTCCCAAAGCCGTCGGCAAATGGAACAGCCTGCTCCTGGACAGTGACCAAACGCCGTGGGAAGACGACATCGCCTGCGCCAAGGCCGCGTTTGCGGCGCTCAACATCGAAGTGCGTTGCGCGCCGGGCAGTTGGGCAGAAGAACAGGGCGAGGCAGACGCTGACCGCTGGATTCGCATCAGCGCAGACGGTGAAGAAGAAATCACCTGGAAAACCGGTTCCTGAAACACTCAAACGCGTAGTGGCTGCTGCAGGGTGTGACAGGCCAGCAGTGCCGAGGTCCGCAACAGCGGAAGTCCTGCGGCCTGTTACCCGGCCTGCAGCAGCGACTACACGTGGCGATTACAGGCCCACCACATCCTCGGCTTGTAGCCCTTTGTCCCCCCTCACCTGGGTGTATTCAACCTGCTGCCCTTCCGCCAGCGAGCGATGGCCTTCGCCGCGAATGGCACGGTAGTGCACAAACACATCAGCGCCACCGTCACACTGAATGAACCCATAGCCTTTGGCGTCGTTGAACCATTTCACATTGCCGGTTAACCGCGTAGTCATACTTGCATCCCCTTATTGTTTTTAATGGGCTTGCTCATTCAGCCCTTCGAGAACTTTCGCTCGAACTTATACTTTGCTGAAAACGTCTTACACTTCTTGGCGAAAGTGCACCGAGTATAAGTCAGCGAGAAAAACACTCAATCAATATTACTTCGCTGCTTTTTTGCCGATTTTCCAGAGATACGGCACACTACGCGACCGAGTAAGCACTCGTTTTAATCCACTCATGCAGAAGCCGTATGACCCGTTCCCCGTTTCGCCGTCTTGTGTTTGGCGCCCTGCGTCGCCTGCTGTACCTATGGGTACGCTCGGAGACGATTAATCAGTCGTCTTTCACCCTGAACCTGGACCGCAGCCGGCCAGTGTTCTACGTCCTGCAATCGCCCTCCATTACCGAACTGGCCGTGGTTGATGCCGAGTGCACCAAGGCGGGCCTGCCGCGCCCGGTGCTGCCGGTGGCCGTCGGGCAGATGGTCGAGCCTGCCGCGTTCTTCTACTTGACGCCCGAGCCCGACTGGCTGGGCCGTCAGGACAAGCGCGGCGCTCCGCCGACCCTCACCCGACTGGTGGACAGCCTGACGCTGCACCCCGGCGAAGATGCGCAAATCATCCCGGTCAGCGTGTTCTGGGGCCAATCCCCCGACAGCGAATCGAGCCCCTGGAAGCTGTTGTTCGCCGACAGCTGGGCCGTCACCGGGCGCCTGCGCCGTTTGCTGCGCATCCTGATTCTGGGCCGCAAGACCCGCGTGCAGTTTTCTGCGCCCATTCACTTGCGCGAACTGGTCGACCACAACAAAGGTCACGAACGCACCGTGCGCATGGCCCAGCGCATCCTGCGGGTGCACTTTCGCAATCTGAAAACCGCTGTGATCGGCCCCGACCTGTCGCACCGTCGCAACCTGGTCAAAGGCCTGATCAACGAACCGGCCGTGCGTCAGGCAATCCTCGATGAAGCGCGGCGTGAAAACATCTCGGTCGATAAAGCCAAGGCCCAGGCGCTGCGTTACGCCAACGAAATCGCCTCCGATTACACCTACACCGCTATCCGCTTTCTGGAAGTGGTGCTGAGCTGGTTCTGGAACAAGATTTACGACGGGATCAAGGTTAACCACATCGAAGGTGTGCAAGACGTCGCGCAAGGTCACGAAATCATCTACGTCCCGTGTCACCGCAGCCACATCGACTATTTGCTGCTGTCCTACTTGCTGTTCCGCAACGGCCTGACCCCACCGCACATCGCGGCCGGGATCAACCTCAACATGCCGGTTATTGGCAGCCTGTTGCGCCGCGGCGGCGCGTTTTTCATGCGCCGCACATTCAAGGGCAACCCGCTGTACACCTCGGTATTCAACGAGTACCTGCACACACTGTTCACCAAAGGCTTCCCGGTGGAGTACTTCGTCGAAGGCGGACGCTCGCGCACCGGGCGCATGCTGCAACCCAAGACCGGCATGCTGGCCATCACCCTGCGCAGCTTCCTGCGCTCGTCGCGCATGCCCATCGTGTTCGTACCGGTGTACATCGGCTACGAGCGGGTGCTTGAAGGCCGTACTTACCTGGGCGAACTGCGCGGGGCGAGCAAGAAGAAAGAGTCGATTTTCGACATTTTCAAAGTCATCGGTGCCCTCAAGCAGCGTTTTGGCCAGGTAGCCGTCAACTTCGGCGAGCCGATCAAACTGGCCGAATTTCTCGACCATGAGCAGCCAGACTGGCGCCAGCAAGCATTGGGGCCGACGTACCGTCCTGAATGGCTCAACGCCACGACCCATCGTCTGGGTGAGAAAGTGGCACAGCACCTGAACGAAGCAGCCGCGATCAACCCGGTCAATCTGGTGGCGCTGGCGTTGTTGTCTACCAGCAAACTGGCACTGGACGATCGCGCCATGGCGCGGGTGCTGGACCTGTACCTCGCACTGCTGCGTCGCGTGCCTTATTCACCGCACACCACCTTGCCCGAAGGCGACGGCCGTGCGCTGATTGAGCACGTGAAGGACATGGACCTGCTGTCCGAACAAAGTGATGCGCTGGGTAAAATCCTGTACCTGGATGAGCAAAATGCCGTCCTGATGACCTACTACCGCAACAACGTGTTGCATATCTTTGCCTTGCCGTCGTTGCTGGCCAGTTTCTTCCAAAGCGCTTCGCGCATGACCCGTGAGCAGATTCTGCGTTACACCCGCGCTCTTTATCCGTACCTGCAATCCGAGCTGTTTATCCGCTGGTCGCTGGACGAACTGGACGCCGTGGTCGATCAATGGCTTGAGGCCTTTGTGGAGCAAGGTCTGTTGCGCTTTGAGAATGATGTGTACCTGCGCCCGGCACCGAGTTCGCGGCACTTTGTGTTGCTGACGCTGCTGTCCAAAAGCATCGCCCAAACCCTGCAACGTTTTTACATGGCCATTTCGTTGTTGCTCAACAGCGGCCAAAACACCTTGAGCGCCGAGGAGCTGGAAGACCTGTGCACGATGATGGCTCAACGCCTGTCGATCTTGCATGGCCTCAACGCCCCGGAATTTTTCGACAAGAGCCTGTTCCGTCACTTTATCCAGACCTTGCTGGAAGAAGACGTCCTGCGGCGCGATGCCAATGGCAAGTTGAGCTATCACGAGTTGCTTGGCGAATTGGCCGAAGGCGCTGCCAAACGCGTCTTGCCTGCCGAGATTCGCCTGTCGATCCGTCAAGTGGCACTGCACCGGGCTGAAGACGCCGAAGAGCAGGGTCAACCGCCGCTCTCGCTCGAGAAACACCTTTAAAACGCGGTAAAGCCTGTGTTGATGCCCATGGCGTCACGCAGGCTTGCCCTATTCACCTCATCGTTTTGATGCCTACTGAAAGGAAGCCTCTTTATGAAAAAAGTCCTGATCCTCAGCCTCACAGCCCTGCTGGGCGCATGCAGCTCAATGCACTCAACACCTCAGGCCACCCTCGACGGCGAAGTGTTCTACCTGCAACGCATCGCCCTGCCTCCTACCGCCACACTTGAAGTGAGCTTGCAGGATGTGTCGCTGGCCGACGCTCCGGCTGTCACGCTGGCCAAGCAAAGCGGTCCGATCAAGGGCCAAGTCCCGCTGCCGTTCCATTTGACGTATGACCCGGCGAGCGTCAAGCCCGGCCACACCTATGCCATCAGCGCCCGTATTGAAGACAATGGCCAACTGCTCTTCATCAACACGGAACGCAACAGCGTGGACCTCAACGCAAAAACCCTGCAGCCACTGCGTCTGCGCGTCGATCAAGTGGCTCACTGATCAACCCGCGCCAAGACCTGCCGTGCGCAGCGGCAGGTCTTGTGCAGAGACGTTGCTTAGACCTTTTTCACACGGAACCACGCCGCATACAGGGCTGGCAAAAACAGCAAAGTCAGCGCAGTCGCCACGATCAGCCCGCCCATAATCGCCACGGCCATCGGACCAAAGAACACACTGCGTGACAGCGGGATCATCGCCAGCACCGCCGCCAGCGCAGTCAGCACAATCGGCCGGAACCGGCGTACCGTGGCCTCGATAATCGCCTGCCAGGCATCCAGCCCCGCCGCTTTATCCTGCTCAATCTGGTCCACGAGGATCACCGAGTTGCGCATGATCATCCCCGACAACGCAATCGTCCCCAGCATTGCCACGAACCCGAACGGCTGGTTGAACACCAGCAGGAACAGCGTTACACCGATCAGGCCCAGCGGCGCTGTCAGGAACACCATCGCCATGCGCGAAAAGCTGCGCAGTTGCACCATCAGCAAGGTCAGTACCACCACGATAAACAGTGGCACGCCGGCCTTGACCGAATTCTGGCCGCGCGCAGAGTCCTCTACCGTACCGCCCACTTCCAGCAAGTAACCGTCCGGCAACTCAGCCCGCACATTTTCAAGTGTGGGAAGAATCTGCTGCACCAGGGTCGCCGGTTGTTCCTTGCCATAAATGTCGGCGCGCACGGTGACGTTGGGCAGACGGTTGCGGTGCCAGATGATGCCTTCCTCGAAGCCATATTCCAGCGTCGCGATCTGCGACAAGGCGACGCTCTGGCCGTTATCCGTGGGCACCGCCAAACTCGGCAGCGACGTCAGTTCCGTGCGCTCATGGGGCGTACCGCGCAACAGGATTTCAATCAACTCGTTGTCTTCCCGGTACTGGCTGACCGTCGAGCCCAACAGCGTGCTTTGCAGAAAGCGCGACAGGTTCGCAGTGCTCACGCCCAAGGCCCGTGCGCGGTCCTGATCGACGTTCAGGTACACGACCTTGCTCGGCTCTTCCCAGTCCAGGTGCACGTTAACCACATGCGGATTTTCACGCACCTTGGCCGCCACTTTACGCGCCAGCGCCCGCACTTCTTCAATGTGCTCACCGGTCACGCGGAACTGCACCGGGTAACCCACGGGTGGCCCGTTTTCCAGGCGGGTGACCCGCGAACGTACCGTCGGGAACTGTTCGTTGAGCGTGTCAATCAGCCAGGTGCGCAAGCGCTCGCGGTCTTCAATGGTCTGTGCCAGCACCACAAATTGCGCAAAGCTGGCCGCGGGCAGTTGCTGGTCCAGCGGCAAGTAATAACGCGGTGAGCCTGTTCCGGCGTAAGCCACGTAATTGACGATGCCGGGATGGCCTTTGAGCAAGGTTTCCAGGCGCTGCACCTGTTCGGTGGTATTGCTCAGCGACGCGCCTTCAGCCAGCTTCAGGTCCACCATCAGCTCCAGACGGCTGGAGGCCGGGAAGAACTGTTGCGGAACGAACTTGAACAGCACGACTGAGCCCAGGAACAGCACCACCGTCAGGGCAATCACGGTTTTGCGGCGGCGCACGCACCACTCCACCAGGCGCCGGATACGTTGGTAAAACGGTGTGCCGTACGGGTCGGGAGCACGCTCGCCCGCGCCATGTCTGGCAGCATGACGCTTCGCCAGGTCAGGGAGCAGCAACGCCCCCAAATAAGGTACAAACACCACGGCCGCGATCCACGACGCCAGCAACGCTATGGTCACCACCTGAAAAATCGAACGCGTGTATTCCCCGGTACTGGACTGCGCCATGGCAATCGGCAGAAAGCCCGCCGCTGTAATCAGCGTGCCGGTCAGCATCGGGAAAGCCGTGCTGGTCCAGGCAAAACTCGCCGCCTTGAACCGGTCGTAACCTTGCTCCATTTTGATGGCCATCATTTCAACGGCGATGATGGCATCGTCCACCAGCAAACCCAGCGCCAATACCAAGGCCCCGAGCGAAATCTTGTGTAGACCGATACCGAAGTAATGCAGGGCTGCAAACGTCATGGCCAGCACCAGCGGGATGGTCAGCGCCACCACCATGCCGGTGCGTACGCCCAATGAAAAGAAACTCACCAGCAACACAATCACCAGCGCCTCGACCAACACCTGCACGAATTCCCCCACGCTGGTTTTAACCGCTGCGGGCTGATCCGAGACTTTGCTCAACTGCAAGCCGGCTGGCAGGTTTTTCTGGATTCGGGAAAACTCGGCCTCCAGCGCCTTGCCCAGCACCAGAATGTCGCCGCCGTCTTTCATCGCCACGGCCAGACCAATCGCGTCCTGGCCCATGAAGCGCATGCGCGGTGCGGGTGGATCATTGAACCCACGACGCACATCCGCCACGTCCTCGATGCGCAAGGTGCGTTCACCCACACGTATAGGGAAACGCTCGATCTCTTCTACCGTTTTGAAATTACCGCTGACCCGCAGCTGCACGCGCTCGGTCGGGGTTTCAAAAAAACCGGCGGTTGAGACCGCATTTTGTTCTTCCAGTGCTTTTTGTACCGCTTCCAGCGGCAACCCCAGCGTGGCCAGTTTGAGGTTTGAGAGTTCGATCCAGATTTTTTCGTCCTGCAAGCCGAGCAGTTCGACCTTGCCTACATCTTTTACCCGTTGCAGCTGGATCTGGATGCGATCGGCGTAGTCCTTGAGCACCGCGTAGTCGTAACCTTCGCCGCTAAGGCTGTAGATATTGCCGAATGTGGTACCGAATTCGTCGTTGAAAAACGGCCCCTGAATCCCCGGCGGCAAGCTGTGCCGAATGTCGCTGATCTTTTTTCGAACCTGATACCACAGCTCGGGGATTTCGTTGGAGTGCATGGAGTCTCGGGCCATGAACGTCACTTGCGACTCGCCGGGCCGCGAAAACGAGACAATGCGCTCGTACTCCCCGGTTTCCATCAGCTTCTTTTCGATGCGCTCAGTGACCTGACGCGACACTTCTTCAGCCGTGGCGCCCGGCCACAATGTACGAATGACCATGGCCTTGAAGGTGAACGGAGGGTCTTCACTCTGGCCTAATTTGGTGTAGGAAAGCCCGCCAACGATGGCCAGCAGTAACATTAAAAACAGCACGATCTGACGATTACGCAACGCCCACGCCGAGAGGTTAAAGCCCATGGCGATTACTCCTTCGCCGCGATGTTGATCGTTCGGTTGGACCGATCAACAGGCCGTATCTCCTGCCCGTCGTGCAACACATGGACACCCGCCGCCACCACCCAATCCTCGGGCGACAGTCCTTCCAGTACCGGCACGCTGCTCTCGCCATACGCTCCGACCCGCACGGCCACGTGCTGCAAGGTGTTGCCCTGGCCGACACGCCAGACGTAGGTTGCGCCGTTTTCCGCGCTGAGGGCTGAAAGCGGCACGGATAGCGCGTTCACGCCATCCTGCGCAATGAACACCCGCGCACTCTGCCCCAGTTCGGCAGACACAGTGCCCGCCGTGAACGCTATGCGCGCGGCAAAGGTGCGCGATTGGGGATCAGCCGAGGGCGACAGTTCGCGAATCCGCCCGCTAAAGCGCTGACCTGGTTGCGACCACAGCTCAACCGACACCGGCAGTCCGGTCTTGAATCGGCCGAAAGCCTGCTCCGGCAGGCTGATCAACACGTCACGCTCTCCGTCGGCGGCCAACGTGAAAACGGTCTGTCCTGCTGATACGACTTGTCCGACTTCAACCTGGCGCCGCGCAATCACGCCGTCTTGCGGGGCGCGCAGTACGGCGTAGCTGGCCTGATTACTGGCCACGTCCTGTTCCGCCTTCAGCTGCTGAAGCTTGGCTTCGCCCGCACGGTAGAGGTTTTCAGCGTTATCAAACTGCGAGCGGCTGACCATCTGCCGCTCCAGCAGGGTTTTGTAGCGGTCGCGCTCCGAACGCACCAGATTCAGGTTGGCTTGCGCGGCCGCCACCTGAGCGCGGGTGGCATCGAGCTGCAGGCGGACGTCTTGGGGGTCCAGCTCGGCCAGCGGTTGATTGGCCTTGACCCGCTCGCCCTCATCGACCAACCGTTTAGTGACCTTGCCAGGAATGCGAAAGGCCAGCTGCGGGTCAAACCGGGCACGGACTTCGCCCGGATAACTGTGGGTGGCCAGTGCCGAAGGCTGGGGTTGCACCACGATTGCGGGACTGATGTTCACCTGAACAGGCTCCTCATGCCCGCACGCGGCTAACAACAACACCAAACAGACAGGCACAGCGCGGGGCAAGGCATGACGCAACATGGAGACGACCTTTCGCTTATGGGGCTTGGAATATTTATACTGGCCGGCATGTTATTAATACCAAACTCACCAGTCCAGTAATAAACGGAAATGTCTGATCATCCTTTAATGCCCAATGCCCCCGGGCGCCCCAAAGACATGGCAAAACGCCATTCCATCCTTGAGGCGGCCAAATCTCTGTTCTTGAGCAAAGGGTTTGCCAGCACCAGCATGGACGCTGTAGCCAATCTGGCTGGCGTCTCGAAACTGACCGTCTATAGCCACTTCACCGATAAAGAAAAGCTGTTCTCGGCCGCGATCATGGCCACGTGCTCAGAGCAGTTGCCCGATTTGTTTTTTGAGTTGCCCGCTGGCGTACCGGTTGACGCTGTGTTGTTAAACATTGCGCGAGGGTTTTACACGCTGATCAACAGTGAGGAGTCACTCAACCTGCATCGTTTGATGATGACGTTGGGCAGCCAGGACCCGAAGCTGTCGCAGATTTTCTTCGAAGCCGGGCCAGAGCGGATCGTGCTGGAGATGGGACGACTGCTCAACCATATACACCAGACCGGCGCGTTGCACATCGACAAGCCTGAGGCGGCAGCGGAACACTTTTTTTGCCTGATAAAAGGCGGGCCTAACTTCCGCCTGTTGTATGACTACGGCGAGCCATTAACCACCGATGAGGCGCACACCCACGTGCAGGATGTCGTGGACCTGTTCATGCGCGCCTACCGACCGGTTTGAAAGGGCTGAGCTCCCCCCATCCGCACAGGGAGACTCGCACCTTGCATCGCGTTAGGGTTTCAACGCTTTCTTCGGATAAATATCGTAACGGCTCGATTTTCCGTCCAGCGCGTGGCTGGGTTTTGGCCCGGCAATGCACGGCGCTTTGCGCGGGCGCTTGACCACCACGCGGTGAGTGGCCAGTGCCAACGCGGCCTCAAGCAGGGCGGGCGCATCGTTGTCGTCCCCCACCAACGGGCGGAAAAGGCGCATTTCCTTCTTCACTAATGCCGTTTTCTCACGGTGCGGAAACATGGGGTCGAGGTAAATCACCTGCGGCGGTTCGCCTTCCCAATTGCGCATCACCTCAATGGAGTTGCCTTTAAGTAAGGTCATGCGCGACACAATCGGCGCCACCTCAGCGTCATTCAGCCCTCGCGCCAAGCCATCTTCGAGCAAAGCACCAATCAAAGGCTGGCGCTCGATGAGGCTCATTTCGCAGCCAAGGCTGGCCAGGACAAACGCGTCCTTGCCCAACCCTGCCGTGGCGTCCAGCACCCGCGGGCGTACGCCCTGCTGAATGCCCACAGCCTTGGCAATCATTTGCCCGGTGCCCCCCCCAAACAAGCGCCGATGAGCCGCGCCGCCCTCCACGAAATCAACACGCACCGGGCCCGGCGCATCCGGCCCCAACTGCTGTAACTGCAAACCCTGGGCTGAGACTTGCAGGGCGAACTCGGCATCTGTTTGGCCCATCGTCAGGCCGAGGCGCCCGGCCCACTGCTCAGCCAAGGCTTGATATGCCTCGTCCAGTGCCTCGACGATGATGCGACAGCCCGCTGTTTGCTCACTCATTTAAAAACACGCTCAAAAATTTAATGATCGGCAAACGCTGCCGATAAATGAAATATCCGGCATTTTGCCAGACCCGGGCGTCGACCGAGAGCTATGTCAGACATTCATTCCACATCGATAGGCTTTATCGCACCGATTAGCGATTTTGGCCGTCACAATTCGCAAATCACGGGCAGCGTCAATCACCTGTGGAAGGACTTCTACGCCCAGGCATTGGTCGAGCAGTCCGGTACTGACGAATGTTTAGCGCTCGAAACCGAGCCGCTTGAGGTGGAGGAAGACGTCGAACCACGCGGTGGGAGTGACCTGCTGAGCAACATCGTGACGCAGCGCCATTGCGAGGTGAAAGATACCGAATTGCGCCCGCCCGAAGCGCTGTTCTTACCGATCGCCGAATTCGAGCTGGATTTGCTGCCGCCCATTGCCAAGCCGTATCCACCGGATGAGCTGTTTGCCCAACAGCAGCAACAAGACTTCGACAGCCACTGGGTGCGTCCACTGGTGATGGCGGCCGGTCATCCATTGCCTGAGCCGGGCCCGGCCCCCGCGCCGCGTCCGCTGCATCTGCCGATTGCCGAGTTCGAGCTGGACTTGCTGGACAAACCCGCCGAACCGTTCGATGCCATGACGCTGATTGAACAGCAGCGGGCCATGGACTTCGATCTGGCATGGGCACGTCCGCTGATCGTCAACAACCTGCGCCTGGCCGCTTAAAGCAGCCCCAACTGTTCGGTGGTTTGCGGGGCATACAGCGTTGGCAATGCAGGCAAGCCCGGTAAACGTTCGCTTAATTGCGCGTGAAAACGCCGCGCCAGCTCAGGCGCCAGGTGATTGTCTGGCGTATGAAGAAACACATAGGGCGTACGCCCCTCCTCGATCCAGCCCGCCACTTTTTCAATCCACGGCACTAAAAACTCATCGTTGGCGTGCAGTTCAGGCCGGCCAATGAAGCGCACCTGCGGGCATTGGGTAAAGGCTGCCGGCCGGGGTGGCACGCGCGGCTTCTTCGATTGGGCGTGAAGCACTGCAGGGTCGGTCGAAGTGCAACTGAACAGCGCACGGGAATCAAGGCAGATGCGCTCCACCCCCCGGTCCATCAACACGCGATTGAGCACCCGTTCAGCGTCACCGCGTTCGAAGAACGCCGGATGACGCACCTCCACCGCCAATGGCCGCTCCAGCGCGTCTATAAAGCTCACCAGCTCGGCAAGACGCTGAGGGCCGAAGCTCGCTGGCAGTTGCAGCCACAGCGGGGCGACACGCGCTCCCAGCGGCTGCATGAGCTGCAAGAAGTCATCCACGGCGGCTTGTTGAGTGCGCAAATCACCGCCATGGCTTATTTCACGTGGAAACTTGGCGGTAAAGCGGAAGTGTTCGGGCAAGCTCTGCACCCAGCGCTCGACAGTGCTGGGCTTGGGGTTGGCATAGAACGTGGTGTTGCCCTCGACGGCGTTGAACACGTGGGCGTACAGGCTGAGAAACTCCGTAGAGCGGGCATTCTGCGGGTACAGGCCTTCGCGCCAGGTGTTATCACTCCAGGACGGGCAACCAAGGTAATACGGGAGTAAAGGGTGAGTCATGGCTCAAATGTACAGGTCCAGCCCCAGCACTTCGGTGTCCCACTCAACAAAACCGGCGGTGGTCAGGTAGCTGGTGAGGGCGCTGGCGACTTTTCTGTTCATGACGCGCTGAAAAATCATGTCTTGCTGACGCGCAGGCACTTGGCTGACACGTTCGCCCGAGGACGATCCACGCGAAGGTTGCGGGGCGTTTTCGAAGACGATTTCACTGTCTTCCACCGACTCGTCAACCTGCGCGCTGCCTTTACGCGGCTTGCGCTTGATCGGGTAGGACTGTGAGGAAAAGCCGTCTATTCGCATGGCTGCAAGCTCGGTAGCAATGATGGCAATTTAGCGGCACCGGCCGAACTAAGCAATTGCCCAAGTGAACACTAGACTGCAAAACCCCGAAAAGGTTTAAAACCCGCTATCGATCAGTGTAGATGCTGGCGGACCGGGGCATAGGCCACGCGTGTTTCCAGGAGGTTGGGCGGGTGCGTTGCACCCGAGCGCCATGCAAACAAGGGGGCCGTTCAGGGGCGGGCTTTGGGGGTCGCGACTTTGTCGCGCAGGTACACCGGCTGTGCATCGTCGGCGACGATGGCTTCACCACGGGCCCAGGCAAAACGGGCCAGGGTCAACAGGTCTTCAGCGTGTGGCAACATGCCCGCCTCCATGGCGTATGGCTTGAGGCTCAGGCGGTCGGCGTAGCCCCAACCGGTGCCCGCGCCGAACCAGTCGCCGCTGGCGCCCTCAGGCAAGTGTGCCGCTTCAGGCGCCAGTACCGCTTCAGCCCCCACCAGGCGCATCTCACCCGCGTCTTCGCGGTAGCACCCCCAATACACTTCATCCATACGCGCATCAATCGCGGCCGCTACTTGAGTGGCACCGTGCTCACGGTGGGCGCGCTGTGCCAGCACCGCCAGGTTCGAGATGGGCAATACCGGGCGGTCCAGCGCAAATGCCAGGCCCTGAACCACACCGATGGCAATCCGCACGCCGGTAAACGCGCCCGGCCCACGACCGAACGCAATCGCGTCGACCGCCGACAATTCAACGCCCGCTTCAGCCAGCAAGGTCTGGATCATCGGCAACAGCTTTTGCGCATGCAGGCGCGGGATGACCTCGTAGTGGCTCGTGACCTTGCCATCGTGCAGCAAGGCAACAGAGCAAGCTTCAGTCGCGGTATCCAGGGCCAGCAAGGTGCTCATCGGTGTTCCCGTCAGAATCAAAATTTAAAAAGTGCCGCAGTATAAACAACAACAGCCCGCAAGCGGGCTGTTGTCTCAGAGCAAATCGACGATCAGCTCAGTGCTGCAAGCACCTTGGCGGTGATGGCTTCAACCGAACCCACACCTTCAACGTGGCTGTACTTCGGCTTGCCGTTGGCCGCGGCAAGCTTCTGGTAGAACTCCACCAGCGGCTTGGTCTGAGAGTGGTAAACCGACAGACGATGACGCACGGTTTCTTCGGTATCGTCTTTACGCTGAACCAGATCGTCACCGGTCACGTCGTCTTTGCCTTCCGCTTTAGGCGGGTTGTAGACGATGTGGTACACACGGCCCGAAGCTTCGTGGACACGACGACCAGCAATGCGCTGAACGATTTCTTCGTCTTCTACGGCGATTTCCAGCACATGGTCCAGTTCAACACCGGCTTTGACCAGGGCTTCAGCTTGCGGAATGGTGCGCGGGAAGCCGTCAAACAGGAAACCGTTTTTGCAGTCTTGCTGGCTGATACGCTCTTTCACCAGGTTGATGATCAAGTCGTCGGAGACCAGACCACCGCTGTCCATGACGCTCTTGGCGATCAGGCCCAGCTC
Source organism: Pseudomonas sp. WS 5078 (assembly GCF_012985745.1). Lineage (NCBI taxonomy): Bacteria > Pseudomonadati > Pseudomonadota > Gammaproteobacteria > Pseudomonadales > Pseudomonadaceae > Pseudomonas > Pseudomonas sp. WS 5078. The sequence goes on along the minus strand of NZ_JAAQWX010000007.1, from coordinate 89,528 downwards.
GGTACCGGCCTTCACAGCTGCGCGCAGCATGTCGCCTGTGGAGATTTGCGGGATGCCAAATTTTTCAGTGATGAACTTTGCCTGAGTACCTTTACCGGCCCCGGGAGCTCCCAGCAGAATGACGCGCATCGATGTGCTCCTCAAATTTTTTATTTAAATGACAACAGACTCGCCTCTTTGGGCCAATCTCAGAATCGGGTGATGGCCATCAAAATGGCCAAGGGCTGACCAAGATACACAGCAGGCCCGGCCCACACAAGACAGCAAAAGTAGGAAAAATCAGAGGCTGATACGCCCTTGCGACGGGGTGTCACAGGTCGCTACCTCACAATAAAGTGTCGCGCCCCAAACGCAGCAGCAGAAGATCCGGCCTCTGCCGCACACGCTGGGGCACACCAACTGAACCGGCTTTTTTCTTAACCGGTGTTACGCAAGCCCGCTGCAATTCCGGCCACAGTTACCAACAATGCCTGTTCCAGAGGGCTGTCTTGCGCGGCCTCCTGACGTCGCGAACGCGCCAGTAATTCGGCCTGCAACAGATGCAGCGGATCCAGGTAAGTGTTACGCAAGCGTATGAATTCCAAGGTTTCAGGGCTGTGCGCCATGAGTTGCGACTGCCCGGTCAAACCCAATACCACGCCACACGCCTGCGACAATAAGTCGCGCAAGTGCGCACCCAACGGCAGCAGTTCAGGGCTCACCAAACGTTCGTCATACAGCCGGGCGATATCCGCATCGGCCTTGGCCAACACCATCTCCAGCATGTCGATGCGGGTGCGGAAAAACGGCCACTGCTCGCGCATCTGTGCTAACTGCTGGCCCTCACCGCGCTCAAGGGCATTGTTGAGCGCCGTTTCCCAACCCAGCCAGGCGGGCAGCATCAGGCGCGTTTGCGTCCAGCCGAAAATCCACGGGATTGCCCGCAAGCTTTCAATTCCGCCCGCACGCCGTTTGGCCGGACGGCTGCCCAATGGCAAACGGCCGAGTTCCTGCTCCGGGGTGGACTGACGAAAATACTCAACGAACTGCGGATTGTCCCTCACCACCGCGCGATAGGCTTTCACCCCGTCGGCGGCCAATTCGTCCATCAGCACACGCCAGCCCGGTTCAGGTAAGGGGGGTGGCAATAAGGTCGCTTCGAGCACGGCGGCCAGGTACAGGTTGAGGTTTTGCTCTGCGATATCGGGCAGACCAAATTTGAAGCGGATCATCTCCCCCTGTTCCGTGGTGCGGAAACGGCCTGCTACCGACCCCGGCGGTTGCGACAAAATCGCCGCATGCGCCGGACCGCCACCACGTCCCACGGTGCCACCACGGCCATGGAACAACAGCAATTCGACGTGTTGATCGCGGCAGATGTTGACCAGCGTTTCTTGCGCCCGATACTGCGCCCAGGCCGCTGCTGTGGTCCCTGCATCCTTGGCCGAATCGGAATAACCAATCATCACTTCTTGCGGCCCCTGCAACCGCGAACGGTAGCCGGGCAATAGCAACAGACGCTCTATGACCGGGCCGGCATTGTCCAGGTCGGCCAACGTTTCGAACAAGGGTACAACCCGCATGGGGTGTTCCAGCCCCGCCTCTTTAAGAAGCAACTGCACCGCCAGCACATCCGAGGCGGCGCCGGCCATCGAGATGACATAAGACCCCAGCGAAGCCCCCGGCGCGGCGGCGACTTCCTTGCACGTGGCCAGCACTTGCGCCGTCTCGGCACCTGGTTTGAAATAGCCCGGCAGCAAAGGCCGACGGTTGGCCAGTTCACGAATCAGGAAGGTCAGGCGCGTGTCTTCATCCCAGTCTTCGTAACGCCCAAGCCCCAGGTAATCGGTAATTTCAGTCATTGCCGAGGCATGTCGCGCCGCGTCCTGACGGACATCCAGGCGCACCAAAAACAACCCGAACGTCACGGCACGCCGCAAGAAATCAAGCAACGGGCCCTGCGCAATCACTCCCATGCCGCAGGCATGCAGCGATTGATAACACAGCTGCAACGGTGCCAGCAGATCACCGTTGTCATGCAACACGCCGTCGGGCGCCGGTTGGTTCACGCTCAACGAACCGTGCGCCCAGTTTCGCGTAATGCGCAGACGCTCACGCAGCTGTTTTAGCACTGCCCGATAGGGTTCGGCACTGTCCCCGGCCGCGGCCAGCAAGTCGGGCGTGGCCTGTTGCATCGATAAGTCGGCGGCCAGTTTATCGAGGTCACGCAAGTACAGATCGGCGGCCATCCAGCGGGCCAGCAACAACACTTCGCGGGTAACACTGGCCGTTACATTCGGGTTGCCATCACGATCCCCACCCATCCACGAGGCAAAACGGATCGGTGCGGCATCCAGCGGTAAATGCTGCCCCGTGGCTGCGTGCAAAGCTTCGCTAGCCTTGCGCATCATGTTCGGCACGGCCTGCCACAGCGAATGCTCAATGACCGCGAACCCCCATTTGGCCTCATCAACCGGCGTAGGGCGGGTGCGGCGGATTTCTTCGGTGTGCCACGCTTCGGCAATCAGCCGTTGCAGGCGCTGCTCAATGTGGGATTTTTCACTGCGGGTCAGGTCGCGATGATCTTGTGCGGCCAGTTGCGCAGCAATCGCATCGTACTTTTGAATCAGCGTGCGGCGCGTCACTTCAGTCGGGTGCGCCGTGAGCACCAGCTCGATTTGCAACGTGCTGACTTGTTGCGCCAGTGATTCAGGGCTGTGCCCTTCGGCCAGCAAGCGTTCGAGCAAGGTAGGCAAGACCAGGGCTTCAAAGGGTTCGGGCTGGCCCTCTTCGCGGCGATGAATGAGCTCGTACTGCTCCGCAATATTGGCCAGGTTCAAAAACTGGTTGAAGGCGCGTGCCACCGGCAGCACTTCTTCATCACTCAAGTCCCCGAGGATCGTGCTCAATTCTTCGCCGGTGGTACCACGGCGGTCGTCCTTGGCGCCCTGACGAATGCGCTCGATCTTGGCGAGAAACGCTTCGCCGTACTGGTCACGGATCGTATTCCCCAACAACTCACCCAACAGGTGAACGTCATCGCGCAAGCGTGCATCAATATCGGTCATCAGCAATTTCTCCAGCGGTATCCGGGGACAGCTCCTGCCTCAAGAGTGCGTCGCAAGCGCCCTCCGTGGCAAGCCGCAAGGCGGATAAAAAGAGTCGCTGGCTGACGCGTTTCAGCACAGTCTGGACGATGGCACTTTAATACCCCCTTGCGCCCGGCAAACCCTTACGGCGCCTCGCGTACGCTCTAAGTCGGGGCTTTTGCCCAAGTGCTCAACCTTGAAAACACCTGACTGAGCAGTCACAAGTTTTTAGGCAATCTGCCACCTTTTTTTTTGAACTATTCAAAAATCGCTTCGGTCACACCCAGTAACCATCACTGCCGGGGCAGGGAAATCAACACTCCGGGTGACATCACAGGCAATCCTGTTTGACGCCACTGACGTGATGGAATTTGAAGTTTTTCAGGAGTTACCTAATGGAGTTGAAGACCATGATGACCCGCACTGTCAAAACCACCTCACCTCGCCTGCGCGGGCTAAAACTGGCTGCGCTGGCAATCGGTACCAGCTTCGTTCTGGCCGGTTGTGCTGGCAATCCACCCTCGGAGCAATACGCAGTGACTCAATCGGCGGTGAATAACGCCGTGAGCGCTGGCGGTACTGAATACGCCCCGGTTGAAATGAAGGCTGCGCAAGACAAGCTCAAGCAAGCCGAGCTGGCCATGCACGATAAGAACTACAAGGACGCCAAGCGTCTGGCTGAACAAGCCGAGTGGGACGCCCGTGTAGCCGAGCGTAAAGCCCAGGCCGCCAAAGCCGAGAAGGCCGCTCAGGATGCTCAGAAAGCCGTTCAGCAACTGCGTCAGGAAGGCATGCGCCCGCTGCAGTAAGTCGCCTTTTTTGACTGCGGCTGACGACACAGCATTCCTCATCGATAGAAAGGACTAAATATTATGCGCAATACCGTACTGATCCCTGCCCTCCTGGCTCTAAGCGTTGGCCTGGCGGCGTGCTCGCACCAGCCAAACGTGAACCTGGAAAATGCCAAGACCAATTTCTCGGCCCTGCAAACCAACCCTGAAGCGACCAAAGTCGCAGCGTTGGAAACCAAAGACGCCAGCGAGTGGCTGGACAAAGCGCAGAAGGCTTACCTGGACAAAGAAGACGAGTCCACGGTTGACCAGTTGGCTTACCTGACCAACCAGCGTGTTGAAGTGGCCAAGCAAACCATCGCGTTGCGCACTGCTGAAAACAAAATCAAAAACGCTGGCTCCGACCGCGCTCAAGCGCTGCTGGATGCCCGTGATGCACAAATCAAGCAACTGCGTGGCCTGAACGCCAAGCAAACCGAGCGCGGTACGCTGGTAACGTTCGGCGACGTACTGTTTGATTTCGATCAGGCAAGCCTGAAGGCCAACAGCCGTGACAGCGTCACCACGCTGGCCAACTACCTGATCAAAAACCCTGACCGCAAAGTGATTGTTGAAGGCTATACCGATAGCAAAGGGTCGGCCTCTTACAACCAGGGCCTGTCCGAACGTCGCGCCAATGCGGTTAAAAACGCACTGGTACGCGCCGGTGTCGAACCTTCGCGCATCGTCGCGCAGGGCTATGGCAAGGAATACCCGGTTGCCGATAACGCTAGCAGCTCTGGCCGTGCCCAGAACCGTCGCGTTGAAGTGACCATCTCCAACGACAACCAGCCAGTCGCGCCGCGTTCGTCGATGTAGTAAGCCGTACGCGTAAACACAAAAGCCCCGCCTGAGTCATCAGGCGGGGCTTTTTGCTGCGTGCGTTAGAGCGCCGCGACGTTACTGTTCCAGTTTCGGGGTTTCCTGACCCAGGCAGTGAACGGCTTGCTTTTTGTTGTTGACCAGCACGCCGGTCAGGCCTTTTTGCTCGGTGTCGAACAGCACGATGATACCGTCCACGCACTGGGCAACCTGATTGGCCGGAGTCAGAGAGATTTTGTAATCCTCACCCGGAATCGTCTTGAGCATGGTGAAGTCGTTGAGCAGCAACGCATCTTCCGGTTTGGCGAAATGCAGGTAGCCGTAGTACCACAGGGCGCCTACGGTGCCGATGATGGTGCAAATACCGGTAATGATCAGCGGGATAGCGTTACGTTCTTCACTCATGGTTGGCTCTCTGGTTCAACGTTTTTCGAATTCGGGGGGGGGGCGGGGTAATTGGGGATTTCACCCAAGCGCCTCACGCCCGTGAAATGTTGCGGGTCTTGCAGGTAGCGCAGCATGACCTCGCGCCAGGTCGGGTCGCCAAAGGTCTGCACATGCCCGCCACGGGTCAGTTGCAACACCTTGGGCGGGGGCGCAGCTTGATACAGCCGGATGCCATTGGAAAGCGGCACAACCGGATCGTCCACGCTGTGGAAGATCAACAAGGGCACACCCTCCAGGTTCGCGATGGCATATAAGGCGCTGTCCGCGTCCGGCACCAGCCAGGACAGCGGCACTTGCAGCGGCCAGGTCAGCCACGACGTGCTCAGGGCAAACTGCCCCACTTCGCGGTAACTGGCGGGCACTCCGTCGAGCACCATGGCGCTGACACGTGCGCGTTGCGCCGGGTGTTCACTCAAGTAATGAACCGCCATCGCCCCGCCAAGGCTCTGCCCCAACACAATCAGCGGCTGGCCGTTGACCGATGGCTCTTTTTGCACCCAGTCAAAGGCCGCGTCGATGTCCTGGTACACCTCAGGCAACCGGGGCGAGCCTTGTGACAATCCGTAACCGCGATAGTCGAGCATCAGCACCTGATAGCCCTGTGCAGGCAGCCAGGCTGTGGCGCCCAAGTGATAAGCCAGGTTGCCGCCGTTACCATGCAGGTGCAGCACCGTGCCTTTGAGCGGTACGCCGGGCTTGGCAGGCAGCCACCAGCCGTGGAGCCGTGTGCCATCAGCGGCGGTCAATGTCACATCGCGGTAGTCCAGCCCCGCCACCGTCGGCGTGATTGGCTGGCCAGGTTCCGGATAAAACAGCAGGGAGCTGCATCCGCTGAGTGCCAGCAGCAGCCAGCATGCAGCCAGGGTTTTGATCAAACGAGCCACCATGTGTAAATGCGCCGTCGCTGTCGAGGTTCGAGCGGCCTTGAACCCGCTTAGAGGATGTTGGAGTAATCCGCTTCGATCCGGTCCAGGCTCAAGTGGTTGAGGAAGTTGGAGAAGCACATCCAGGCCGCCAGTGCGTTCATGTCGCGGAACTGCTCCGGCAGGTACTTGGGCGCAACCACCAGGCCTTCGTCGACCAGTTGGCGCAGGGTCCGCATGTCTTCCAGCGTGGTTTTGCCACAAAACAGCAGCGGCACTTGTTCCAGCTTGCCTTTACGCACGGCCAGCTGAATGTAGTTGTAAACCATGATGAAGCCCTTGAGGTAGGACAAGTCTTTGGTAAATGGCAGGCCATTTGGCACCGAGCCACGGAAAACCCGACTCGCATTGCCGTAGCTTTCCGGCATTTCAAAGCCTTGCTCACGGAAGAATTCATACACCTGCATGAAGTCCGCGCCCTCCTCCACCATATGAATGGCGCGGGTGCGGTTGGTCAATTTGCGCAGGCGACTCGGGTAGGAAGCAAACGTGATGATCTCCATCAAAATGGCCAGGCCTTCCTGAGTGACCGTCGACGAGGGCGGACCTTTGGCGAGGAACGTACAGATCGGCTGGTTAAGGCCATTGAGCGTAGTGCCCACATGCACCAGCCCTTCGTGGACCTCAAGCGCACGCACGTCGCGGTGGTTGAACATCGCATCGGTGCGGATCTTGATGTAATCGGCACCCGCCGCCGCATCCGCGACAATGCCGTCAGACTCAAACACCCGGATGGTTTCTTCGGCCTCGCCAAATACCTTGTTCAGCCGCGTTTGCAACAGGTGCACGGCGTCTTTGGCAGTCAGGGTTTTAGCTTCGTCCTTGAGCGCACCGCGGTCGTCGATGTTGTCCAGGTAGTCAGACATCATCAACCCCAGGTCCGCCAGCGTCGGGTCGCCCGCATGAAACGCATCGGACGCAGCGCCATACAGCTCTTGCGAGATCAGCCCGAAATCTTCGGTGCCGCGCGCTTCGAGCATGCGCACCACCATGCGGTACTCCTTGCACATGCGGCGCATGATTTGCCCGACCGGGTTGAACTGGCCCAACTGGCGAGTGATATCACGTTCGATGTTCTGAAATTCGAGCTTCACGGCGCCCGAATCGAAAGACAACGGCCGCCCCAGGTAATAATCCCGATCAACCGCTGGCATTTGTTTGCCCTTGGCCTTGAGAAACCCCTGACGGATGCTGTCGTCCCACTTCACCGCATCCAACACGCGGATCGGGGTCTGAGCCAGCACGATGCGGTCTGACAATGTGCGAATCGTGCGCTGGTAATCGTCCACCCGGTGCTCCTTGAAAAAGGCGGTTACTTGGCCGCGCGCTGATAGCGGGCGGTTTCGACAAAGACGTCGGAGTTGGCCGGGTCATCCAGGTAAGCAAAGACTGTAGACGATGGACTGTCGATCTGAACGCCTGCGCCTTCGGGGGTTTCAACCGTGTCGCCGGCCAACGCCGACTGGCCGATGGCCTGACGGATTTGCTCAAGGTCCAGCTCGTAAATCACCAGCTCGCCCCCGTCGGTCAATTCAAACCCGTTCAGCGTGAAATTACCGCCCAGTTTGGCCGGTACGGCTGCCGAGGCGTACCAGCGGTTGCCGTGTTTGGCGACGATGAATCGGTAGCGTTGACGCGCCTTGGGTTCACCTTTGGGGTACACCTCGGCCTGATAGTGGGTTTTATCGATGGCACTGATGCTCAGGCGTCGCGCCTGCCCCCAGGCATCCTTGCTGGTCCATTTGCCGAGCAGTGCCTGAGGCGCCGTTTGCGCCTCCAGCGGCGCTTGCTTGAACGTCACCAGACAGCCGTTCAACAGTAAACACGCCACCGCCAACAGCATTACACGCCAACCTTTCATGCCTGCATCCTTCTATAGAGCGGCCAACACCAAGTGCATGTAGCGCGTAAGGATAGCGAGCCTTTGTGCATCGGCTGCTGGCTGCGCGCCATTAAGTAGGGCCTGATATTCCATCCGACCGATAATCGCCGTCAAGACATTGGCATCGTGCTGCGGCTGTTTGGAGCCCAGAACTTGAAAGATCTGACACGTACCCTGCAGAAAAATCTGCTCGTGGGCCCGCACCAGCACCGCCAGCCGGGGGTTAAGCAGGGCCGCCTGATGAAACGCCTGCTCGGCGCGCAACTGATCGCGTCGGGTCATCAACTGGTGCTCAACATAGTTCGCGGTCATGGCGGCAATCTCATCCGCCAGTTGCGAGCGCGACTGCGGACTGCCATCACCATACGCCACCAGTTCGCGCAGCTTGCCTTCGGTGCTTTGCCATAACTTGGCCATAAAGGCGGCACTGCGTTCGACATACTGCGCAAAGGTGTCGTTGATCAGGTCATCAATGTCCTTGAAGTAATACGTGGTAGCCGACAGTGGCACCCCGGCTTCGGCAGCGACCGCCCGGTGCCGGACGCCACGTACACCGTCGCGCACCACGATACGCATGGCCGCATCCAGAATCATTTGCCGACGCTGTTCACTGCCATGGCGACTGGCTTTGCGGCCCTGGTATTGAACACTCTCGGCCACCGCAGTGGCGACATCGACGACACCCGTTTGAGCCTTGGCAAGGTTCACGAAGGTTTCCTTTGAAGAAGACGAAAAAAGCCTGAAAACCGCAGGCACCGGGTTTACCACAACGTTGGCGCCGCACGCCGTTTCACGGGGCATCCTTGTACGACAGGCAATAAAAAGCCGCCCTGAACGGCGGCTTCTTATTCAGCATCGTTACGCTTGCGGGCGCATGTGCGGGAACAGGATCACATCGCGGATCGACGGGGAGTTGGTCAGCAGCATCACCAGACGGTCGATGCCGATACCTTCACCTGCCGTTGGCGGCATGCCGTATTCCAGTGCACGCACGAAGTCGGCGTCGTAGTGCATGGCTTCGTCGTCACCGGCGTCTTTGTCGGCCACTTGTGCCATGAAGCGCTCTGCCTGGTCTTCCGCGTCGTTCAACTCGGAATAGGCGTTGGCGATTTCACGGCCACCGATGAACAACTCGAAACGGTCAGTCACGTTCGGGTTTTCATCGTTGCGACGGGCCAGCGGGGACACTTCGAACGGGTACTGCGTGATGAAGTGCGGCTGTTCCAGCTTGTGCTCAACCAGCTCTTCGAAAATCATCACCTGCAGCTTGCCCAGACCTTCAAAGCCCAACACCTTGGCGCCAGCCTTTTTAGCAATGGCACGGGCCTTGTCGATGTCGTTCAGGTCGTCAGCGGTCAACTCGGGGTTGTACTTGAGGATCGAGTCGAACACAGACAGACGCACAAACGGTTCACCGAAGTGGAACACTTTGTCGCCGTACGGCACATCGGTGCTGCCCAGAACCAGCTGCGCCAGCTCGCGGAACAGCTCTTCGGTCAGGTCCATGTTGTCTTCGTAGTCGGCATACGCCTGGTAGAACTCAAGCATGGTGAATTCTGGGTTGTGGCGCGTCGAAACCCCTTCGTTACGGAAGTTACGGTTGATTTCGAAGACTTTCTCGAAGCCGCCAACCACCAGACGCTTGAGGTACAACTCAGGCGCGATACGCAGGAACATTTCCATGTCCAGCGCGTTGTGGTGAGTTTCAAACGGCTTGGCTGCCGCACCGCCCGGAATGGTTTGCAACATTGGTGTTTCGACTTCAAGGAAGTCGCGCGCCATCAGGAAGTTGCGGATATGCGCGATGACTTGCGAACGCACACGGAAAGTGTGGCGCACGTCTTCGTTGACGATCAGGTCAACGTAACGCTGGCGATAACGTTGCTCGGTGTCGGTCAGGCCGTGGTGCTTGTCGGGCAGCGGACGCAAGGATTTGGTCAGCAGGCGCACGTGGGTCATTTCAACGTACAGGTCGCCTTTGCCGGAGCGGGCCAGGGTGCCTTCGGCGGCGATGATGTCGCCCAGGTCCCAGGTTTTGACTTCGGCCAGGGTTTCTTCCGGCAGGGTCTTGCGGTTGACATAGACCTGGATGCGACCGGTCATGTCCTGAATCACCATGAACGAACCACGGTTAAGCATGATGCGACCCGCAACCTTGACCGGGATGGCGGCTTCAGCCAGCTCTTCCTTGGTCGCTTCGGCGTACTTCTTCTGCAGGTCGGCGCAGTAGCTGTCACGACGGAAATCATTCGGGAAGGCATTGCCTTTGGCGCGCTCGGCAGCAAGTTTTTCCTTGCGCAGGGCGATCAGGGCGTTTTCTTCCTGTTGCAAATCTTGCGGGTCGAGTTGTTGGTCGCTCATGTTTTAAAAATTCCATCACAGGTTCGTTGCCCCCGCCTTGCGGCAGGGGGAAGCGGGCTTCGGCGCGCCGTCAAGGCATCGCGTCAGCTGCGCACTTTACGTTTGTTGCGCGACTTACAGCCCTTGTTTCAGGCTGGCCACCAGGTACTCGTCGATGTCGCCGTCGAGCACTTTGTCGCAATCGCTGCGCTCGATGTTGGTACGCAAATCCTTGATGCGCGAAGCGTCAAGTACGTACGAGCGGATCTGGTGACCCCAGCCGATGTCGGACTTGGTGTCTTCCAGGGCCTGGGAAGCGGCGTTGCGCTTCTGGATTTCCTGCTCGTAGAGACGTGCCCGCAACATTTTCATCGCGGTGTCTTTGTTTGCGTGCTGGGAACGTTCGTTCTGGCAGCTCACCACGGTGTTGGTCGGAACGTGGGTAATACGCACGGCCGAGTCAGTGGTGTTTACGTGCTGACCACCCGCACCGGAGGAACGATAGGTGTCGATCCGCAGGTCCGAGGGGTTGATGTCGATTTCGATGTTGTCGTCGATTTCCGGCGAAACGAACACGGCCGAGAATGAGGTATGACGACGGTTGCCCGAGTCGTACGGGCTTTTGCGAACCAGACGATGGACGCCGATCTCGGTGCGCAACCAACCGAAGGCGTACTCGCCTTTGATGTGCACGGTCGCACCTTTGATCCCGGCCACTTCACCGGCGGACAATTCCATGATGGTGGCATCGAAGCCGCGCTTGTCGGCCCAACGCAAATACATCCGCAACAGGATATTGGCCCAGTCTTGCGCTTCGGTGCCACCAGAGCCTGCCTGAATGTCCAGGTAAGCGTTGTTGGCGTCCATCTCGCCACTGAACATGCGGCGGAATTCGAGTTTTTCAAGGGACTCGCGCAGGCGTTCGACTTCAGCCGACACGTCATCTACAGCGGCCTGGTCTTCTTCCTCGGCGGCCATCAGCAGCAGGTCCTTGGCATCCGCCAGGCCTGTGTGCATCTCGTCGAGGGTTTCTACAATTTGCGCCAGCAGGGAGCGCTCGCGCCCCAGTTCCTGGGCGTACGAAGGGTTGTTCCAGACACTCGGATCTTCAAGCTCGCGATTGACCTCGGTCAGACGCTCATGCTTTTGATCGTAGTCAAAGATACCCCCGAATGGTTTCGGAGCGCTCTGACAGGTCCTTGATGCTGTTAAGGATTGGGTTGATTTCCATGGCTGGCGGCACTCGTAGGCGATTTTTACAAAGCCAAAGAGTATACCGAAAATATACCGTTACAGCAGCCCGCCCAGCGGGGTAATGCAGGCCAATTGCCGCAGCCTGTCAGCGTTATCGGCCGTAGGTATACCCTTCGCCTTGCCAACCCTTCTCATGGCGCAACTTGGGAAAAATCTCCCAATTTAAAGGAAACGGACTACACGCCTGCGCATTGCACATCAAACCTGGCTCGCTATACCTAAAACAACAGCGCCACGAACACCCCCCTCGCCTGCGCCTTTGCACGCGCACGGGTTAACCCTGCGGACACACCAGGAGCATGACGATGAATAACCCGAGGCTTAGCCCGCACGGCTTTCAACGCAACTCACGGCATGTGAACAAACGCAACCTTGAACTGCTGCTGTCATTCGCCACCCCACAGGGCAATCTGCTGGACATCGGCTGCGGCACCGGCAACAGCCTGTTGTTTGTGGACGCCAACAATATCGAATATTACGTTGGCATCGATCACTCCAAAGACAAGATCGCCTACGCCAACCTGGTGCATGCCGCACCGAACGTGCGCTTCATCGTCAGCGACTTTCTGGACTGCAACCTTGAACGCCTGCCGGTCTTTGATGCGGTGGTGTGTGCCGGTTGCCTGCAAGGCTTCGTGCCCAACGAACAAGCCGTAATCGACAAGCTGTCGTCAGTGGTCAAACCGGGCGGTCAGGTGTTTTTATCCTGCGCGTTCGATTTCGATTACTTGCCCGATGAGCGCTTCATTCAGGAGCGGGCGCTGATGGAAATTCGCCATCAATACCCCTGTATCAGCGAACCCGTGGTGTTTGATGATTTCCGGCTCAGCCGCAGTGCCCTGCTGGACACACTGAACGACTTTGAAATCATCCGCTCACAGCGCATTGAAGAAACCGTTGAATTCGAAAACCTCAACGATTTCAGGGACTGGCATTGGGGGGCGAGCGCGAAGGTGCGCAACCAGTTTGACGAAACTATCCGTGAGCAGGCCATCACTGACTATTACCAGACGCTTTATACCCACTATTGCGCGGGGCGCTATAAAACGGCGTATTCCTCAGGCCTGATGTTGCTCAGAAAAAGACGCGCGTGAAGGCTTTCAAACGGTATCGCCGCAAGCGAAGTAACAGGCTGCGACAAGCGCCGCACCTGGCTTTTCAAGTCGCGGCGACAGGCACCGGCGGTGTCTGTTACTCGATGCCGACCTGATTACGGCCATTGTTTTTAGCCAGATAAAGGCCTTTGTCGGCCGCCGAAATCAACTCTCGGCAGTTGCCGCTGTGCTGCGGGGTCATGGTGGCCAGACCGATGCTGATGGTCAGGCTGCTGCCGTCGGCCGGAGCAATGTGCGGGATTTTGAGCGCCGCCACAGCCTGACGCAGCTTTTCAGCCACCAGCCGTGCACCGCCTTGAGAGGTGTTGGGCAATACAATCGCAAACTCCTCCCCCCCGTAACGCGCCGGCAAGTCCGAAGGCCGGCAGCTGGCATCACGGATCGACGCGGCCACTTTGCGTAGGGCTTCGTCGCCGTCCAGATGACCAAAGGTGTCGTTGTAGGACTTGAAGTAATCCACGTCGATCATCAGCAATGACAACTGGGTTTGCTCACGCAGGGCCCGGCGCCATTCCAGTTCCAGGTATTCATCGAAGTGGCGGCGATTGGACAGTCCGGTCAAGCCGTCTGAATTCATCAGGCGCTGCAACACCAGATTGGTGTCCAACAGTTGCTGCTGGCTGACCCGCAGTGCGCGGTAGGCAGCATCGCGTTGTAACAGCGTCATGTAGGAGCGCGAGTGATAGCGAATGCGGGCCACCAGCTCAATGTTGTCCGGCAGTTTCACCAGGTAGTCGTTGGCGCCCGCTGCAAAGGCTGCACTCTTGATCAGCGGGTCTTCCTTGGTCGACAACACGATGATCGGGATATCTTTGGTGGCCGGGTGGTTGCGGTATTCGCGCACCAGCGTCAAACCATCGAGCCCAGGCATGACCAGGTCTTGCAAAATCACCGTCGGCTTGATGCGAATGGCCTGGGCAATGGCATCGTGCGGGTCGGCGCAAAAGTGAAAGTCGATGTTCTGCTCAAGGGCCAGGCCCCGGCGCACGGCTTCGCCGATCATCGCCTGATCGTCCACCAGCAATACCATGGCGGCGTTTTCGTCAGTTTTGACGTCGTCCATCTGCAAGTCATTCATGCGCGTTCACCTGAATTACCACCTTCAAGCCAGTCCTGCCGGGTTGTGTCAGTCATGTATGAAAGATCTCCAGCAAGCGTGGCGCAATCGTGTCCAAGGGTCGAATTTCAACAGCCGCATCAATCGCCGCTGCCGCTTTGGGCATGCCGTATACCGAACTGCTTTGCTGGTCCTGGGCGATGGTCAAAAACCCTTGCTGGCGCATGAGTTTAAGCCCCTGCGCGCCATCGCGACCCATGCCGGTCAACAATACGCCCACGGCCTCACCGTCCCAGTACCGGGCCACACTCTCGAAAAACACATCAATCGAGGGCCGATAAATTTCGTTCACCGGCTCGGCGGTGTAAGCCAGCGTGCCGTTTTTTAACAGGCGGATATGGTGATTGGTCCCGGCCAACAACACCGTGCCGGCTTGCGGCGTTTCGCCATCACGGGCCAGCCGGACATTCACCCCGCACGAGCTGCTCAGCCATTCGGCCATACCGGCGGCGAACACCTGATCCACATGTTGCACCAGCACAATCGCCGCCTGAAACGTCCGCGGCAGGCCTTTGAGCAGGGTTTCCAGCGCTGCGGGGCCGCCCGCCGACGATCCGATGGCCACCAACCTGCGCTGCTCCAGTGATTTGCGCGGCGGAGCCTCGACGGCATGCACCCGCTTAGGGGGCTGCTGGCCCATCAACCAGCCAATGTTCATGATCTTGCGCAACAACGGCGCCGCAGCTTCTTTAGCATCGCCTGCGCCCAATGCCGGGGTATCGACAACGTCCAGCGCGCCGAAACCCATGGCTTCAAACACGCGGTGCACATTCTGCTGCCGGTCAACGGTGACGATCACAATCGCACACGGGCTTTGCGCCATGATCTGGCGCGTGGCCTCCACGCCATCCATGACCGGCATAATCAGGTCCATCAAAATCAAATCGGGCGTGTCCTCGGCACACAGGCGCACCGCTTCTTCGCCGTTACACGCCACCCACACCAAATGATGCTTGGGCTCGAATGCCAACGCCCGGCGCAAGGCCTCTACCGCAAGGGGCATGTCGTTGACGATGGCAATTCTCATGTCTGGGCTCCTCCAATGAGCTCAACCACTGCATCAAGCAGCGCATCGTCATGGAAACTGGCTTTCGCTAAATAGTAGTCGGCTCCTGCATCCAGGCCGCGCCGACGGTCTTCTTCACGGTCTTTATAAGACACGACCATCACCGGCATCGATTGCAGGCGGTTGTCGCGACGCAACAGGGTGACCAGCTCGATGCCGTCCATGCGCGGCATGTCGATATCGGTAATCAACAAATCGAAATGCTCGGCACGCAGCGCGTTCCAACCATCCATACCGTCCACCGCGACCGCCACGTCGTAACCGCGATTGAGCAACAGCTTGCGCTGCAGTTCGCGCACAGTGAGCGAGTCGTCGACCACCAGAATGCGCTTGCGCGCCACCTCGGCGGTGTGCCGGTTGCGCCGGTCAATGCGTTCCAGACGCCCAGTGTTAAGGAGTTTATCGACCGAGCGCAGCATGTCTTCAACGTCCACAATCAGCACCGGCGAGCCATCGTCGAGCAGTGCACCTGCCGAAATGTCCTGCACCTTGCCCAAGCGCGGGTCCAGGGGCAATACCACTAAAGTGCGCTCCCCGATGAACCGTTCGACCGCCACGCCGTAGACCACCTCGCGTTCACGAATGACCACCACCTTCAGGGTCTCGTCATCATTCTGGCCGGCAGGACGCTGTAGCAACTGGCTGGCGGCAACCAGCCCCACGTGCTGCCCTTCGTGCCAGAAGTGCTGGCGGCCTTCGACCTGCACGATGTCCTCAGGCGCAAGGTCGCGCATGCGTTCGATGTGCGCCAGCGGAAAGGCATACGCTTCGTCGCCCACTTCAACGACCAGGCTGCGCACCACCGACAGGGTGAGCGGTACTTCAAGATGGAAACGACTGCCCTGCCCGCTGACCTGCTCCAGCACAATCGACCCACGCAGCAGGCGCACCATGTGCTGCACTGCATCCAGCCCGACGCCACGCCCCGACACTTCAGTCACGGTGTCGCGCAGGCTGAACCCCGGCAGGAATAAAAACGTCAGCAGTTCTTCTTCACTCAACTGCGCGGCCGTGGCCTCGGTGGACAACTGGCGCTGCACGATGGAGCGGCGCAAGCGCTCAAGGTCGACGCCGCCGCCGTCATCGCTCAACTCCAGCACCAGCAGCCCGGCCTGATGCGAGGCACGCAAGCGAATCTCTCCTTCGGCGGGTTTGCCGGCGAGCAACCGCTGCTCGGGGGATTCAATGCCGTGGTCCACCGCGTTGCGCAGCAGGTGCATCAGGGGCGCTTCGAGCTTTTCCAGCACGTCACGGTCCACCTGGGTTTTCTCGCCTTCAATTTCCAGGCGGATCTGTTTGCCCAAGCTGCGCCCCAAATCACGCACCATGCGCTCTTGCCCGGCCAGCACATCGGCGAACGGGCGCATGCGGCAGGCCAGCGCCGTGTCATACAGCAACTGCGCACGTTGACTGGCGTGCCAGCCAAACTCGTCCAGTTGTGCGGTCTGCTCAGTGAGCACGTGCTGCGACTCGGCCAATAAGCGCCGGGCTTCGCTCAGCGCCTCTTCGGCCTCAGGCGTAAGGTTGAGCACCTTGAGCTGATCGCCCAAATGGTCCAGCGCCCGCAAACTGGTGGTTTGCATGCGCTTGAGGCGTTGCATCGTCGCCAGATAAGGCTTGAGCCGCTGGGTTTCCACCAGCGACTTGCTCGACAGGTCAAGCAAGCTGTTAAGGCGCTCGGCCGTGACGCGCAACACCCGCTCACCGCCTTCGGTCAATCGCTGCGGGCGGCGCGCCGGTTCTGCCGCAGGCGCAAGCTCGGGCAGCGGCGCCAGCTCGACCGGCGCAGGCGCCTCAGGCACCACAGGCTCGGGCGCAAGCAACAAGTGCGACACATCAAAGGGCGGTGGCGCCACGCGCGCCGCAGGCGCTGAAGGCTCGACCAGCCGGTTCATCAAGGCTACATACGCCTCAATGTCAGCCGACGTGACCGTATTGCCCGGCGTTGCAATGCGCATTAACAAATCCGTGCCCTGCAACAAGGCATCAATGTGCTCGGGTTGCAGGTACAAGCGCCCTTCCTGCGCACTGACGAGGCAATCTTCCATGACATGGGAAACGCTGACCCCGGCCTCCACACCGACAATCCGCGCTGCACCCTTGAGCGAGTGAGCCGCGCGCATGCAGGCTTCCAGCTGATCGGCCTGGGTCGGGTTACGCTCCAGCGCCAACAAACCGGCATTGAGCACTTGGGTCTGGGCTTCGGCCTCCAGACTGAACAATTCCAGCAACGAGGCGTCGCGCATTTGCTCGGGGGTCATGTGAGGCTCCGGGTAATCGCACCGAGCAACTGCTCTTCATCCAGCCAGCGCAGGCTGCGGGTTTTCCATTGCAAGACACCACGGGTGTAAATGGCGCTGGCGTGATCGCCCGACAGCGACGCGGCAGTGAGCACGCGTTCTTCAATCGTGTGAATGCCATCGACCTCGTCCACCGGCACCACCACCGGCCCGCCGGGTGCAGCCACAATCAGCATGCGCGGCATCACCCGCTGCGCGGTCGTCACACTCACTGTCGGGTCCAGCCCCAGCAACTCCACCAGCGACAGACAAGGCACCAGCGCGCCGCGCACATTGGCCACGCCCATCAGGGCACGGGAGCGTTGATGCGGCAGCGAATGAATCGACTGCAAAGGCGCAACTTCATCCAGGCAGCGGGTCGCCAGCCCCAACCACTCGCCGCCCATGCGAAACACCACCAGCGAGCGGGTCGCATGGGCGTGTTCCAACGCCTGTGGCGCGGCAAATTCCTGCTCGTCCTGAACAAAGGCATAACGATCGAGCAAGCGCGTGGCCGCCGCCGCATACACGGCACAATTACGGCAATGAATGTGTTGGGGCAGCAACGGGCAGGATTTATCGCCGTACACGCCAATGCGGTTCCAACAATCATCAATCGTCTGGGCTTCGGTATGGATCAAACTTTGGGCGGACAGACCGTTCATGATTTGCGCTCACTGTGAAGGGCACGCTCGTTACGCGCAGCCCGGGCCTGCAAACGCTGGGCGCCGGCCACATCGCCCTGCGAGGCCAGCAACGCCGCCAAATGCGCCAGCGCCTCTGCATGTTGGGGTTCCAGGTACAACGCCTTGCGATAAAACCCTTGGGCCTGCGCGGTTTGACCTTCGACATCGCTGAGCAGGCCCAGCCAGTAAAACACCTGGGCTTGCGGGCCATGCTGGTGCAATGCCTGTTCGCACAAGGCGCGGGCTTCGCGGCTTTTGCCCTCATTGGCCAACCGCGCAATGGTCTCCAGCACGCCGTCAGCCTCCTGCACAGGCGCATGCGCTGCCTGAATGGGCGGCCGTTGCGGGGTGAGCGGGCGCGCCGCAAATGGACGACTGACCGCCACCACGGGCAGCGGCAAGGGCCGAACCTGCGGTGTGCGTTCGACCTGGGTTGGCAACACGGCGGGCAGCGCTTGGCTGTGACAAAAGGCAAAAGATTGCGCAGCGCTGATCGAACGCATGCCCAGGCCGTGCAGCAAACTACCCTCGGCCGGGCCGATAAACAGCACCCCGTCCAGACGCGTCATGCGCGTGAGGGCGTCCAGTGCCTGCTGTTGGGTGTTGAGGTCGAAATAAATCAACAAATTGCGGCAAAACACAAAGTCATAGGGCGGTTGACTCGCCGTCAGGGCCGGGTCCAGCACATTGCCGACCTGAAAGTGGATCTGATTACGCACCCGCGCCGACACGTGATACCCATCCGCCTCGAGGGAAAAATGCCGCTCGCGAAAACTGATGTCCTGGCCGCGAAACGAATTCTTGCCATACACCGCACGCTGGGCGCGTTGAATCGAAAGCGGGCTGATGTCCAGCGCATCGACCTTGAACTGATGCGCGGCAAACCCGGCGTCAAACATTGCCATCGCAATCGAATACGGCTCCTCGCCAGTGGAGCACGGCAGGCTCAACAGACGCAGCACCCGTGGACGCGTTTGCGCTGCCAGCCGCTCACGGGCCAGGCGCCCCAGCGTAGGAAAGGATTCGGGGTAACGAAAAAACCAGGTCTCGGGCACGATCACAGACTCGATCAGCGCTTGCTGCTCGTCGGCCGAGGCATTGAGCCGCTGCCAATACTGATCGTGATCCTGCATGTTGAGCGCGGTGCAACGCTGGCGCACGGCCCGCTCAATAATCGCCGGGCCCACGGATGCCACATCAAGCCCGATGCGCCGTTTGAGGAAATCAAAAAACCGTTGATCGGCACTCATGGGCGGGCCTGCCGGGTCGCGTTGAGGCTCTGCTCGGGGAACAACAACCCGCGCACGGCAGGCGTCAGCAATTCATCCACGCGAATCCACTGCAACAGGCCGTCCTTGTCTTTGCGCACCGGTCCCAAATACGGCGCCTCGCGGTTATCCAACCCGTACGGCTGAAAGTCCGCCGGGTCACAGCGCAGGGTTTCACTGGCCTGTTCCAGCACCAGCCCCAGCAAGTGACCGTGATGGCGCACCAACACCAACCGCGTGCTGGTGCGGGCCACGGCGGGTTGGCCGAACGTCATGGCACTGACATCAATCACCGGCACCATGTGCCCGCGATGAGCAAACACCCCGGCCACCCACGCGGGGGCGTGGGCAATGGGCTTGAGCGGTAAACGCGGCAACACCTCCACCACGTCAACCGCCTGCAGGGCATAGCGTTCAGTGCCGATAAAAAACACCAAAAACAGGCAATGCTTCGACGCCTTGACGGCTTCGCGCGGCGCGAGAGGAGCACTCATCAGACTTTGAAACGCGACACGCCGCTGCGCAGCCCGACCGCCACCTGACTCAACTCATCAATGGCAAAGCTGGCCTGACGCAGGGACTCAACCGTCTGGCTGCTGGCATCCCCCAATTGCACCAACGCGTGGTTAATTTGCTCGGCGCCGGTGGCCTGGGCCTGCATGCCTTCGTTGACCATCAACACCCGCGGCGCCAGCGCCTGAACCTGATGAATGATCTGCGACAACTGCTCGCCCACCTGCTGCACCTCCGACATGCCGCGGCGCACCTCTTCGGAGAACTTGTCCATGCCCATCACCCCGGCCGACACCGCCGACTGAATCTCGCGCACCATCTGCTCGATGTCATAGGTGGCCACGGCGGTCTGATCCGCCAGACGACGCACTTCCGTCGCGACCACGGCAAACCCGCGCCCGTACTCACCGGCCTTCTCGGCTTCAATCGCGGCGTTGAGTGACAGCAAGTTGGTCTGATCGGCCACCTTCACGATGGTCACCACCACCTGATTAATATTGCCGGCCTTCTCATTCAGAATCGCCAGCTTGGCGTTCACCAGATCGGCGGCGCCCATGACCGAATGCATGGTGTCTTCCATACGTGCCAGCCCTTGTTGGCCGGAACCGGCCAAAATCGACGCCTGATCCGCCGCCGACGTCACCTCAGTCATGGTGCGCACCAGATCCCGGGACGTGGCCGCGATTTCGCGGGACGTCGCGCCGATTTCCGTGGTAGTGGCGGCGGTTTCAGTGGCCGTGGCCTGTTGCTGCTTGGACGTGGCGGCAATCTCGGTCACCGACGTGGTGACCTGCACCGAAGAACGCTGCGCCTGCGACACCAGCGCCGTCAGCTCGGCCATCATGTCGTTGAAGCCCGTTTCGACGGCACCGAACTCGTCTTTACGCTCAAGGTTCAGGCGCTTGCTCAAATCCCC
Organism: Pseudomonas sp. WS 5078; assembly: GCF_012985745.1. Taxonomy (NCBI): domain Bacteria; kingdom Pseudomonadati; phylum Pseudomonadota; class Gammaproteobacteria; order Pseudomonadales; family Pseudomonadaceae; genus Pseudomonas; species Pseudomonas sp. WS 5078. The sequence goes on along the minus strand of NZ_JAAQWX010000007.1, from coordinate 69,002 downwards.
GGAACGCATGACTTCAAGGATCGACACAATGCGCTGCATCGGCGACATGATAGAACGCAACAACAGGAAGCCCAGCAGCCCCGCCGCCAGCACCGCAATCGCCAGCGAAATCAACATACTGGCCTTAGCCGTCAGCACCGCATCGGAGATGTTGTTACTGGCCCGAATCGCGGCGTTCTGGTTGTCCTGAATCACCTTGTTGAGCTGCTGACGACCGGCACTCCAATTGGGGGTCAATTGTGCGTTCAACAGGCTGCGAGCCTGCGGCATGTCGTTCTTTTCAAACAGCCCGAGAACCGCGTCCAGCGACTGGTCGTACTTTTTATGAAGCGCGACAAAGTCTTCATACAGCGACTTGTCTGCGTCACCGCTGATGGTGGCGCTGTAACCGGCGAGTTCTTTTTCAAGACGGGTTTCGTAGGAGGTGTAGAGCTCTTTTTCGTCCTTGGTCAGGGGACGGCCCTCGCCTTCGTTCATCAGGTGCAGGGTTTGCACGTAACTGTCGACCCAGGCACTGCGGATCATGGAGCTGTGGTACAGGCCCGGGATCGAGTCGGTGCGGACTTTGTCTTCACTGGTTTCGATTTTGACCAAGCGTGAATACGCCGCGACGATCATCAACAGCATGATGGCAATGATTACGGCAAAGCTCGCCAAGATGCGTTGGCGTAACGTCCAGTTCTTCACAGTCGATCCTCGGGGTGCCGTTGAAATGTGGGGGAGTATAGCCGAGGGTTAGGGAGGATTCGTACGGGGTTTGAGACCGATCTCACATCGATTAGCTAAAAAACTTACTCGGTAATGCATCTGCTTTAGTGGCAAGACACACCGAGGTCTTTCTTGATCTTGATCTTGATCTTGATCTTGATCTTGAAAAGTTTCCCTGCCGCCACACAATCGCACGCACACCGCAAAGGCCCCTCACAGCAGGCTGAACGCAGGTGCTGTTGCGGGGGTGGGTCGGCAGGAGCCGAGCCAGCCGTGCTGGGCCATGGATGGCCCGTCACGGCGTGCCCCCGCAACAGTGCCGGAGTGAAGGCACCGTCGAGCCTGAGCGAGGCGGCCGTATGGCAGGGCAAGGACCTTTTGCTTACTTTTGGGGCTGTTTGCCAAAAGTGAGCCGCCGTAAGGGCGGAACCCGTAGAAGGCCTTCACACATCCAACGGATATGTACACAGTTGCTTTAACAGGAACAGGGCGTACATATCCGGCATCAGCGCCTAACTGGATGATTGGTTTCGCTCTTACAGCGAGTCCCTTTTGTCAAACAGCCACAAAAGGAACCAAAAAGGCCTTGCCCTGCCATACGGCCGCCTCGCCTAGGCTCGCCGGTGCCCTCGCTCCGGCGATATAACGGGGGCACGCCGTGACGGGCCATCCATGGCCCAGCACGGCTGTCTCGGCATCCTGCCTCGTCACCCCCGTCATACCGCCTGCGCTCGGCCTTCTGTGAGGGGCCTTTGCGGTGCTCTCAGGGTTGAGTGGCGGCAGTAAAAGACCTTCTGCGGTGTTCTCAGGGTTGAGTGGTAGCAGTAAAACGGGTTGGGAGATCGCGTTTAAAAAACACCGTCTGGAAAGACTCAACTCGGCTGCAATCGCCACCCCAACACGTTGAGCAAATCACACCCATCACGCAGCAACACGGCTGCGGTGGCTGCCAGATGCTTGAGGTCAACCGCATCCGCCTCCTGCACCTCGCGGCTGGAAAAGGTTTCCATCAATTGGGTAACCGCCAGCACACGGGCCGTGGCATTGGCATGCAACACATCAAGCGGGGCGTTTCGGTCAATCAATAAGGCGGGGATCGTGCAGTCGATGGCTGTTAGCGGGATATATGGGGACTTAATCATTGAGACAACTCCTAGATCTTGCGATTAGGCCACCCACTTCCCGTCGCCAAACGAAATCAAAGGTGGCTGCTGTACGCGGGTTGGCGAACCGGCAGAATCTAGGAAAACCCGGCAGACCCGAAGATCTCCCGCGCACAGCAGCCATAAAGGATGGCGATGCAAAATACACGCTTCGCCAAATACAACAACCATTACGCTTCCAAAATCCTGTCCAGGTCGCCAAACCCGGTCGCCCCGAGGGGCGAGCGCAGACTATAGGCGTGACCGAACAACCTCATCAATCAGCAAACCTGTACGAAACCTCCCGCAATTACGTGCGTACAAATCGTAGTGCGACGTCACGCCCGTGCAGCACACGGCGGCTAGGCCGCCTGGTGAACCTGACGTTCCAGCTCAGCCTTGAGCCCCGGCTCCAGCTTGAGCTGTTTGGCCAGTTCGTCCAGGTAGGCACGCTCCATGAAGTGTTCTTCGTCCACCAGCATCACGCTGGCGATGTACATTTCGGCCGCCATTTCCGGGGTGCTTGCCGCACGTGCCACTTCGGCCGGGTCCAGCGGTTTGTTCAGTTCGGCTTTTAACCAGTCCTGCAAACCCGAGTCGCCACTGATTTTGTGGAACTCGCCTTCGATCAATTCACGCTCACGGTCGTCGATGTGGCCATCGGCTTTGGCCGCCGCGACCAGCGCCTTGAGGATGGCCTGGCTGTGCTGTTCAACTTGCACGGGCGGGATGCGGTCGATGGTTTGCGGTTCGGTTTGCGGCGCGGTGCCTTGGCTGGCCTGCCAGTTGCCGTAGGCTTTGTAGGCCAATACGCCCAGCGCCGCCAAGCCGCCGTAGGTGATGGCTTTGCCGCCGATTTTGCGCGCGCTTTTGTTGCCCAGCAGCAGGCCCATGGCTCCCGCCGCCAAGGCCCCGCCGCCCGCCCCCGAAAGCAGGCTGCCTAGCCCGCCCGATCCACCGAGCAATCCGCCAAGTGCGCCTTTGTCGGCACCCGCGCCGGGTTTTGCAGCACCGGTTTTGTTTTGCAATAACTCTTGGCCAGACTTGAGTAACTGATCGAGCAATCCACGCGTATTCATACACAGCCTCTAGCAACAGGGTTGGGGGAGTCAGCAGGCCGACAGAGTAGTTCGCGGCCACGCGCCGTAGTCAGTTGGTTTGCTTCCAGATGTTGCGCCAAGCTTGCCAAACCTACATTAATTGAACCTGAAGACGGCCCGGCACTACCCGCGCAGGCGCGGGGTGGGCCGGGCTGGGTTCATTCGCGCAGGTCTGATTCGTGAATGGGTTGATCGCGATGGGTGGCGCGCTGGTATTGCGCAGGCCAGGTCGCCTGTTTGCCGCCCAGGTCGTCATCGGCATGCAGCGGCCAGTAAGGGTCGCGCAGCAGTTCGCGGGCCAACAAGATCAGGTCGGCCTGGCCGGTGCGCAGGATGTGTTCGGCCTGCGCCGGTTCGGTAATCATGCCGACCGTGCCGGTGGCGATGCCCGATTCTTTGCGGATGCTTTCGGCAAAGCGGGTCTGATAACCCGGCCCGACGGGGATTTCGGCGTTGGCCGATGTGCCCCCCGAAGACACGTCGATCAGGTCGACACCCAACGCTTTGAGCCGCCGCGCCAGTTCGACGGTTTCGTCGGGGTTCCAGCCGTCTTCTACCCAGTCGGTGGCCGATACCCTGACGAACAGGGGCAGTTCTTGCGGCCACACTTCACGCACCGCCTCGGTCACTTGCAGCACCAAACGAATGCGGTTTTCGAACGAACCGCCGTATTGATCGCGGCGCTGGTTGCTCAACGGCGAGAGAAATTGATGCAGCAAGTAGCCGTGAGCAGCGTGGACTTCAACCACCGAAAACCCGGCTTCAAGCGCGCGTTTGGCGGCGCCGGCAAAGGCCTGGATGACGTCCTGGATCTGGCTTTCGTCCAGTTGCGTGGGCACGGTGTGGCGTGGGTCAAAGGCGATGGGCGATGGCCCGACCGGCACCCAGCCGCCGTCTTCCACCTTGATGCTGCCTTGTTTGCCTAACCACGGCCGCCAGGTGCTGGCCTTACGCCCGGCGTGGGCCAACTGGATGCCAGCGACGGCGCCTTGGGCGCGAATAAAGCGGGTGATGCGTTGCAGCGGTTCGATCTGTTGGTCATTCCACAGGCCGAGGTCTTGCGGCGTGATGCGACCATCGGCCGTGACAGCGGTGGCTTCGGTGAAAATCAGCCCGGCACCGCCCACGGCGCGGCTGCCCAAGTGGACCAAGTGCCAGTCGTTGGCCAACCCGTCAACACTGGAGTACTGGCACATGGGCGACACCGCAATGCGGTTCAAGAAGGTCAGTTGGCGCAGGGAATAGGGTTCAAGCAGCAGGCTCATGGGTCACCTCTCATGTCAGTGGGCAAGCTCCAGACGGCTTGACGTCGGTTTGCCGACCAAGCTCTACCCAGAGATTAGTCGACAACACTGAAAGAGGTGGGGTTCAAATCCGCCGTGGCTCAGCGCGGCTCGATGTGGGCGATCATCAGTTGCACGGTCTCGTTGCCACGAAACTCATTGAGGTCGAGTTTGTAGGCCAGTTCAACCCAACGGATGGTCGGATTGGGCCACACCTCGCGGTCGATGCCGAACGCAATGCCGTCCAGTTTGACGCTGCCGCATTCGGTTTTGAGTACCACTTTAAGGTGCCGTTCACCGACGATGCGTTGCTCAACCAGCTGGAACACGCCGTGAAACAGCGGCTCGGGGAAGTGTTGCCCCCATGGGCCGGCATTGCGCAAGGCGCGGGCCAGCTCAAGGTGAAACTCTTCGACGGTCAGGCTGCCATCGGACAGCAGGCGCCCCATGAGGTCTTCTTCACGCAGTTGTCGCCGCACTTCTTCATCGAACGCCTGGCTGAACCGCTCAAAGTTCGCCACCGGCAAGGTCAATCCGGCGGCCATGGCGTGGCCGCCGTATTTGGCGATCAAGTCAGGGTGTTGCGCTGCAACCACGCTCAACGCGTCGCGGATGTGAAAGCCCGGCACAGAACGCCCCGACCCTTTGAGCAAGCCGTCACCCGCATCGGCAAACGCAAACGTGGGCCTGAAATAGCGCTCTTTGAGGCGCGACGCCAGAATCCCGATGACCCCTTGGTGCCAGTCCGGGTCGAACAGGCACAACCCGAACGGCATCGAGTCGACCGGTAATTCCTTGAGCTGGGCCAGCGCTTCGCGCTGCATGCCTTGCTCAATGGATTTGCGGTCCTGGTTCATGTCGTCCAGTTGGGCGGCCATGGCGCGCGCGGCGTTGGCGTCGTCGGTGAGCAGGCATTCGATGCCCAGGCTCATGTCGTCCAGGCGCCCCGCCGCGTTCAGCCGTGGGCCGATGATGAAGCCGAGGTCGGTGGAGGTGATGCGCGCAGGGTCGCGTTTAGCCACTTCCAGAATGGCCTTGAGCCCCGGCCGTGCGCGACCGGCGCGAATCCGTTCCAGGCCCTGATGCACCAGAATCCGGTTGTTGGCGTCCAGCGGCACCACGTCCGCCACACTGCCTAATGCCACCAGGTCCAGCAGTTCAGCGATGTTCGGCGCCTTGCTGTGTTCGTATCGGCCCAGGCTGTTCAAACGCGCACGCAACGCAATGAGCACATAAAAAATCACCCCCACCCCGGCCAATGCCTTGCTGGGAAACTCGCAGCCCGGCTGGTTAGGGTTGACGATGGCATCGGCGGCAGGCAATTCAGTGCCCGGTAAGTGGTGGTCGGTGACCAGCACCTTCAGACCGGCCTTTTTCGCCGCTGCGACCCCTTCTACGCTGGAAATGCCGTTGTCGACCGTGATGAGCAACTGCGGCTCGCGGGTCAGGGCAACTTCGACGATTTCCGGGGTCAGCCCGTAGCCGTACTCAAAGCGGTTGGGCACCAGGTAATCGACATGCGCGGCCCCCAGTAACCGCAGGCCCAGCATGCCGACGGTGCTGGCCGTCGCGCCATCGGCGTCGAAATCGCCGACGATCAGGATGCGCTGACGCTGGTCCAGCGCCTGCACCAGCAAATCCACGGCGGCATCAATGCCTTTGAGCTGCTGGTACGGAATCAACCGCGCCAGGCTCTTGTCCAGTTCAGCGGGCGACTGCACGCCACGGGCGGCGTACAACCGTGTCAGTAACGTCGGCATTTCGCCCAGAAAAGGCAGGGTTTCAGGCAATGGACGAGGTTCGATGCGCATAGGCGGGGGATGTGTCTCTGTGTCTGAAGGTTGAAAGATTCACGCAGGGCGAGGATTAACCGCGCTCGCCGGTCAACCACTGCAATTGCACTTCGTGCTGGCCGCGATCATCGGTCACGAATATCGTGCCTTCGCTGATCATCACGTCCCACTTGATGACCCGGGGCATGTCTTTGGCCAAGGTTTCGAGGACGTCTTGCGGCACGGCCGCCACGTTGACGTTTTTCAGGTTTTTGATCGCCGGGATCACTTTGCCTTCCCAGACGCGCAGGCTGCCGTAGGCCAGCAAACTGGTGCGTTCTGTGCGGCGCGAACACCAGGTCAGGCGCTCGGCGTCAGGCTGGCCGACTTCGATCCAGTGCAAAACACGGTCATCCAGGCTTTTTTCCCACAGCGCCGGTTCGTCTACATCAGACAGGCCGCGGCCGAAGGACAGTTGTTCGTTGTACCAGAAGGCATATGCCAGCAAACGCACGGTCATGCGCTCTTCGGTTTCCGAAGGGTGACGGGCGATGGTCTGTTTTACGCTCTCATACACACCGCGATCCAGATCGGTGAGGTTGAGTTCAAACTTATAAGTCGTGGACGGCTGGGCCATGAACGGGCTTCTTGATACGGAGAAAGGCGGCAAGTCTACCCGATACGCCAAGGATCAACGAACTCTGCGGCTTCTTGCGCGCCCGCTCCTATGTTAAAAGGCTGTACTCGCACGCTCCCGGACAAGGATTACTCATGCCCCTCGCTGCCAAACCCCTTTCGGGCCTTAAGGTTGTCGAACTCGGAACGCTGATCGCCGGGCCGTTTGCTTCACGTATTTGCGCCGAATTCGGGGCGCAGGTGATTAAGGTCGAATCCCCGGATGGGGGCGATCCCTTGCGCAAGTGGCGCAAGCTGTACGAGGGCACGTCGCTGTGGTGGTTCGTGCAGGCGCGCAACAAAAAATCCCTGACGCTCAACCTCAAGCACCCCGAAGGCATTCAGGTGCTCAAGGCGTTGCTGGCCGACGCGGATATCCTGATCGAAAACTTCCGGCCCGGTGTGCTCGAGAAGCTTGGGCTGGGGTGGGACGTGTTGCATGCCTTGAACCCCAAGTTGGTCATGGTCCGCCTATCGGGCTTTGGCCAGACCGGGCCGATGAAGGATCAGCCAGGGTTTGGCGCCGTGGGGGAGTCGATGGGCGGGTTGCGTTACATCACCGGCTTCGAAGACCGGCCGCCCGTGCGCACCGGCATTTCCATTGGAGACTCGATTGCCGCGCTGTGGGGCGTGATCGGTGCATTGATGGCCTTGAGGCACCGCGAGGTGAATGGCGGCCAGGGCCAAGTGGTGGATGTGGCGTTGTATGAAGCCATTTTCGCGATGATGGAAAGCATGGTTCCCGAATTCGATGTGTTCGGTTTTATTCGCGAACGCACGGGAAATATCATGCCCGGTATCACACCTTCTTCGATCCATACCAGCCTGGACGGCAAGCACGTTCAGATTGGCGCCAACGGCGATGCCATTTTCAAACGTTTTATGCAGCTGATTGGCCGTGACGATTTGGCAAACGACCCGCTGTTGGCCAGCAATGACGGGCGCGACGCGCGACGCGATGAGCTGTACGGCGTGATTGATCGTTGGGTGGCCTCGCTGCCGCTGGAGGCGGTGCTTGAGCAATTGAATACGGCGCAGGTGCCGGCCAGCCGTATTTTCTCGGCGCAAGACATGTTCAGCGACCCGCAGTTTCTGGCGCGGGAAATGTTTTTGAGTGCCAAGCTGCCCGACGGCAAGGACTTTAAAATGCCAGGCATTGTGCCCAAGCTCTCCGACACACCCGGATCGGCTGAGTGGGTGGGGCCTGAGTTGGGTGCCCATAACAACGAAGTGCTCGGTGCGCTGGGCTACGACGCCTCGGCCATTGCGGCACTGAAACACAACGGCGCCATTTAGCAGAGGGGTTCATCTCCCTTTTCAAACGCAGTAGAAGGAACACCGCACCATGACGATTCGCTCACGGCGGCCATGCCGTTGGGCTCAACTCATTCCGTGGGCGCTGCTGGGCTGGGCGTGCATGAGTTCAGGGGCCGAAAAACTCACGTGGCTGATGCGCGACTTGCCCCCGCTAACCGTCTTTGAAGGCCCGCAAAAAGGTCAGGGGGTGATTGATCAACTCATGCCCTTCCTGATCGCCAACCTGCCTGAATACGAACATGTGGTGGTGCAGGTCAATCGGGCCCGCGCCATGCAAATGCTGCAAGACCCGACCCTGACGTGCGACCCGGCGCTGGTGTGGAATCCGGCACGTGCGCGTTCAATCGCCTACTCAGCGCCGGTCATGGGCTTACACAGTAACGGGCTGGTAATCCGCAGCAGCGATCAGCCGAAGATCGCGCCTTATGTCACCGATCACGCCGTGGACCTCAAGCGCATGCTCAATGCCCAAGGCATGCGGCTGGGGGTGGTGGCCAAGCGCAGTTATGGCATGTGGATCGATGAACAACTGGCGCACAGCGAAGACCGCCAGGTGTTTGTTCACCACGGCAATGATGCGCTGGGCAGTCTCTTGCAAATGCAGCATGCAGGCCGACTGGAAGGTGTTTTGGGGTATTGGCCCGAGATCCAGTCCAAGTCCCGGCAGCAAGGTTTGCCGTATGAGACGCTGCTGTTCTATCGGATTTTGGGCGCGCCCGCTTATCAGCCGATTTATATCGGTTGCTCCGACACCCCTGCCGGCCACGAAGCGTTGGTCCGGATTAACCGGGCATTGGCAACGTTGGGGCCGGACGCCTTGCGCGAGGCAGAAGCTCGGTGGCAAGAGCCCGGCCAGCCAGACGACTACTTGAATGGACAAACAGCCCCGCCTAAACGTCCGCTCTCGCGCTGACAAATTTTGCTCAAAAAAAACCCCGAGCAGTGGGGAGTCAACTCGGGGTTTAACAGGATCATGTGATCCGCTCGACAGGCTTCAGGCATCGGAGCAAAACGCTTGATCCCGTCGATGAAAAATCTGACAAGCCAGTAGGAAAAAAGGTTCCCTGGTGCAGCAATCATATTTGCTCAGTGGGCCAAAGCGTTGAAACACGGAACCTGATAAGCCTGCAACAACTGGTTCAAGCGACTCAATGTGACGGGTTTGGCCAGGCAACCCAGCACCTTAAGGCCTTGACTGCGTGCCAGATGCGCGGCCGTTTCAACCACCTGCGGCGCAGCACTGGATTGAATGATCAGTGCCGAAGCATTTCGGTGCTCCGCCAGTTCACGGATCAACTCAAGCCCGGAGAGGTTGTCCAGGTAAAGGTCGCAAATGGCGATATCGATAGCACCGCGCACAGCGAGGGAATGACGTGCTGCTTCCAGGCTTGAAGCCGTGAGCACATCAAAGATGCGGCATGCGTTCAACATTTGATGGATGGCCATCAACTGAAACGGATTGTCTTCAAGGATCAGTACTTTCAGATTTTGCATCATCAGCCTTTACAGCAGCGGAACGATTTCTCGAATGGAGCGCACTGTAGAAGGCTCGAACTGAACAAAACATAAGACAAATCTTGAATTTCGGTAAGAAAACCCTACGCAGCACTACATCTTCGGGCCCGTAGACAATTGCCTCAAGGTAGAGCCCACTTTCTGAATTCCGCCCCATCAAACCACCCCCCCACCAGCCCTTCCAACTGCCCGGTGGAAGAATAAAAGGGAACAGTCCACTGATAAATCTCAGTACTGCAGGCCTTGAATACCAGTACGCGTTTTTTATAAAAGGGCTTTCGGCTTCGAATAACGCTCAATAACTCTTGATGTAGCTGCTCAGCCAACGGCGGCGGATAAAGATTAACTTCAAGACTGGTTAACCCTTGAATCCGCTCCAGCTTGACGGACAAACGCTCTTCATAACTGCGGTTGCAGGTGACCAGCTCACCTTTTACGCCGACGACAAAAATGGGGCTGGGTATACCGTCCAGGTAGCGGCGCTGGAAATGGATGCCTTCTCGTAACTGTGCTTCGCGCGCTTGCCCGAGCCTAATTTGTTTATGCAGGCGCCTATTGCATAAAAACAGCACCAGGCCTGCCACCAGCAACGCGGTCACTGGCACATACAACCAGGGTGAGTGATAAAAAGAGCCCTCGACGAACGGCGCTTTACCCACCCCGCCCAGCCACTTGCTTCTCAACGTCCGGATTTCCGTCATGGTCATGGCTTCCAGCGCCTTGTTCACAATGCTCAAGAGCTCGGGGTGCTTTACATGCACTGAAAACGTATCAGCCGACCAGCGACCATCAACGGTGCGGCCCACCTTGAGGCGGCCCGGCGGATAGAGGTACGCCTGTGTCTCGCTTTGAATCGTTGCATCTGCCTCGCCTTTTTCCACCAGGCTCCTGGCCTGATCGAAACTGGCAACCGTGCGTATTTCAACCTCCGGATGCTCGCGCCTGATCATGGCTTCAAGGGCATGCCTGGCGGGCAGTGCCAAAACTTTGCCGGACAGCTGTTCCAGCGAGCCCAGCCGGGAATCATGGGTGCGAACGATAAACACCCATGGCGCCCCGCCGTAGGAGTACGTGAAGTTGAGAAACGCCTTGCGCTCCGGACTGATCGATAACGTGGCATTCATCTGCCCTTGACCGCTCTTGAGCAGGCTCAACGTTTGAGCGGTCGAAAACGACTCTTCATGAACGAATTGCAGACCGGTCATGCGTGAAATGCGCGCGAGGATATCAATGCTCAAGCCTTCCCACTCACCCACGGCGTTCTTGAAGGTGTAAAGCGGAAATTGCTGGCTTACCACCGTGACCACCGGGTTGGCCTTGATCCATTCACGCTCATTGGGGAGCAAATCTATATGTTGCTGGGCAATGCTTCCCTCTAACCCGTGGGTCCAGCGTGAAAGGATAAGCTCCGAGAGGGTGTCATCCACGCTGTCGAGTACCTGATTGATCAGGTACGTTAATTGACGGTCTGCAAGACGGGTAGCAAAGGCGAACCCCGAGACCGGTATGGCGCTGTCATCGATGATGCGCAATCTTGAAAAAGGGCGGATGCTCTTGAAGGCCTGAACAATGATTTCATTACCGATGAAAGCATCGATATCCCCTTCTATCAGTGCCTCCATGGCACTGTGCATATTAGGCGTGATGATGATTTCGCTGTCTGGATAGAACGCGTGGGCGGCTTGAATATCGATGTAACCGTCCACGAAGCCGATCTTTTTGCCCGCCCATTCAACGATGGATTCAGATTCCGAATCACGCCCGACAATGACTGGCTGATCAACCATGTAATGCTGCGAGAACTCGATGCCCTCGATCCCTCGCTCAAACCCACTGGCGCTGGTCAATACATCAATCTTGCCCGCCAGCAGTTCGGCGACAGCCTGATCGCGCTTGCGGTAGCCAAGCACCTCGACCTCAGCCCCTAACTTGTCCCGAATAATGCTCAGATAATCGGCGCTGATACCTTGATAACGATTTCGGTCGTTGGTGATATCGATGGGTTCGTAATCATCGATCGTGATCCCCACGCGAAGCTTCCCGTGCTCTTGCAGCCAACGCTTTTCTTCGCTGTCCAGACGCAACGGCTTGAAACTGGCAAAGCTTGGGGGCAGCTTGAAGGGTAATCCGTGTGCGGCATCGACCGTCTGCATAAAACTCAGCAACCCGATAACCAGCACGGCGTAGATCCATGATTCAAATGCCTGAAGAGTACGTGACATGGCAGCTTCCTTGACCGACAACTCGCCAGCCTTGGAGGGCGAGAACGGCGCAAGTTTGCCACGCAGAAACAAAAAAGCCCGTCAGGCGACGGGCTTCAATGTATGTAGGACAAGACCTTTTACAAGGCTTTACCCCGGTTGCCATGCTGGCTGACAAAGGCTTGAACGGCTTTGAGATCGTTTGCCAGAACGGTGTAACGCTCTTCTCGCGCAAACAAATCAGAAAGATGCGCTGGGAGTTGCAATGCCTTTCCTACGCCTGCCTTCTCAACCGCCTCAGGGAACTTCACCGGGTGAGCCGTGCCCAGAGTCACCATGGGGATGTCCAGGCTGCGGCGGCATTCACGTGCTGCCTTCACGCCAATGGCCGTGTGCGGGTCCAGCACTTCGCCGGTTTCTGCGAACACCTGGGCGATCGTTTCACAGGTCTGGGTGTCATCAACGGCCAACGAATCAAACAGGCGGCGGGCTTCGGTCCAGCGATCGTCTTCAACGCTGAAGTGGCCGGTTTGTTTGAACGTGTCCATCAGCTCGGCAACCAGCGCACCGTTACGCCCGTGCAGGTCGAACAACAAGCGTTCGAAGTTCGAGGACACCATGATGTCCATCGACGGCGACAGGGTCGCGTGCAGGGTTTCTTTGGCGTACTGGTTGCCGCTCATGAAGCGGTGCAGGATGTCATTGCGGTTGGTGGCAACAATCAACTGATTGATCGGCAGCCCCATGTTGCGCGCCAGGTAACCGGCGAAGATGTCGCCGAAGTTGCCCGTGGGCACCGAGAACGACACGGAACGGTGTGGCCCGCCCAGTTGCAAGGCCGCGTGGAAGTAGTAAACGATCTGGGCCATGATCCGCGCCCAGTTGATCGAATTCACGGCAACCAGACGCGTGCCCTTCAGGAAACCCTGGTCCGCGAAGCTGGCCTTGACCATTTCCTGGCAGTCGTCGAAGTTGCCTTCGATGGCCAGGTTATGGATGTTGTCACCAAACAGCGTGGTCATCTGGCGACGCTGCACTTCAGACACCCGGTTATTGGGGTGCAGAATAAAAATGTCCACGTTTTCGCAGTGCTTGCAGCCTTCAATCGCCGCCGAACCGGTGTCACCGGAGGTGGCGCCGACAATCACCACCCGCTCACCGCGCTTTTCGAGCACGTAGTCGAGCAAGCGACCCAGCAGTTGCAGGGCGAAATCCTTAAATGCCAGCGTCGGGCCGTGGAACAGCTCCAGCACCCATTCATTGCCATTGAGCTGACGCAAAGGCGCGACGGCCGCGTGGGAGAACACGCCGTAGGTTTCTTCGAGAATCTTTTTGAAATCGGCATCCGGGATGCTGCCTGTCACAAACGGACGCATCACGCGAAATGCCAGCTCGTGGTAAGGCAGGCCGGCCCACGAGGCGATTTCTTCCTGGGTAAAGCGTGGCAGGTTTTCCGGCACGTACAGGCCGCCATCACTGGCCAGACCGGCCAGCAGGACATCTTCAAAATTCAGGGCCGGTGCCTGGCCGCGGGTACTGATATAGCGCATTAGGGCGAACCTTCAAGGTGAGCGGCAAGCCGTGGCGTCATGGCCCCCGTCAACGCCGGATGGCGCGTTAGCGGGGGCAAGCGCCTACAGCCTGCCGCTGGTCATTAATTTAGATGTTCCACGCGGATGCGGACCACTGAACCGACTACGCCTTGCAACGCTTCCAGCGCGGTGATGGCGTCGTTCATGTGCTGCTCAAGCACGCGATGGGTCAACAGAATCATGGGCACCAGGCCGTCATGCTCTTCGACTTCTTTCTGCATGATCGATTCGATGTTGATGCCGCGCTCGGACAGGATGCTGGCCACTTGCGCCAGAACGCCGGGATGGTCCTTGGCCTGAATGCGCAAGTAGTACGCGCTTTCGCAGGCTTCGATCGGCAGAATCGGATGATCAGACAGCAAGTCTGGCTGAAAGGCCAGGTGCGGCACACGGTTCTCGGGGTCGGAGGTCATGGCACGTACCACGTCGACCAGATCTGCCACGACCGAGGAAGCGGTTGGCTCCATGCCGGCGCCAGCACCGTAGAACAAGGTCGAACCTGCGGCGTCACCGTTGACCATCACGGCGTTCATTACGCCGTTGACATTGGCAATCAGGCGGTCGGCCGGGATCAGAGTTGGGTGAACCCGCAGCTCAATGCCGCTGGCCGTGCTGCGGGCAACGCCCAGGTGCTTGATGCGGTAGCCCAATGCTTCGGCGTAGTTCACGTCAGCGGTTGTCAGCTTGGTGATGCCCTCGGTGTAGGCTTTGTCGAATTGCAGCGGAATACCGAACGCGATAGACGCCAGAATTGTCAGCTTATGGGCAGCGTCAATGCCTTCAACGTCGAAGGTCGGATCGGCTTCGGCATAACCCAGCGCTTGCGCTTCTGCCAGAACGTCTTCGAAGGTCCGGCCTTTCTCGCGCATCTCGGTGAGGATGAAGTTGCCCGTGCCATTAATGATGCCAGCCACCCAGTTGATGCGGTTGGCAGACAAGCCTTCGCGGATTGCCTTGATGACCGGAATGCCGCCCGCGACCGCCGCTTCGAACGCAACAATCACGCCCTTCTCCTGGGCTTTGGCGAAAATTTCGTTGCCATGAACGGCAATCAGCGCCTTGTTGGCCGTGACCACATGCTTGCCGTTTTCAATGGCTTTGAGCACCAGCTCGCGGGCAACGGTGTAACCGCCGATCAACTCGATCACGATGTCGATTTCAGGGTTGGTTGCAACAGCGAATACATCGTTGGTAATGGGGGTACCGGTAATGTCGCACTGAGTGTTTGGCGTACGCATCGCAATTTGCGCAACCTGGATGCCACGCCCGGCACGGCGGGCAATCTCCTCGGCGTTACGCTTAAGTACGTTGAAGGTGCCGCCACCGACGGTCCCTAGTCCACAGATGCCTACTTTGACCGGATTCACGCTGAACTCCCCATAAAACGGCCGACGCTGGGTCGGCCGTGGAAAACAACCGTGGTCTGCCACGGTTCTCTATTAATGGACGGGTCATTGAACGACCCGCCCATGCTCGTCAAAGGCTTACTGTGACGAGGCAGGATTATTTAACACTGAGTGCCAGCTTGCCAACCTGTGCAGCCGGCTGATACCCCGGAATGACCTGGCCATCGGCCAAAACAATTGCCGGTGTACCGTTTACGCCAATGGACTGACCCAGTGCGAACTGCTTGGACACGGGGTTGGCGCACTTGGGCGCATCAACCGTTTTGCCATTGGTCATTTTGTCCATGGCGCTTTTCTTGTCCTTCGAGCACCAGACCGCTTGCAACTGTTGATCACCGGCCGAGCCCAAACCCTGACGCGGGAACGCTACATAGCGCACTTCAATGCCCATTTTGTTCAGCTCAGGCACTTCTTCGTGCAGCTTGTGGCAGTACGGGCAGGTGGTGTCGGTAAACACCGTGATGTGCGATTTGGTTTCGCCTACCGCCGGGTACACAACGGTTTCTGTTGCAGGAATCCCGTTGATCAGCTTGGCGACGCTGACGCGCTCGGCCTTTTCGGTCAGGTTGACCGGCTTGCCGTCTTTGAGCTGAAACATGTAGCCCTGCACGATGAACTGGCCGTCAGCGCTGGCATACAGCACACGGCTGCCTTTGAGCTTGACTTCGTACAGGCCCGCCATCGGGCTGGCACTGATGCTTTCGACCGGAACGTCCAGCTGCAGCGTTTCAAGGCTTTTACGAATGGCTTGCTCGGCGCCGGTATCGGCAAACGAAAAGGTACTGACCAACGCAATGGCTGCGGCGGCGAAGATCTGGGTCACGCGCATGAGAACTCCTGAAGGCGGACAAAACGGCCGAATGTGAATACCCCGGGGTAAAAAGGGGTGTAGCGGCTCGTTTTCTAAACCGGCAAAGCCTACCACAGTTGGCCCGCAAGGCCGACTGTGGCTGATGCAAGGCCTGAGACGGTACTTCAACCACGCGGATGGTGTTTGGCGTGCAAGTCTTGCAAGCGGGCGCGGGCCACATGGGTGTAGATCTGGGTGGTCGAGAGGTCGCTGTGCCCAAGCAGCATTTGCACCACCCGCAAGTCCGCCCCGTGATTGAGCAAATGGGTTGCGAAGGCGTGGCGCAGCGTATGCGGCGACAGTGATTTGTCGATACCGGCTACTTTGGCCTGGTGCTTGATGCGGTGCCAAAAGGTCTGGCGGGTCATTTGCTCCCCGCGCTGACTGGGGAACAGCACATCACTGGGACGGCCGCTCAAGAGTTCATGCCGGGCGTCACGCAGGTAGCGTTCAACCCACACAATCGCCTCTTCTCCCATGGGCACCAGCCGCTCTTTACTGCCCTTGCCCATGACCCTCAGCACACCCTGGCGCAAGTTGACCTGCTCCAGCGTCAGGCTGATCAACTCGGTGACCCGCAACCCACAGGCATACAAGACCTCCAGCATGGCGCGATCGCGCTGGCCGATGGCTTCGCTCAGGTCAGGGGCGGCCAGCAACGCTTCGACATCGGCCTCGGACAAGGATTTGGGCAAGGGTCGACCCAGTTGAGGCATATCGACTTGCAGCGTCGGATCAACCGCAATCACTCTTTCGCGCAGCAAGTAACGATAGAACCCACGCGCCCCTGACAGAAACCGCGCCGTAGAACGCGGTTTGTAGTGTTGATCGAGGCGCCAGGCCAGATGGTCGAGTAGCAACTCGCGCCCAGCGTTGGGCAATCCGATCCCGCGCTCCTGTAACCAGCCATTGAAGAGCGCCAAATCACTGCGGTACGCGTCACGGGTGTTGTCAGACAGGCCTTTTTCCAGCCACAAGGCATCCAGAAAACGGTCAATAAGCGGGTCATCTATAGCTGGCATTGGCGCTCGAAACGCGCAGGCATCGAGCCGCGCATAAATAAATAGTGAACAGTGAAAGTGGCCGCTAGTCTTTCATAGCCGGCTCGCCGCATAAACAGAAAGCATCTATCACACACCCCCAAGGGACGCTTTATGAATGAACAACAGATCCTTCTGGCGTTTGGGGGCATCGGAATCGCTGCGCTGGGCTGCCAATGGCTGGCCTGGCGCCTGAAACTGCCGGCCATCCTGTTCTTGTTGCTAACAGGCATCGTGCTTGGACCGGTACTGGGTTGGCTAGACCCGCAAACACTGTTTGGCCCGCTGCTGATGCCGCTGGTGTCGTTGTCGGTGGCCTTGATCCTGTTTGAGGGAAGCCTGACGCTGCACCTGTCCGAATGGCGTGAAATTGGCACGGTTGTCCGTCGTCTTGTCACCTTGGGAGCACTGTCGACCTGGGCCGTCATTACCGTGGCCACTCATTGGCTACTGGGTTTTGACTGGCTACTGGCATTGTTGTTCGGCACCCTGACGCTGGTCACCGGGCCGACGGTCATCGTACCGATGCTGCGCGTGGTGCGGCCCAAGGCGTCGATTGCCAATATTTTGCGCTGGGAAGGGATTGTCATTGACCCGATTGGTGCCTTGCTCGCCGTGGTGGTCTATAGCTTCATCATTGCCCGCGCTTCGGGCGATGGCTTGAGCCACAGCTTGCTGACATTTGGCGGCGTGATTGTGTGCGGCAGCCTGTTCGGGATCGTGGGCGGCTGGGTATCAGGGCACGTGTTACGCAAGCAATGGCTGCCCGAATACTTGCAAAGCCTTGCCACATTGGCGACCGTGCTGGCCGTGTTCATTGCCTCCAATCAGGTCATGCATGAGTCCGGTCTGCTGGCCGTCACGCTGATGGGCATGTGGATGGCCAATATGAAAGGTGTGGATGTGCGCAACATTCTGCACTTCAAGGAAAACCTCAGCGTTTTCCTGATCTCAGGCCTGTTCATTCTGCTCGCCGCGCGCCTTGACCTGCACGCCATGATTGGCTTGGGCCCGGCAGTGCTGGTCTTGCTGCTGGTCATTCAATTTATTGCACGCCCGCTGAATGTGCTGCTCTCGACATGTGGCTCAAAACTGAACTGGCGTGAGCGCACCCTCCTCGCCTGGATTGCACCGCGTGGCATTGTGGCCGCTGCGGTATCGGCCATTTTTGCCATCCGCCTGGACGAAGCCGGTCACCAAGGGGCACTGTTACTGGTGCCTCTGACCTTCGCAGTCATCATCGGCACTGTCATCGTGCAAAGCGCTACAGCCCGACCGCTCGCACGCTTGCTCAAGGTGGCCGAGCCACCTCCCAGCGGTTTTTTGATTGTCGGCGCCAACGGCCCGGCCCGCGTGATAGGCAAAGCCTTGCAGCAATTGGGCAGTCGGGTGCTGCTGACGGATTCGAGTTGGGAGAACATTCGCGCGGCCCGCATGGAAAACCTGCCGACTTACTTCGGTAACCCGGCGTCAGAGCATGCCGAATCGCACCTGGATCTGGTCGGGTTAGGGCACCTGCTCGGGCTGTCCCCTTCCGGCGAACTCAATGCGCTGGCCGCCATGCGTTTTCGTCATGAGTTCGGGCCGCATCGCCTGTTTGCACTGGCCAACAGCCAGGAGAGCCGTCGCTCGGATAAACACCGGGCCATCCATCAACACCGGGGGCGGGCGCTCGGGGATCATGCGCTGACGTACAGTCAATTGCTGAGTGAACTCAATCAGGGCGCGCAGATGTACAGCACACACCTCACAGACGCGTTCACCTGGGAAGACTATCAGGCGCTGCACGGGGAACGTGCAAACCTACTGTTTGCCCGGGACACATCAGGCTGGATACACGTGATCACGCCGCAAAGCGACGTGATCCCCGAGGCTGGCTGGACATTACTGGCATTGATCAGGCCCGCGTAACGGGCGCCAGTTATTACTGGGCAAAGCCCGGCAGCACGGGCACAGGGCGCTTGTCGTCGTCGATGGCCACAAAGCTGAACAAGCCCTGGATCGCGAGTTCACGCCCGTCGCTGCTCATACTCTCAACGTACACCTGCACCTCTACTTTAAGGCTGGTGTTGCCCACTTTCACCACGCGCCCCACCAACTCAACGATTGAGCCCGCTGCGATCGGGTGATTGAAATTGATGGGGTCAGTGGACACCGTCACCAGTGGCAGGCGACAGAAACGGGTCGCGGCAATGAACGACACCTCATCCATCCAGGCCAGTGCAGTGCCGCCAAACAGCGTGTTGTGGTGATTGGTGGTCGAAGGGAATACGGCTTTTGTGATGCGGGTGACTGACAGTTCTGTACGACGTTGAATCTCTTGCTCACGCGGAGTCATGCTTTTTACTACCTACAACTGGACAAAGGTCTGACAAATTTCAGGCAACAAAAAAGCAGCCCGAAGGCTGCTTTTTTCTGCATCAGGAAGCTGGACTTAAGCCAGTTTTTCCTTGATGCGAGCTGCTTTACCGGACAGGTCACGCAGGTAGTACAGCTTGGCTTTACGAACGTCACCGCGACGCTTCACAGCCATGCTGTCGATTTGCGGGCTGTAGGTCTGGAAAGTACGCTCTACGCCAACACCGTTGGAGATTTTACGAACAGTGAAAGCACTGTTCACGCCACGGTTACGCTTGGCAATCACTACACCTTCGAAAGCTTGCAGACGCGAACGATCGCCTTCCTTCACTTTCACCTGAACGACGATGGTGTCGCCCGGGGCAAAAGGAGGGATCTCTTTAGTCATCTGCTCTGCTTCGAGTGCAAGGATGATTTTGTTAGTCATGCTGTGCTCCTAAGGTAGATCGTCGGATCTACCATCGATACGTTGTTAACTATCGTCCCGCGCGAGGATGTATTCCTCGAGCAGCTTCTTCTCTTCTCCAGAAAGCGAGCGGCTTTCCAGAAGATCGGCGCGTCGTTCGTAGGTCCGCCCAAGGGACTGCTGCAAACGCCAACGCCGGATGTGTGCATGATTGCCACTAAGCAATACGTCGGGAACACGCTGATCCGCATACACCTCCGGTCGGGTGTAGTGCGGGCAATCAAGCAGACCATCCGTAAAGGAATCTTCCTCGGCGGAGTCCGCATGCCCTAAAGCTCCAGGCAGCAGTCGTGTAACCGCATCAATCAGAACCATTGCCGGCAGCTCGCCGCCAGACAATACATAGTCGCCAATCGACCACTCTTCATCGACATAAGCGTCTATAAAACGCTCGTCAATGCCTTCATAACGACCTGCAATGAGGATTAATGCTTCCTCATTCGCCAGTTCGCGTACCGCCGACTGATTCAGTTGACGGCCTTGGGGCGACAGATAAATTACCTTCGCCGCCTCTCCGGCTGCGTTTCTGGCCTGAACCAGCGCATCTTCCAGAGGCTTGATCTTCATCACCATGCCCGGACCACCGCCAAATGGGCGATCGTCCACAGTGTGATGCCGGTCCGTTGTGTAGTCTCGCGGATTCCAACAGGTGAGCTGCAAGAGCCCTTGTTTCACCGCGCGACTGGTGATGCCGTAGTCGCTGATGGCGGAAAACATTTCGGGAAACAAACTGATCACTTCTACGCGCAATTTAGCCACGCTTAGAAGTCCGCATCCCAATCCACCTTCATCTCGCCCGCTTCCAGGTCGATGCTCAACACGCATTGCTCTGTATAGGGCAACAAGCGATCACGATCGTCCAGGCTACCTGGGCAAGGTTTGACTTCCATGACATCGTTCGAGCCAGTTTCCATCAGATCAACAACCTTGCCGAGCAATTGCCCTTCGAGGTTGGTCACTTTAAGACCCTGCAGCTGGTACCAGTAGTACTCGCCTTCGGTCAGCTCAGGAAACAGGTTGCGCGGCACGCAGATCTCAAATTCGCGAAGAAGACCTGCTTCATCACGATCATCAAGACCCTTGAGCTTCACGACCAGAAACTTGCCGTTATGAGAACGGCCACTGACCAGCTCTGCCTGTCGTACATCATTGCCACGCCGAAGCGTCAGCTTTTTGTAGTCCAACAGGTTATCAATTGGATCCGTAAAGGAATAAACCTTCACTTCGCCGCGCACGCCGTGAATTGAGTAGATTTTGCCGATAACGATCAAATCATCAGCAGTTTCAGGCGTCACGCTCATATTGCTCAGGCCGCAGCCTTAGCGTTTTCTTTAACCAGCTGAGCAACACGCTCAGACAGTTGGGCACCAACGCTCAGCCAGTAGGCGAGGCGGTCTTCTTTAACGGAGAAACGAACTTCTTGACCACGAGCAACCGGGTTGAAGAAGCCAATTTGTTCCTTGTGGGAACCGTCACGTGGGTTACGGCTGTCGGTAACGGTCAAGTGGTAAAACGGGCGCTTTTTGGAGCCGCCAAGGGCAAGACGGATTGTTAGCATGTGTAGATCTTTCCTGTAGTCGGTGCTGCAAATCTAAATGCACAGCGGGCATAGGTGCCCGAAAGGCCGCATATTCTAAGGAATATCCGGACTTTTGCAAATGTCTTTTTCTGGCGCCTACGTGGCGTTACATCCAGATCTGCTATAAGGCCGCCACGAATGGCGGCAAGTCAGCTCCCGCACAGTGCGGGTTTGCTGGAGATCTCGCAGGACTGCGAGCTGTGCAAGCGCAAGCGCTTGCACAGGTGAATTACATTTTCGGCATGCCGCCGCCGGGCATCATCGAGCCCATGCCGCGCATCATTTTGGCCATGCCGCCTTTGGTAGAAAATTTCTTCATCATCTTTTGCATCTGCTTGTGCTGCTTGATCAAGCGCCCGATGTCCTGCACTTGCGTGCCGGAACCCATGGCAATACGACGTTTGCGCGAACCGCTGATCAGGTCAGGGTCACGACGCTCGGCCGGGGTCATGGAGTTGATGATGGCTTCCATTTGCTTGAATTGCTTTTCTGCTGCGCCCTGGGCATTGCCCATTTGCGCCAGATTCACGCCACCCATGTTCGGCAGCTTGTCCATGAGGCCGCCAAGGCCGCCCATGTTTTTCATCTGTTGCAGTTGATCGCGAAAATCTTCGAGGTCGAAGCCTTTGCCTTTTTTGAGCTTTTTAGCCAGCTTGTCGGCTTTTTCTTTATCGAGGGTCTGTTCGGCTTGCTCGATAAGGCTGAGCACATCGCCCATGCCCAAAATACGTGACGCAATACGATCCGGATGGAACGGGTCGAGCGCATCGCTCTTCTCGCCCATGCCGAGGAACTTGATCGGCTTGCCCGTGATGGCGCGCACCGACAGCGCCGCACCGCCACGGGCGTCACCATCGACCTTGGTCAGGATCACACCGGTCAGCGGCAGCGCATCACCAAAGGCCTTGGCCGTGTTGGCGGCGTCCTGGCCGGTCATGGCATCTACCACAAACAGGGTTTCAGCTGGCTTGACCGCCGCGTGCAACTCCTGAATCTCAGCCATCATGTCGGCGTCGATGTGCAGGCGACCGGCGGTATCGACGATCACGACATCAATGAACTTGAGCCGCGCTTCATTTATAGCTGCTTGCGCAATGGCCACCGGCTTCTGGCTGATGTCGGACGGGAAGAAAGTCACGCCCACTTCACCCGCCAGGGTTTCCAGCTGCTTGATCGCCGCCGGACGATACACGTCGGCGGACACGACCATGACGGTTTTCTTTTTGCGCTCTTTAAGGAAGCGCGCCAGCTTGCCGGCGGTGGTGGTTTTACCCGCGCCCTGCAAACCGGCCATCAAAATCACGGCAGGCGGCGTGACGTTGAGGATCAGGTCCTCGTTCGCCGCACCCATCAGGCTTTCAAGTTCAGCCTGGACGATCTTCACAAACGCCTGGCCCGGCGTCAGGCTGCGCGACACTTCAGTGCCGACAGCGCGCTCTTTGACCGCGTTGACGAAGTCTTTGACCACTGGCAAAGCCACGTCGGCTTCCAGCAACGCCATGCGCACTTCGCGCAGGGTGTCTTTGATATTGTCCTCGGTCAGCTTGGCCTTGCCGGTGACATGGCGCAGCGTCTGCGAGAGACGGTCGGTTAAATTTTCAAACATGCGCGATCCTTTCAGGCCCAAAGTAGACCGGGGTTATTGCGGCCCAGCCCGTGTAAAACTGATGCTCGGCGAGCCTGCGGCGTGGGCAGGTCGCGGATTATAGCGAAGACTGATCGCGGCGGACACCTTACCGTCAGCTTATGTGGCTTTCGTGTTCAGGCGGTTGTATGCCAAACTCAGCCCTTTCGGGCTTGCCTAACAGGATTTATGCTCCCCTTGTCACCGAGTTTGCTCCCCAGCCTAGCCGCCGCGTGTCTTTACGCCGCTGCGACATTCTATCAAGGCAATTGCTTGCGCCATGGCGCAAAGGCAAACAAACGCCTGTTGGTGACGCTCGGCATTCTTGCCGTCATCACTCACGCCGCGAGCCTTTTTACCCATTTGATGACCCCTGCCGGTCTGGAGCTGGATTTTTTCAGCGCCGCCAGCCTGATTGCGGTCGCCGTGATAGCAGTAACGCTGGTCGCCTGCGCCCGCATCCCGGTCGAGAATCTACTACTGCTTCTATACCCGCTGGGGGCCCTGACAGTGCTGCTGTCCGAATTCGCCCCGCCCGGCACGGTACAAGTCATTAATGAAGAGCCCGGTATCCTGGCCCATATCCTGCTGTCGATTTTGGCATACGGCATGTTCACCATTGCGGTGTTTCAGGCGCTGCTACTGTCACTGCAGAACCACCAGCTCAAACACAAGCACCCCAAGGGCCTGATCAAAAACTTCCCGCCCCTGCAAACCATGGAAAGCCTGCTGTTCGGTTTCTTGTGGGCAGGCTGGACGCTGCTGTCGCTGTCGCTGATTTCGGGCTGGTTGTTCCTGGGCAACCTGTTTGCTCAACATCTGGTGCATAAAACACTGCTGGCGTGCCTGGCCTGGATCGTGTTCAGCGTGCTGTTGTGGGGTCGCCATCACCTCGGGTGGCGAGGCCACAAAGCCATCCGCTGGACGTTTGCCGGGTTCTGCCTGCTGATGCTGGCCTATTTTGGCAGCAAGCTGGTTCGCGAATACATTCTGCATATTTGACGGGCGATGATTATGGATAGCTTGCCCCCCGGGCCGCTGCTGGCCTTATTGGCTCTGGTGTTTGCAGGGCTGGGATTTTTTATTGGTCTGCTGTCGCGCAAGTCGCGATCCGTGGTTCAGCGTGCCGAGCCCCACTCGCTTCACAGCGCCCTGCCCGAGGAAGACGATGAACCCAACAATCGTCCGCCCTTACTGGCCGGCATTCACGCGCTGGATAACATCACGGTCAATGACATCCTGATCCCGCGGAGCGAGGTCGAAGGCCTTAACCTCGACGACCCGATAGAGGACCTGATCGAGCAGTTACGCCAAACCAAACGCACGCGCCTGCCGGTGTTTCATAACGACATTAACCAAGTTGAAGCGATCCTCAACACGCGCCATATCCAGCACATGCTGCCGGACGCCAGCCTGACCAAAGAGGCGATTCTGGCCGTTTGCCACGAACCCTACTTCATCCCTGAAAGCACCCCGCTGCATTTGCAACTGCTGAACTTTCACAAACAGCAGCGTCGGATCGGCATCGTGGTGGATGAATACGGCGAAGTACTCGGGATTGTGACCCTTGAAGACATCCTCGAAGAGATCGTAGGCGAGTTCGAAAACGAGCAAAACGTCGACAACCCGCATATCGAGCCGCTGCCCGATGGCCGCTACGTGGTAGACGGCGCGGCATCCATTCGCGAGCTGAATAAAAGCCTGGGCTGGCAGCTGCCGTGCGACGGACCGAAAACCCTGAACGGGCTGGTCACCGAAGCCCTGGAAACCATCCCGGAAACCACGGTATGCCTGAAGATCGGCCGCTATCGACTGGAAATCCTCGAAACCGAAGACAACCGTGTCAGCCGCGTATTGATCTGGCACAACAGCGTCAAGCCCGCGGCCTGATCGCCGCGCAGGGCCTTGTTCGATTCCGGCACGGCTCCCTATAATCATCCCCGCTTACCCAAGCCCCGCCAACAGGCGTGCTACCCGCGCGCCGCGTCCCCGGCGGGTTGTTGTTCGCAGTACCTGCGTGCGTTCCCATCCCGAACGGCGCTTGCACCCTGTTATCCCTCGGGGCCAACGACCATAACAATCGCTCAGCCTCGCCTCGCTCCCCGCGCAGGCCAGCCATGAGCACATAACTGTCAGGGATATGCACATGACCACCAGCACCACTTACAGCGAAGCTGCGTCCGAGAAACCGGCCAATTCAGCCACCCGTGTGGCCACCGCCAGCTTTATCGGAACGGCCATCGAATTCTACGACTTTTATGTCTACGCGACGGCCGCCGCGCTGGTCATCGGGCCGGTGTTCTTTCCGCAGACATCCGGCACCGCGCAAATGTTGTCGGCTTTTCTGACCTTCGGTATCGCTTTTCTCGCACGCCCGCTGGGCTCATTTCTGTTTGGCCATTACGGCGACCGCATCGGTCGCAAGTCCACGCTGGTGGCCTCGCTGCTGCTGATGGGCGTGTGCACCACGCTGATTGGCGTGCTGCCGGGCTATGCCACGATCGGTGCCTGGGCCCCCATCCTGTTGTGCGTGCTACGTTTTGGCCAAGGCCTTGGTCTGGGTGGGGAATGGGGCGGAGCAGCGCTGCTGGCCACTGAAAACGCGCCAAAAGGCAAACGTGCCTGGTTCGGCATGTTCCCGCAGCTAGGCCCCTCGATTGGTTTTCTGGCGGCCAATGGCTTGTTTTTGACGTTGGCCATGACCCTCAGCGATGAGCAGTTCCGCGCCTGGGGCTGGCGAATTCCATTCCTGCTGAGCGCAGCCCTGGTGATGGTAGGTTTGTATGTGCGCCTCAAACTTGAAGAAACGCCGGTATTTGCCAAAGCCGTGGCGCAACACGAACGGGTAAAAATGCCGATCATCGAGCTGTTCAGCCAATACTGGGCGCCGATGCTGCTGGGCGCGGCTTCAATGGTGGTGTGTTACGCGCTGTTCTATATCTCGACAGTGTTTTCCCTGAGTTACGGGGTGTCGACCTTGGGCTACACCCGCGAAACGTTCCTTGGCCTGCTGTGCTTTGCCGTGCTGTTCATGGCAGCGGCAACGCCGCTCGCGGCCTGGGCCAGCGACCGCTGGGGACGTAAACCGGTGCTCATCGTCGGTGGCGTACTGGCATTGCTGTCGGGTTTTTTGATGGAGCCGTTGCTCACCCACGGCACCACATGGGGCGTGGCGCTGTTTTTGTGTATTGAACTGTTCTTGATGGGCGTTACGTTTGCGCCGATGGGGGCGCTGCTGCCGGAGCTGTTCCCCACCCGCGTGCGCTATACCGGCGCGTCGGCCGCGTACAACCTGGGCGGGATTGTCGGCGCGTCTGCGGCACCGTTCTTCGCCCAAAAGCTGGTCAGCATGGGTGGTTTGAGCTGGGTAGGCGGGTACGTATCAGGGGCAGCGCTACTCAGCCTGATTGCTGTGCTGTGCCTGAAGGAAACAAGGGAAGCTGACCTGAACAGGGTCGCGTGAAGATGCTTTAAAACTCGTCGTCGCTGCCGCCAAGTACGGCAGCGACGCACAAGGGTTTACAGCTCGACAACCACGGCCTGGGCGGCACGTGTGGCTTTGGCACGCGCGGCCTCAATCGACTCGTCACGGGCCAGGGCTACGCCCATGCGACGCTGACCGCTGACTTCAGGTTTGCCAAACAGGCGCAATGCCGTATCAGGCTCGCTCAGCGCGGCACCCAGGTTGGCAAAAGCCGTCTGGGTGGACTGGCCTTGCACCAGAATGACCGCCGACGCGGACGGCCCGAACTGACGAATCAAGGGGATCGGCAGCCCCAGTATGGCGCGGGCGTGCAGCGCAAACTGCGACAAGTCCTGAGAAATCAGCGTGACCAGCCCCGTGTCATGCGGACGCGGCGAGACTTCGCTGAACCAGACCTGATCACCTTTGATGAACAGCTCGACGCCGAACAAACCGCGCCCGCCGAGTGCCTCTGTGACGGCCTTGGCAACGCGCTCGGATTCAGCCAGCGCAATCGGGCTCATGGCCTGCGGCTGCCACGACTCTTGATAGTCGCCGTTCTCCTGACGATGCCCCACCGGCGCACAGAATGTCGTGCCGCCGACGTGGCGCACAGTGAGCAAGGTGATTTCGTAATCAAAGTCGATAAAGCCTTCGATGATGACGCGACCTTTACCCGCGCGGCCGCCCTCTTGCGCGTAATCCCAGGCTTTTTGCACATCATCAGTGCCGCGTAGCAGGCTCTGGCCTTTGCCCGAAGAACTCATGACCGGCTTGACCACACAGGGAAACCCGAGGTCTTGCACGGCACGGTTGTAGTCTTCGAATGTATCTGCAAAGTGATAGGGCGAGGTCGGCAGGTCCAGCTCTTCGGCGGCCAGACGACGGATGCCTTCACGGTTCATGGTCAACGACGTGGCGCGGGCTGTGGGGATGACGGTAAAGCCTTCAGCCTCCAGTTCGACCAATGTGGCGGTAGCGATGGCTTCGATTTCCGGCACGATGAAGTGCGGTTTCTCAGCTTCGATCACGGCCCGCAAGGCGGCGCCGTCGAGCATGTTGATCACGTGGCTGCGGTGCGCCACTTGCATGGCGGGGGCATGCGCGTAGCGATCAACGGCAATCACTTCGACACCCAAACGCTGCAATTCGATGACAACTTCTTTACCCAGCTCGCCGCAGCCGCACAGCAATACGCGGGTCGCGGTCGGCGACAGTGGAGTTCCGATACGGGTCATTTCAGGTCCTCAAGGAAACAAATCATCGAAGGCGCTCGCCAGGCCAGCGCCTGCTGGGGGAGAAAGGCCGGCATTTTACATGATCCGGGCCGCGTGACCTTATTGGGCCGTTGCTTTGCGCATTCTCCAGGCCATGGCCAGCCACACGCAGGTCACGCCCGCAAACTTCGAGCCCATGGCCGTCAGGATCACGCCGGGGGTAAAAGCATCGATCATGCCAAAGAAAATGAAGGTATCAATCGGTATGCTCAGCGCTGAACTGATCCACAGCCGGTCATGCAATGGGCGCTTAGTGACGGTGAACACCAACCAGTCAATGCACTCTGACACGGCAAACGCAGTGGCGCTGGCCAAGGCAATGGAAGGGTCGGAAGTGATATAGGACAAAACCAGCGCCGCCAGCATGGCCACTAGGGCCCCATGACCAAAGCGGGTTTGCACCATGTCGCGCAGGATGAATACCAGCCCGCCCCAGGCCGACCAGATGATGTCCAGATGCGGCGCCGTAGAAAACGCGTAGTTGATGAGCACAACGCTGGCGATATACGCGATGAGATACAGCATGGTAACGGGAGACACCTCTGGGCAAGGCGCACAGGGTACTTGAGTCATGCCTGTATTTGTAGTCGCTGGCGCAGCGACCACACAGGTCAAACCGGGCCGTTCATCATCCACATCACGCCACTGGACGCGGCCCGCTCATGGCACAACACCAGCACGTCGCGGCGTTCAGCGTTGGTCATGCGGCTCCAGCGGGTGATTTCAGCCACGGTACGCTGGCATCCGGTGCACACGTCATTGTCGTCCAGCGCGCAAATGCTCACGCAGGGGGACGCTACCGGACGCTCCTGTTCACTCACGATGACTGCTCTGCAAGGTCGCGGGCGTAACGCTGGGCATTTTTCACGTAATGGGCGGCACCGGCTTGCAGCAACGCTTTTTGCTCGTCAGTCAGGTCGCGGACCACTTTGCCTGGCGACCCCATGACCAGCGAACCCTCTGGGATAACCTTGCCTTCGCCGATCAGCGCGTTCGCGCCAATGATGCAGTGTTTGCCAATTTTGGCGCCGTTAAGGATCACTGCATTGATGCCGATCAGGCTGTAATCGCCGACCGTGCAGCCATGCAGCATGGCGTTATGGCCGATGGTCACGCCCGTGCCCAAGGTCAGCGGATAGCCCATGTCGGTATGCATCACGGCACCGTCCTGCACGTTGCTGTCCTTACCGATGAGGATCAGTTCGTTATCACCCCGTAACACGGCGTTAAACCACACGCTGGCGCCCTCTTCCAGCCGCACGTTACCGATCAGCGTGGCATTGGGTGCTGTCCAACTGTCAGGGTGGGTGTCGACGCATGCGTCGCCCAAACGGTATTTCATGGCAAAGTCCTCAAGGCAGGCATGACCCTGTGAGCAGGGTTCTAGAAAGTGATAAAACGTTCTGGCGGGGTATGCAGGTTGATATTCACGTCGTCATAAAGCAAGTTCATCAACTCGACGATCATGATCGCGGTCAGCCCCCAGATCTTGTACACACCAAAGCGGTAACTCGGCACAAACCAACTGCGGCCTTGATAGTCGATACGGTGCGTGTGTTCACGGGGGTCCTGGCGGAAGAAGTCCAGAGGAACGCTGAACACAGCCGCGATTTCCGCATCGTTGGCCAGGTATTCGACATAGTCAGGAACAACCCCGACATAGGGCGTCACTCGAATGCCGTGCAGGGAAATCAATGGGCTCAGCGGGCCAATGACTTCCACCAGCCCCGGCGGCAGACCGATTTCTTCTTCAGCTTCGCGCAGGGCCGTAAACACAAGGTCCGGGTCTTCGGGGTCACGTCGGCCACCGGGGAAGGCCACCTCGCCCCCATGGGTTGAGAGGCCGCTGGCGCGCAGGGTCAATATTAATTCAGGCTTATCACTGCGGGTCACCGGCAGCAATACGGCAGCCTCGGGGAAATTGCGCTCTGTCACCAGCGTTCGCGGGGTGTAGCGGCTCACGCGGCCAAGCAGCTCGTCCAGCATAGGTCATCTCGATCCGTCACTTATCGGGCATCATGCACCAAATCACCCAATGCACCCAAGCCCCACACTGTCGCAGCACGCCATGCGGCACTTGCCCAAGCCCCGCCTGAACCGCCAAGATAGGCGCCACACCAGAGAGCTCAGCATGAAATTTTGCAGCCAGTGCGGCCATTCCGTCAGCCAACACATCCCGCAGGGTGATTCGCGCCTGCGCTACGTGTGCGACCACTGCCAGACCATTCACTACCAAAACCCGAACATCGTTGCCGGGTGCGTACCAACGTGGGGCACCCAAGTGTTGCTGTGCAGGCGCGCGATCGAACCCCGTAAAGGGTTCTGGACGCTGCCCGCCGGCTTCATGGAGAACGGCGAAACCGTTGAGCAGGCCGCGCAACGTGAAACCCGCGAAGAAGCCTGTGCCGAAGTCGCGAACCTGAGCATCTATACCTTGATCGATGTACCGCACATCAATCAGGTGCATATTTTCTACCGTGCCGAACTGCTGAACCGCGATTTTGCGGCCGGTGAAGAGAGCCTTGAAGTGCGCCTGTTCGACGAAGCCGATATCCCTTGGTCAGAGCTGGCTTTTCGCACGGTCAGCCGTACCTTAGAATGCTTTTTCGCTGACCGGCCGGGGCAAACCTATCCGGTGCGCAGCGAAGCCGTGCCGCCCTTGGCAGGCTTGGTCAAACCTCAACAGTAAACGTGTTCGTCACCCCACTGCACCTCTAGGGATACCGCTCCATGCGTTGGTTGTTTACCGCACTCTGTCTGTCATTTGCTGTTACGTGCCAAGCCGCCGTTGTCGTCACCATCAACGGCAAGCCCGTCGATAAAAATGAAGTGATCCAGCCGCATCTTTCGTCGCAGCCCGCCCGCGCCGGTCAGCCGGTGGAAAAAATCCTCGTGCTCAAGTCGGCCCGTCAGTTGCAGTTGATCAGCAACGGCAAACCCATCAGGACATACCGCATCTCATTGGGCAAGCAACCCAAGGGGCCAAAAACCCGCGAAGGCGACAAGCGCACTCCGGAAGGCCTTTACTGGGTCGACTGGCGCAAGAAAAGTGAGAAATTCAACCTCGCCATGCACATCTCTTATCCCAACATCAGCGATGCCGCACAGGCCCGCCGTGAAGGTGTGAGCCCGGGTTCAATGATCATGATTCACGGCACACCGGACACCGAAGAAAACCCGGAAAACCTGTTTCATACGCTGGATTGGACTGACGGCTGCATCGCCATGAAGAACTATGAAATGCGTGAGGTGTGGAACCTGACCAAAGACGGCACGATGGTCGAAATTCGCCCGTAACCCCTCTCGCGCCATAAAAAAAACCGCTGACCGTTACCGGTTCAGCGGGTTTTTTATTGCAGTTCCCGACTAAAAATCAGCCAGCCGCCACACCTCATAAGCAGGCGTTTCGTACGGGTGGCTGAGCTTGAGCGCAGCCACCACTGCCTGGATCAGCTCATCGGCAACCACCAGCTCAACTTTCCATTCCCCAACATATTCAACCGTGCCGGTTTGCCCGATGAACGGCTGACTGCCGTCCAGCGCGCGAAACTGGCCTTGGCCCAGGGTCTGCCAGGCACAGTGGTCGTAGTTGCCGATACGGCCGCCACCGGCAGCGAATACGGCATCCTTGACCCCATCTATGTGGCTGGGAGGCACGAAAAAGCTGAGCTTGTACATCGCGCTTAATCCACCCAGACGCGAGCGTTACGGAACATGCGCAACCATGGCGCATCTTCGTTCCACTCTTCAGGACGCCACGAGTTTTGCACGGCACGGAAAACACGCTCCGGGTGCGGCATCATGATGGTCACGCGACCGTCACGGCTGGTCAGACCGGTAATCCCGCGCGGCGAACCGTTCGGGTTGGCCGGGTAGCTTTCAGTGACTTTGCCGTGGTTATCGACGAAACGCAGCGCTACTGCGCCGGACAGGTCCGCTTGCAACATGGCTTCTTCACTGGCGAATTCAGCATGACCTTCGCCGTGCGCAATGGCGATTGGCATGCGCGACCCGGCCATGCCTTGCAGGAAGATCGAGTTCGACTCCTGCACCTGCACCATGGCTACACGGGCTTCGAACTGCTCGGAGCGGTTACGCACAAAGTGCGGCCACAACTCGCTGCCCGGAATCAGCTCACTGAGGTTGGACATCATCTGGCAACCGTTGCACACACCCAGCGAGAAGCTGTCGGAGCGCTCGAAGAAGCTCTGGAACGCATCCCGCGCACGGGTGTTGAACAGCGCGGACTTGGCCCAGCCTTCACCGGCACCCAGCACGTCGCCGTAAGAGAAGCCACCGCAGGCCACCATGCCTTTGAATTCGTTCAGGTCGACACGACCAGCCAGAATGTCGCTCATGTGCACGTCAATGGCGTTGAAACCGGCCCGGTCAAACGCTGCCGCCATTTCAACCTGACCGTTGACGCCCTGTTCACGCAGAACCGCCACTTGCGGGCGAATGCCTTTCTTGATGTAAGGCGCGCTGATGTTGTGGTTGACGTCAAAGCCGAGCTTGACCGTCAGGCCCGGGTTGTCTTCTTCCAGCAGCACGTCGAATTCCTGATCGGCGCACTCGGCGTTATCACGCAGGCGCTGGATCTGGTAGCTGGTTTCTGCCCACTGACGTTGCAAAGCACCACGCTGGCCTTCGAAAACAGTTTCGCCCTTGAGGCTGATGGTGACTTCGCTGTTGTTCAGCGGCTGGCCGATCACGGCCACACATTCACCCAAGCCAGCAACGCTGAACTGAGCCAGTACTTCGGCCGTCGCATCCTGACGCACCTGAATCACTGCGCCCAGCTCTTCGTTGAACAGGATGGCCGGGATTTCACTGACGTTTTGCGTCAGGCAATCGAGGGTCAGGCTCAAGCCACAATGACCGGCGAACGCCATTTCCAGCACGCTGGTCATCAGGCCGCCGTCGGAACGGTCGTGGTAAGCCAGCAAATGGCCGTCGGCATTGAGGCCCTGAATCACGGCAAAGAAGGCTTTGAGGTCTTCGGCGTCGTCGACATCTGGCGCCTGCTTGCCCAGCTTGCCGTAGGTTTGCGCCAGGATGGACGCGCCCATGCGGTTCTGGCCACGGCCCAGGTCGATCAGGATCAAATCCGTCAGGCCTTTGTCCATGCGCAATTCGGGGGTCAGCGTCTGGCGGATATCCACCACTGGGGCAAATCCGGTAACAACCAGCGACAGCGGCGAGGTGACGCTTTTCTCGGTACCGTCTTCGTTCCAGCGGGTTTGCATCGACATGGAGTCTTTGCCGACCGGAATGGTAATGCCCAGCTCAGGGCACAATTCCATCCCGACAGCCTTAACGGTGTCGAACAGACGGGCGTCTTCACCCGGGTGGCCGGCGGCAGACATCCAGTTGGCCGACATTTTGATGTCGGACAGCTTGCCAATTCGCGACGCTGCGATGTTGGTCAGGGTCTCGCCGATGGCCATGCGGCCCGAAGCTGGCGCATCCAGCAGTGCAAGCGGTGTGCGCTCGCCCATGGCCATGGCTTCGCCGGTGTAGACGTCAAAACTGGTGGCGGTGACGGCCACGTCAGCCACCGGCACTTGCCATGGGCCAACCATTTGATCGCGAGCCACCAGACCGGTAATGGTGCGGTCGCCAATGGTGATCAGGAAGCTCTTGCTGGCTACCGCCGGGTGATGCAGAACGCGCTCGACGCACTCGCCGATGCTCAGTGTAGCCGGGTCGAAATCATCGCCCAGCTCCTGCTCGCGCACTGCCGAACGGTGCATGCGGGGCGCTTTGCCCAGCAGTACTTCAAGCGGCATGTCCACCGGGTTGTTGCCGAAGTGGCTGTCGGTCACAGTCAGTTGCGGCTCGGCCGTGGCTTCACCAACAACGGCAAACGGGCAACGCTCGCGCTCGCAAATGGCCTGGAAGCGTTCGAAGTCCTCAACGCCCACCGCCAGCACGTAACGTTCCTGTGACTCGTTGCTCCAGATTTCGTGCGGGGCCATGCCCGGCTCGTCGTTCGGAATGTTGCGCAGTTCGAAACGGCCACCGCGGTCGCCGTCGTTCACCAGCTCCGGGAACGCGTTGGACAGACCGCCCGCGCCCACGTCATGGATGAAACTGATCGGGTTCTTGTCACCCAACTGCCAGCAACGGTCGATGACTTCCTGACAGCGGCGTTCCATTTCCGGGTTTTCGCGCTGTACCGAAGCGAAGTCCAGGTCAGCCGAGCTTGCGCCCGTGGCCATGGAAGAGGCGGCACCGCCACCCAGGCCAATCAGCATGGCCGGACCGCCCAGCACGATCAGCTTGGAGCCGACAGTGATTTCGCCTTTTTGAACGTGTTCGGCGCGGATGTTGCCCATGCCGCCCGCGAGCATGATCGGTTTGTGATAACCGCGCACTTCGTCGCCGTGGGGCGTGCTGATCGATTGCTCAAATGTACGGAAGTAGCCGGTCAGCGCAGGACGGCCGAATTCGTTGTTGAACGCAGCGCCGCCCAGCGGGCCTTCGATCATGATGTCCAGCGCGTTGACGATGCGCTCCGGCTTGCCGTACGGCACTTCCCACGGCTGTTCAA
Source organism: Pseudomonas sp. WS 5078 (assembly GCF_012985745.1). Classification (NCBI taxonomy): domain Bacteria; kingdom Pseudomonadati; phylum Pseudomonadota; class Gammaproteobacteria; order Pseudomonadales; family Pseudomonadaceae; genus Pseudomonas; species Pseudomonas sp. WS 5078. The sequence goes on along the minus strand of NZ_JAAQWX010000007.1, from coordinate 35,081 downwards.
AGCCAGGGATTTGCAGGTTGGATACGGTAAACCCGGTGAGGCCGGCCTTTGGCTTGGCGCCACGGCCGGTAGCGCCTTCATCGCGAATCTCGCCGCCGGAACCGGTGGCTGCACCCGGGAACGGGGCAATGGCTGTTGGGTGGTTGTGCGTCTCGACTTTCATCAAGATGTGCACCGGCTCCTGCACCGCACCGTACTGACGGGTGTCAGGGTTCGGGAAGAAGCGCCCGGCCACGCTACCGACAATCACCGACGCGTTGTCTTTATAAGCTGACAGCACACCTTCGCTGTGCATCACGTAGGTGTTTTTGATCATGCCAAACAGGCTTTTTTCCTGACTTTGGCCGTCGATGTCCCAACTGGCGTTGAAAATCTTGTGGCGGCAATGCTCGGAGTTGGCTTGGGCAAACATCATCAGTTCGATGTCATGCGGGTTGCGGCCCAGACCGTTGAACGCATTGACCAAGTAATCAATTTCGTCTTCTGCCAGTGCCAGGCCCAACTCGACGTTGGCCTTCTCCAGCGCAGCACGCCCGCCACCCAGCACGTCAATCGCTGTCAGCGGCTTGGGTTCGGCATGGCTGAACAGACCGGCAGCCTGCTCCAGGTTGCCCAGCACGATTTGCGTCATGCGGTCGTGCAATGCATCGGCAATCAGCTGCGCGTCGGCGTCGCTCAATTGACCGGCTACATAGAAGGCAATGCCGCGCTCCAGGCGCTGGATCTTGGCCAGGCCACAGTTACGGGCAATATCGCTGGCCTTGCTCGACCAGGGCGAGATGGTGCCAAACCGCGGCAACACCAGGAACAGTCGGCCACTCGGCTCTTGAACCGGCACACTTGGACCGTACTTGAGGAGACGAGCCAGTACCAGTTGCTCGTCGCTGGTCAATTCGCCTTTAACATCGGCGAAGTGGGCGAATTCAGCGTACAAACCGCTGACAGCTGGAACCTTTTGGCTCAGTTGTGCGAGAAGTTTGTTGTGGCGAAAGGCAGAAAGGGCAGGAGCGCCGCGCAGGATCAACATCTTCGGGACAGCCTCGGGAGGGGTGTGCTTTGAGGCCCGGCATTCTAACGTAAACCGTTGGCCTCGGCACCCGAAACGGCACACCAAGCGCACGCCAAACGTCGTTAATCGATCAGGGCCTTATTCTTTGTGGCTATCAGCGCGCTGACGGCTGGTCGATTTAGCTCTTTGAACGGCCTGCAAAGCCCCATTTCACAAGGGTTTGGGCGGTTTTGGGAGTTGTTATCAGAATGGCTACATATTGTCGAGATATGGCACCCGCCCTGCTTTGCGTATACTGCGCGCATGTTTTCTTTATCAGCAATCCGCCCGCGCTGCGCCAAATGGCTCTTCGCAACCGGACTCTTCCTGATGCTCGGTGCCTGCGTTGAAAAACCCAGCACTCTTGAGCGTGTAAAGGAGGACGGGGTACTGCGGGTGATTACTCGTAACAGCCCGGCCACTTATTTTGAAGACCGCAATGGCGAAACCGGCTTTGAATACGAGTTGGTCAAACGCTTTGCCGACGACTTGGGTGTCGAACTCAAAATCGAGACCGCCGACAATCTGGACGACATGTTTAACCAGTTGGGCCAGCCTGACGGCCCTGTGCTGGCTGCTGCCGGACTGGTCAGCAGCGAGAATCGCCTCAAACAAGCCAAGTTTTCCCACCCCTACCTCGAAGTGACGCCACAGATCATCTACCGCAACGGGCAGTCGCGCCCGACGTCTGCTGCTGATCTGGTGGGCAAACGCATTACCGTCCTTAAAGGCAGCTCTCACGCAGAACAGCTCGCCGAACTGAAGAAACAATACCCCGGCATTGAGTACGACGAATCCGACGCCGTGGAAGTGGTCGACCTTTTGCGCATGGTCGATGAGGGGCAAATCGACCTGACCCTGGTGGACTCCAACGAAGTGGCCATGAACCAGGTGTACTTCCCCAACGTACGCGTCGCGTTTGATCTGGGTGACGCCCGCAGCCAGCGCTGGGCAGTGATGGCTGGCGAAGACAACAGCCTGCTGAACGAGATCAATGCTTACCTCGACAAAGTCGAAAAGAACGGCACGCTGCAACGCCTCAAGGACCGATATTACGGCCATGTGGACGTACTGGGCTATGTCGGTGCCTACACCTTCGCCCAGCACTTGCAGCAGCGACTGCCCAAGTATGAGAAGTTTTTCAAGGACGCTGCCAAGAAAGAAGGCATCGACTGGCGTCTACTGGCAGCGATGGGCTATCAGGAATCCCTCTGGCAACCGACTGTGACCTCAAAAACCGGTGTTCGGGGGCTGATGATGTTGACGCAGAACACCGCACAGGCCATGGGTGTAGCCAATCGACTGGATGCAAAACAAAGCATTCAGGGCGGCGCCAAGTACCTGGCACTGATCAAAAGCGAGCTGGACGATGACATCCAGGAGCCGGATCGCACCTGGTTTGCCCTGGCAGCCTACAACGTGGGCGGTGGGCACCTCGAAGACGCACGCAAGCTGGCCAAGAAAGAAGGCTTGAATCCGAACAAGTGGCTGGACGTTAAAAAAATGCTGCCTCGCCTTGCGCAGAAGCAGTGGTACAGCAAAACCCGCTATGGCTACGCCCGCGGCGGCGAACCGGTGCACTTTGTGGCCAACATCCGTCGTTACTACGACATCCTGACATGGGCCACGCAGCCACAGCTTGAAGGCGACCAGGCAGCCGACAGCAAACTGCACATTCCCGGCATTGATAAAACCAAGCCAAAAGAAGAACCCCAGTTGTAACTGCGATTCTTCATCGCTGTCGCAATTCGAGGCTTCGATCGCTTACCCAGCGATCGAGCCTGCACGCATTGCGCACACTACCTTACTTGAAAACGCTCACGCTCTCAGTGCTTGGCGGCGGCCACGATCAACGCTTTCATTTCCGAGACGGCTGACTTGAAGCCTACGAACAAAGCATGTGCCACCAACGCATGACCGATGTTCAGCTCATTGATGCCTTTGATTGCGGCCACGGCCTCAACGTTGTGGTAATGCAAACCGTGACCGGCGTTGACGATCAGCCCTTGAGCCAGGCCACAGGCCACACCTTGCGCTACCCGCTGCAGTTCTTGCGCCACGTCGGTGGGGGTTTGCGCATCGGCATAACGACCGGTGTGCAATTCAATCGCCGGTGCACCGACGCGTCTCGACGCCTCGATCTGACGCTCATCGGCATCGATAAACAGTGACACCTCACAGCCAATCCGACTCAGGCGCTCAACCGCAGATTTGATCCGGGCTTCCTGCCCCGCCACGTCCAGCCCACCCTCAGTGGTCAGTTCCTGACGGGTTTCAGGCACCAGACAGATGTGCGCCGGACGAATGCGCTCGGCAAACGCCATCATTTCTTCGGTCACGCCCATCTCGAAATTCATGCGGGTTTGCAGCACATCCTTGAGCAATAACACGTCACGCTCTTGAATGTGACGACGGTCCTCACGCAGGTGCACGGTGATGCCATCGGCGCCCGCTTCTTCAGCGTCCAGCGCGGCCTTGACCGGATCAGGGTAACGCGTGCCCCGAGCCTGACGCAGCGTGGCTACGTGGTCGATATTCACGCCGAGAAGGATGCGATTGCTTTGGGTCACGAGGGCTCTCCTGAAGAGTTGAAGATTCGGCGCACAGCATACCGGTCTATTCAGGGCTTGCGAAACAACTCACGGCTGGCCAGCGGCTTGCCCGCCAAATGAACGGCCAACGCCTGGCGCATCAAACGTTTGGCCGCCGACAATGCACCCGCCGTGGTCCAGTCAGCCTGCGCCATGGCCTGCAACTCAGCGCCGTGAAACAACCCCGGCTGCACCAGGTAAATACGCTCCAGCCCGGCATCGACCTGCAAACGGTACATGCCGTCGCTGGCTATCGGCGCGCCATGAATGTCCTGTGAAAGCGAAAAGCCGTAGCCCAAATCATCCAGCAAGCGCCATTCGAAGGCCCGCAGCAAGGGTTCCAGCGGTCGACCTTCAGCCAATGCCAGCAGGGTCGCTGCATAGTGATCAAAGACCGCAGGGTGCGGATCTTCAGCCGGCAGCAAGCGCACCAACAGCTCATTAAGGTAAAGACCGCTGAACAGCGCTTCGCCATTGAGCCAGGTGGAGACCCCGGCGCTCTCCATGCGCCCGACATTTTTCAGCTCGCCGCGCCCGCGAAATTCGATTTCCAAAGGGACAAAAGGTCGCGCCAGAGAACCGGCCTTACCCCGTGCACTGCGCAGCACTGCCCGCAAACGACCTTGCGGCGTGATGAAATCCACCAGCGCGCTGGTTTCACGGTAGGGTCGACTGTGCAGGACGTAGGCAAGCTGTGCGGCGGGGGGGGAACTGGACATGGCAGGCACGCCTCTGTGAAAACGAAAAGCGCCCTCACCTTGCCCCTTGGGGAAGAGGGACTGGAAGTAAAAGCACATCTGCGCAGCACTGCTGCTCCCCCCGCTCCTGCAGGAAAGGGGGGAATGAAAAGCTGCCGTTACAGGTCGCCGTAGCCCAACGAACGCAGGGCGCGCTCGTCATCGGACCAGCCACCCTTCACTTTCACCCACAGGTTAAGCATGATTTTGGAGTCGAACAGCAGCTCCATGTCCTTGCGCGCCTCAGTACCGATACGCTTGATGCGTTCGCCCTTGTCGCCAATGATGATTTTCTTCTGGCCGTCACGCTCCACCAGAATCAAGGCATGAATATGCAAGGTTTTACCTTGCTGCTTGAATTCTTCGATCTCAACGGTGATCTGGTACGGCAGCTCTGCCCCCATCTGACGCATGATCTTTTCACGCACCAGCTCGGCAGCCAGGAAGCGGCTGCTGCGGTCGGTGATCTGATCTTCGGGGAAGAAATGTTCGTTTTCCGGCAGGTGGTCGGCAATCACACGCTCAAGCGCGTCAAGGTTGTGGCCATGCTGGGCGGAGATCGGGATGATTTGCGCGTTGGGCAGTTGCTCCTGCAACCAGCTCAGGTGCGGCATCATCTCGGCCTTGTCCTCGATGCGATCGGTCTTGTTCAACGCCACGATCAACGGGCCGGTCACGTACTGCACGCGCTCCAGCACCATCTGGTCTTCATCGGTCCACTTGGTGCGGTCCACGACAAAGATCACCACGTCGACGTCTTTCAACGCTGCCGAAGCGGTTTTGTTCATGTAGCGGTTCAGGGCTTTCTCGCCACCCTTGTGCATCCCCGGCGTGTCCACGTAGACCGCTTGCACATTGCCTTCGGTTTTAATGCCGAGCATGTTGTGTCGGGTGGTTTGCGGCTTGCGCGAAGTGATCGCCAGCTTTTGGCCGAGGATATGGTTCAGCAGCGTGGATTTACCCACGTTTGGTCGGCCAACAATGGCGACATAGCCACAGCGTGTTGCAGTTGAATCAGTCATGGCCATTCTCCACGCCAAGGGCAATCAGTGCTGCAGCGGCCGCTACCTGTTCGGCAATGCGACGGCTCACACCCTGACCCCGGCTTTTTTCATTCAATAAGGCAATTTCGCACTCTACAAAGAAAGTGCGGCAATGCGGTTCGCCCTGGATATCCACCACTTCATAACGCGGCAGCTCACAGGCACGCGACTGCAGGAACTCTTGCAGTCGGGTTTTCGGGTCTTTGTTGGTGTCGACCAGGGTCAACGTCTCGAACTCGCTGGCCAGCCAGGCCAGTACGCGGTCACGGGCCACTTCCATGCCTGCATCCAGGTAGATGGCGCCGATCAGTGCTTCAAGGGCATCAGCCAGAATCGACTCGCGGCGGAACCCGCCGCTTTTCAGCTCACCCGAGCCCAGACGCAGGTACTCGCCCAACTCAAAGCCACGGGCCAGTACGGCGAGGGTTTCGCCTTTGACCAGACGCGCACGTAAACGCGACAGCTGGCCTTCGCGCGCCAGTGGGAAGCGATCAAACAGCGCTTCACCGGCTACAAAATTGAGGATGGCATCACCGAGAAACTCAAGACGCTCGTTATTGCGCCCCGCGAAGCTGCGGTGTGTGAGGGCCAGAACCATCAGTTCCTGGTCCTTGAAGGTGTAACCGAGCTGCTGCTCTAAACGACTTAATGAAAAACTCACGATTTACCCACGCTGAGTTCGTGGCCGAATGTCACCACCGGACCGATATTAGGGATCAGTGATGCTCGTTTATCGCATAGCAAATGGACGGGGAACAGGCTGTTCGCCGCCGTCACACTTAACGCTTTGTTCAAATCCACATCCTGAATACTGTTGCCGCCCTGCCTGACGCTGCACGGCGGTTGTAAGAACCGTCAGACGGCCGATTTATTCGGACACCTGAAAAGCATTCGGCGCTGTTATTAACAGCGCCGTCTTGGCTACTTGATCAGACCCACTCGCGAGAAGTTCGGCAAGTGGCTCGTTTTCGGTTCGGGCCAGCTCATCCAAACAGCGAAAGCCTTACCGACGATATTTTTGTCGGGGACCATGCCCAACTCGTCCTTGGGAATGTTCGGATCATCCCAGTAACGGCTGTCGTTCGAATTGTCGCGGTTGTCGCCCATCATGAAGTAATGCCCGGCCGGAACCGTCCATTCATGATCGGGCGGTGTGCGGTAGCGGCTCATTTCCTTGCGGATCATGTGCTCCACTTCGCCCAGCTTCTCTTTGTACAATTGTGCGCTGCCCAGTGTATTGGGCTCAGCACCCACCAGTTGCTCGGCAACCAGCTGATCGTTGACGTACAGCTTTTTGTCACTGGTATAACGGATCTTGTCGCCCGGCAGGCCCACTACACGTTTGATGTAGTTGACTGTCGGATCGCTCGGGTAGCGAAAGACCATGACATCGCCACGCTTCGGATCACCCACCTCGATGATTTTCTTGTCGATCACCGGCAAGCGGATCCCGTAAGAAAACTTGTTCACCAAAATGAAGTCGCCCACATCCAGCGTTGGTTTCATGGAACCGGACGGGATCTGGAACGGCTCAACCAGAAACGAACGCAGCACCAGCACGATGAACAACACCGGGAAAAACGACTTGCCGTATTCGACCAGCAGCGGTTCCTTGTTGAGCTTCTCGATGACCTGCATATCGGCCGGCTTGACGCTGGCCTGATAGTTGGCAATGGCCTTGCGCCGGCGCGGGGCCAGGAAGACCAGATCGAGCAGCGCCAGCAAACCGCAGACGGCTACAGCAATGACCAGCAACAGCGGGAAATTTAGTGACATAGGACCTAACTATCCAACCTGAGCACTGCAAGGAAGGCTTCTTGTGGAATTTCCACGTTACCCACTTGCTTCATGCGTTTTTTACCGGCCTTTTGCTTTTCCAACAGCTTGCGCTTACGGCTAACGTCACCACCGTAGCATTTGGCCAGTACGTTCTTTCTGAGTGCCTTGACAGTGGTTCGCGCCACAATCTGTCCGCCAATAGCGGCCTGGATTGCAACATCGAACATCTGACGCGGAATCAGTTCTTTCATTTTTTCGGTCAGTGCACGCCCTTTGTAGTGAGCGTTGTCACGGTGAACGATCAAGGCCAGCGCATCGACCTTCTCACCGTTGATCAGCACGTCGAGCTTCACCAGGTTGGCAGACTGGTAACGGTCAAAGTGGTAATCGAGCGAAGCATAGCCGCGACTGGTGGATTTGAGACGGTCGAAGAAGTCCAGAACCACTTCGTTCATCGGCAAATCGTAGGTCACTTGTACCTGTGTACTCAGGAACAGCATGTCGTGTTGAACGCCACGCTTCTCAATGCACAGGGTAATGACGTTGCCCAGGTGCTCTTGAGGCACAAGAATGTTGGCACGCACGATAGGCTCGCGCATGTCTTCAATCATGGACAGGTCAGGGAGCTTGGACGGGTTGTCGACGTAAATCGTTTCACCGGTCTTGAGCAGCAACTCGAAAATAACTGTGGGCGCGGTGGTGATCAGGTCCAGGTCGTACTCGCGCTCCAGGCGCTCCTGAATGATCTCCATGTGCAGCATGCCGAGGAAGCCACAACGGAAGCCGAAGCCCAAGGCGTCGGAGCTTTCAGGGGTGTATTGCAGCGACGAGTCGTTAAGCGTGAGCTTTTGCAGCGCATCACGGAAGTCTTCGAAGTCGTCGGAGCTGACCGGGAACAGACCGGCGTACACCTGCGGCTGAATGCGCTTGAAACCTGGCAGAACGTCTACATCCGGGGTGGAACTCAAGGTCAGGGTGTCGCCCACTGGGGCACCGTGAATGTCCTTGATACCCGCGATGATGAAGCCCACTTCACCGGCTTTGAGGTCGGCTGTCGCCGTGTGTTTCGGGTTGAATACACCGACGCTGTCCACCAGGTGGATCTTGCCGGTGGACTTGACCAGAATCTTGTCGCCCTTTTTCACGCGGCCATGGCGCACGCGAACCAGGGACACAACGCCCAGGTAGTTGTCGAACCAGGAGTCGATGATCAACGCTTGCAGCGGATCTTCGATGTTGCCGGTCGGCGCAGGAATGGTGTGTACCAGACGCTCAAGCACTTCATCGACGCCCAGGCCGGTCTTGGCACTGCACGTCACGGCATCAGTCGCATCGATACCGATGATTTTCTCGATTTCTTCCTTAACCCGATCAGGATCGGCTTGCGGCAGGTCGATCTTGTTCAGTACCGGCATGACCTCAAGGCCCTGCTCGATGGCGGTGTAACAGTTGGCAACGGACTGGGCCTCTACGCCCTGCCCCGCATCGACCACCAGCAAGGCACCTTCACAGGCCGCCAGCGAACGGCTGACTTCATAGGTGAAGTCAACGTGGCCGGGGGTGTCAATGAAGTTCAACTGATAGGTATTACCGTCTTTTGCCTTGTAATACAGAGTAACGCTGTGGGCCTTGATGGTGATCCCGCGCTCACGCTCGAGGTCCATGGAGTCCAGCACCTGGGCTTCCATTTCACGGGCAGTCAGGCCGCCGCACATCTGAATGAAACGATCGGCCAGCGTCGACTTGCCATGGTCAATGTGGGCGATGATGGAGAAATTGCGGATATGACTCAAATCACTCACGGGTCAACACTCAAAAAAAGTCGCAGGCAGACTGCCCGCCGAAAAATAGCCGGGAATTGTACCTGTGATCGCGACGAGCGTCACGTTTACAGGCCAATGCTCCCCCACAAAAAAGCCCCTGTCGCGGGACAGAGGCTTTTGGTTCGAGCTTTACAGGTCGATCAACCCGCCCGTCGCAACAACCAGACGCCCGCCAGCGCGCAAATGAGGGCTGGCAAAATCACCGCAAACAGCGGGGAGAAGCCAAACACCAGGCTGGACGGCCCCAGCAGGTCTTGCGCGATCTTGAACGTGAAGCCCACCAGCACACCGGTAAACACACGCTGCCCGAGGGTAACCGAGCGCAACGGTCCAAAAATGAAGGAAATCGCCATCAACACCAGGGCTGCGGTGACCAGCGGTTGCAACACTTTGACCCAAAATGCCAGCCAGTAACGGCCGTTGTTCAAGCCCTGATCTTTCAGGTAATGGATATAACTCCACAGACCACTGATCGACAGCGATTCAGGCGCCATCACCACGGTATTAAGCAATTGCGGGCTTAGCGCCACGTCCCAGCGCTCGACCGGAGCGCTGACCACTTCGGTGCTGCGATCATGAAACAGCGTGGTCGTGACCTCCGAAAGCTGCCAATGATCTTTGTCAAACTCGGCTTTTTTGGCAAAGCTCGACGACAACATGTGACGTTCGTCATCAAAGCGGTAGCGCGTCACACCAAACAACGTGCCATTGGGCTGCACGGCGTTGATGTGGATGAACTCATCACCCTGACGGTGCCACAGGCCATGCTTGGAGCTTTGCGCATCCCCGCTGCCCAACGCCAGCGCCCGGTTAGCCTGCGCAGTGCTTTCAGTGGCCGGGGCCACGTACTCACCCACCAGCACGCCAGCCACCATCAGCACCAGCATGGGTTTCATCACGGCCCACACGATCCGGCCGATGGACACGCCCGCCGCACGCATGATGGTCAGCTCACTGTTGCTGGCCAGACTGCCCAGCCCGATGAGGCAGCCGATCAGCGCCGCCATCGGCAACATTTCATACATGCGCCGGGGCGCCGTCAGCAGGACATAACTCAAGACATCCATGACGGTATAGCTGTCACTGATGTTGCCCGTCTCGTCGATGAACGCGAACAGCGACGCCAGCCCCAGAATAATGCCCAGCACAGCCAGGATCGCCAAAAAGACGCTGCTACCAATGTAGCGGTCGAGCTTACCCACGCGTCATCTCCTTCACGCTACGGCGACTAGCCAGCTTCAAGCGCAGCGGCTCCCAGTACAGCAACAACAGGCCAACGGCCAGGAACAGCAGGTGCACCCACCACAGCCCGAGTGTCGGCGACAGCTTGCCTTTTTCCAGGGCGCCGCGCGCCGAAATCAGAATGGTCAGGTAAGCCATATAAAGAAGAATCGCCGGTAACAGCTTGAGGAAGCGGCCCTGACGCGGGTTCACGCGTGACAGTGGTACAGCAATCAGGGTCACGACAAACACCAGCAGCGGCAATGAAATACGCCATTGCAGCTCGGCAATTGCACGCGGTTCGGGGTTGCCGATCAGGTCAAGGGTCGGAATTGCGTCGCGGTCAGTTACTTCGTCACTGGCATCCGGCTTGGGCAGCAGCACGCCATACGTGTCGTATTTGATCGCGCGGTAGTCGGCCAGACCCGGGTTACCGTCATAGCGGTAGCCATTATTGAGAATCAGCCAGCGACTGCCATCGGGACGGACTTCCTGATGGCCTGTTTCTGCAACCAGCACCGAGATGCTGCGATCCTTGGCGTCCTGACCAAGGCTCTTTTGCGAGATGAACACGCCCGAGAGGTTGGTGCGGTCGTTGGTCAGCTCTTCGGTATAGGTCACGCGCGAACCGTCACTCAATGCCTGAAAGCGGCCTGGCACCAGCGTGTCGAACTCGGTCAGGGCGTCTTGTTTGTTCAGCAGCAACTGAAACTGATTCGCCCCCTGCGGCGCCAGGCTCAGGCTCAGCCAGGCCACAATCAGCGCCACGAAGGCCGCGGGGATCATGGTCATGCCCAACAGACGCTGCTGGCTCATGCCCGTTGCCGAGAGCACGGTCATTTCGCTTTCGAGGTAGAGACGCCCATAGGCCAGCAAAATGCCGAGAAACAGCCCCAACGGCAGAATCAACTGCATGAAGCCCGGCAGACGGAAGCCCATGATCAGGAACAGGGAACCCGGATCCAGAGCGCCAGAAGCAGCCTGCGCCAGGTACTTGATGAAACGCCCGCTCATGATGATGACCAGCAGCACAGCGCTGACAGCGCTCAATGTAAGCAGGACTTCGCGGGACAAATAACGGAAGACGATCAAACCAGACACTCCAGGGTCGTCAGGCTAAGGCGGCCAAACAAGCGGCATTACCAGTTGGCCAGGCATTCATCATAGATGAGCCGGGCCGACTAAAAAGATGGCGCATTATCCTGTGAATGACCCCGCCTGTCACTGCGCTTGCTAACCCAAGGTTACAAAGCAGCAATTGCAGACCATGCAAGGGTTGTCAGCCGCGACCGACGGGGTTCAAACTGCCCGCCTTGACGCAGGCCCGCTTAGACAGGTGAAGCGTTTCATCCATAGGCACTCAAACCCACGCGTTTGTGCGCACGTTGACCATTTGATTCAGGGACCCGGACATGGAACTGGTTGTAAAAAGCGTTAGCCCAGAAACGTTGAAAACGGCCACGCTCGTGGTCGCCGTCGGCGAAGGCCGCAAGCTCGGCCCGACCGCCAAGGCCCTCGACGAACTCACCGGCGGCGCGATCAGCGCAGTCCTCAAACGCGGCGACCTCGCCGGCAAGACCGGTCAAAGCCTGTTGCTGCACAGCCTGCCTAACATCAAGGCCGAGCGCGTGCTGCTCGTAGGCACAGGTAAAGACGAAGTACTGGGCGACCGCCCCTTCCGCAAAATCATCAGCGGCGCCCTGAACGTCCTCAAAGGCCTGGGCGGCAGCGATGCGGTCTTCGCCCTCGACGAACTGGTGGTCAAGGACCGCGACAGCTACGGCAAGACCCGCTTGCTGGCAGAAACCTTGGCAGACGGCGAATACACCTTCGACCGTTTCAAAAGCCAGAAAGCCGAACCCCGCGCACTGAAAAAAATCACCCTGCTGACCATCAAGGCCGCACAGGCCGAAGTGCAACTGGCGGTGACCCACGCACTGGCCATTGCAGCCGGCATGTCCTTCACCCGTGATCTGGGCAACCTGCCGCCAAACATCTGCCACCCGACATTCCTGGCGGAACAGGCCAAGAACCTGGGTAAAACCTTTAAGGGCCTGAAGGTCGAGATTCTCGACGAGAAGAAAATCAAGGACCTGGGCATGGGTGCGTTCTACGCGGTCGGCCAGGGCAGCGACCAGCCGCCCCGCCTGATTGTGATGAACTACGCGGGCGGCAAGAAATCCGAGAAGCCGTTTGTGCTGGTGGGCAAAGGCATCACCTTCGACACCGGCGGCATCAGCCTCAAGCCGGGCGCGGGCATGGACGAAATGAAATACGACATGGGCGGCGCTGCCAGCGTTTTCGGCACCCTGCGCGCTGTACTCGAACTGAAACTGCCGATCAACCTGGTGTGCATTCTGGCGTGCGCCGAAAACATGCCGAGCGGCGGCGCGGCCCGTCCGGGCGATATCGTGACCACCATGAGCGGTCAAACCGTTGAAATCCTCAACACCGACGCCGAAGGCCGCCTGGTGCTGTGTGATGCGCTGACCTATGCCGAGCGCTTTAAACCGCAGGCAGTGATCGACATCGCCACCCTGACGGGCGCCTGCATGGTAGCGCTCGGCGCACACACCTCGGGCCTGATGGGCAACAACGATGAACTGATCGAGCAACTGCTGGACGCGGGCAAGCAAGCCGATGACCGTGCATGGCCACTGCCGCTGTTCGACGAATACCAGGAGCAGCTGGACAGCCCGTTCGCCGACATGGCCAACATTGGCGGCCCGAAAGCCGGTGCAATCACCGCAGGCTGCTTCCTGTCCCGTTTTGCCAAGGCGTACAACTGGGCTCACCTGGACATCGCAGGCACGGCCTGGGTCAGCGGCGGCAAAGACAAAGGTGCCAGCGGCCGCCCCGTGCCCTTGCTGACGCAATACCTGCTGGATCGCGCCAACGCTTGACACTGTTGATCGCAGGCTGCGTCGCGCAAGGGCGGCGCAGCCCCGATTCAGGAACCGCAATGACCTCTGAAAAAACCAAAATCGACTTTTATATCCTGCCCAGCGCAGACCCGGCGGCGCGACTGGATTTCGCCTGCAAACTCACTGAAAAGGCCTGGCGTCTCGGGCATCGGATCTACCTGCACTGCAGCGACTCCGCTCAGCGCGAAGACCTCGACCAACGCCTGTGGCGCTTTAAAGGCGAGAGTTTTGTGCCCCACAGTAACGCCGAAGACGAACCTGATGGCGTGATCGTCATGGGCATCGCCGATGCGCCTGCCGGCCATCAAGACCTGCTGATCAATCTGGACGTGAAAGTCCCCGAATCCTTCAAGCATTTCGCCCGTGTGGCGGAAGTTGTGGTCGAAGACCCCGCCGTTCGACTGGCTGCACGGGAGAGTTTCCGTTTCTACCGTGAACAGGGCTATCCTCTGCAAGACCACAAGTTACAACGACTCTGAGCACACGATGGACACCCCAAATACGCCGAAAAAAGCTGCACACCTGCTCGATGATCTTGAGTCTATTCGCCAACTGCTGGATGACGAAGGCCTGCAACCGCCACTGCTGACCGAGATGGTGGGTGAACAGGGTGCGCAGATCCCCTTGCTGGACGAGGTCATTGAACACACACCGGTCCCCCAGCCAGCAGCCCACCCCGCACCTGCCAGTACACCTGCCGCCGATAAAGCCCCCGACGCCCTGTTGGTCCATCTGGACCGCGAACTGCGCACCGCCGCGCAAGCAATCATGCAAGACGTCATCAACGACTACGCCCCACACATCGAATCCGAAATCAAACGTCGCCTCGACGCACACATGGAGCGCCTGATCAGCCAGCATCAAAACTGATGCCCGATCCCTGATCGCGCGATGACCTGTATTCACCGCGCACAACTCGCCCTATGCGTCCCGCCCCGCTATACTTGCCGGCTTTCCTGAATTAATGCCAATAGGGTCCCGCCGCGCATGGATAAGACCTACCAGCCGCACGCCATCGAAACTTCCTGGTACAAAACCTGGGAAGAAGAAAACTATTTTGCCCCGCAAGGCGCGGGCGACCCGTACACCATCATGATCCCGCCGCCGAACGTCACCGGCAGCTTGCACATGGGTCACGGTTTCAACAACGCGATCATGGACGCCCTGATCCGTTTCCGCCGCATGCAGGGTCGCAACACCCTGTGGCAGCCGGGCACCGACCACGCCGGTATCGCGACCCAAATGCTGGTGGAGCGCCAAATCGAAGCGCAGGGCCTGAACCGCCACGACCTGGGTCGCGAGAAGTTCCTCGACAAGATCTGGGAGTGGAAAGACCAGTCCGGCGGCAATATCAGCCGTCAAATCCGTCGCCTGGGCTCGTCCGTCGACTGGAGCCGCGAGCGTTTCACCATGGACGACGGCCTGTCCGAAGCCGTGAAAGAAGCGTTCGTGCGCCTGCACGAAGACGGCCTGATCTACCGTGGCAAGCGCCTGGTCAACTGGGACACCAAATTACACACAGCGATTTCCGACCTTGAAGTGGAAAACCACGACGAGAAAGGTTTCCTGTGGAACCTCAAGTACCCGTTGGCCGACGGCGCCAAGACCGCTGAAGGCAACGATTACCTGATCGTTGCGACCACGCGCCCGGAAACCATGCTCGGCGACGCCGCCGTGGCGGTTAACCCGAACGATGAACGCTACCTAGCCCTGATCGGCAAGTTCGTCGAGCTGCCGCTGGTTGGCCGTCGCATCCCGATCATCGCTGACGATTACTGCGACCCTGAATTTGGCACCGGCTGCGTGAAAATCACCCCGGCCCACGATTTCAACGACTACGAAGTCGGCAAGCGTCACAACCTGCCCCTGCTGAACATCTTCGATAAAAACGCCAAGGTCTTGCCCGCCGCTCAAGTGTTCAACCTTGACGGCACACTGAACGAGACCATCGACGGCACCCTGCCAGCCAAATACGCCGGTCTGGACCGTTTTGAAGCGCGCAAGCAGATCGTCGCAGACTTTGACGAGGCCGGCCTGCTGGTCAGCGTTGACGACCACGCCTTGAAAGTTCCGAAGGGCGACCGCTCCGGCACGATTATCGAACCGTGGCTGACCGATCAGTGGTACGTGTCGACCAAACCGCTGGCCGAACCTGCGATCGCCGCAGTTGAAGACGGGCGCATCGCCTTCGTGCCCAAACAGTACGAAAACATGTACTTCTCCTGGATGCGTGACATCCAGGACTGGTGCATCAGCCGTCAGCTGTGGTGGGGCCACCGGATCCCGGCCTGGTACGACGAGTCGGGCAAGGTGTATGTCGGTCGCGACGAAGCCGAAGTCCGAGCCAAAAACAATTTGGGCCCGGACGTTGCGCTGCAACAGGACAACGACGTGCTCGACACCTGGTTCAGCTCGGGCCTGTGGACGTTCTCTACCCTTGGCTGGCCGGAAAAAACCGACGCGCTGAAAACCTTCCACTCGACCGACGTACTGGTCACCGGCTTTGACATCATTTTCTTCTGGGTTGCCCGGATGATCATGCTCACCATGCATTTGGTGAAAAACGAAGACGGCACCCCGCAAGTTCCGTTCAAGACCGTGTACGTTCACGGCCTGGTGCGTGACGGTCAGGGCCAGAAGATGTCCAAGTCCAAAGGCAATGTTCTGGACCCGCTGGACATCATCGACGGTATCGAACTCGAAGACCTGGTGGCCAAACGCACCACCGGCCTGATGCAGCCCAAACTGCTGAAGAAAATCGAGAAGCAGACCCGCGACGAATTCGCTGACGGCATCGCCAGCTACGGCACGGACGCACTGCGCTTCACCTTCTGCTCGCTGGCCTCCACCGGCCGTGACATCAAGTTCGACATGGGCCGCGTCGAAGGCTATCGCAACTTCTGCAACAAGATCTGGAACGCTGCCCGTTACGTGCTGGACAAGGGCGAAGACTGCGGTCAGAACGGCGAAGCCTACGAACTGTCGCTGGCCGATCGCTGGATCATTTCGCAGTTGCAGCGCACCGAAGCCGAAGTAACTCGTCACCTCGACCAGTTCCGCTTCGATCTGGCAGCACAAGCGCTGTATGAGTTCATCTGGAACCAGTATTGCGACTGGTACCTTGAACTGTCCAAGCCGGTACTGTGGGACGAAAATGCGCCGGTTGAACGTCAGCGCGGCACCCGGCGCACGCTGGTTCGGGTACTGGAAGTGGCGCTGCGCCTGGCGCATCCGTTCATGCCGTTCATCACCGAAGAAATCTGGCAGCGCATCGCGCCGCTGGCGGGCGTTGAAGGCAAGACCATCATGCTGCAACCGTGGCCGGTGGCGAACGAAGCGCGCATCGACCAGGCCGCCGAAGATGATATCGAATGGCTCAAGGGCCTAATGCTCGGCGTGCGTAACATCCGTGGCGAAATGAACATCGGTCCCGGCAAACCGTTGCAGCTCTACGTGAAAAACGTCAGTGCCGAAGACCAGCGCCGTCTGGCCGAGAACGATGCCTTGCTGAAAAAGCTGGCTAAACTCGAGTCGATCACCGTGCTGCAAGACGGCGCCGAAGCCCCGCTGTCCGCCACCGCGCTGGTCGGCGAGATGGAAGTGCTGGTGCCAATGGCCGGGTTGATCGACAAAGATGCAGAACTGGCGCGCCTGGACAAGGAAATCCAGCGTTTGCACGGCGAAGTGGCCCGCGTAGGCGGAAAACTCTCCAACGCCGCGTTCGTTGACAAGGCCCCGGCCGAAGTCATCGACAAGGAACGCGCCAAATTGGCCGAAGCCGAACAGGCTTTGAGCAAGTTGGCAGAACAGCACGCGCGGATTTCCAGCCTGTAAACACGCTGCGCACCTGATCGCGGGCAAGGCCTGATGCTCCTGTGGGAGCCTCGGGGCTTGCCCGCGATTGCTTTTGTGGAATGAATTGAACATGACAACCCCACGCACTTCCAAAGCCACACGCCATCAGCCCAAGGCTGCCAGCGAAGCCAAGCCGGCTGCACCACGAGTCAAACCCAGCTTGCACCCGCGCAATCGCCATCAGGGGCGTTACGACTTCCCGCAACTGATCTCGGTGTGCCCTGAACTGGGTCAGTTCGTGATCATCAACCCGTACGGCAAAGAGAGCATCGACTTCGCCAACCCGGACGCCGTGCGGGTGTTCAACCGCGCCCTGCTCAAAGCGTTCTACGGCATTGCGCACTGGGACATCCCGGCTGACTACCTGTGCCCACCCGTCCCGGGACGCGCCGATTACGTGCATTTTCTGGCGGACCTGTTGGCCACCCTCAATGACGGCGTGATTCCGCGTGGCCCGAGCGTGCGCGTGCTGGATATCGGCATGGGCGCCAACTGCGTGTACCCGCTGATCGGTCATAGCGATTACCGCTGGCAGTTCCTCGGTACTGAGGTCGACACCATCGCCCTGAAGGCGGCCAAAGCCATCGTGCAATCCAACGGTTTGAACAAAGCCATCAGCCTGCGCCAGCAACCCAACCCGCAGAAGATCCTGCTGGACGTGCTGCAAAGCAGTGAGCGTTTTGACCTGAGCATGTGCAACCCGCCGTTCCACGCGTCATTGGACGAAGCACAGCGCGGCAGCGAGCGTAAATGGCGGGCACTGGGCAAGGCAGACCCAAAACGCAAGTTGCCGGTCCTGAACTTTGGCGGCCAGGCCGCAGAGTTGTGGTGTGAAGGCGGCGAGCAGCGCTTTGTCACGCAGTTGATCCGCGAAAGCGTGCAAGTGGGCCGTCAGGTGCTGTGGTTTAGCACACTGGTGTCCAAAGCCTCCAACTTGCCGGCCATCCAGACCGCCCTGAAAAAAGCAGGCGTTCGCGAGAGCCAGGTGGTGGACATGTCCCAGGGCAACAAGCAAAGCCGTTTTGTGGCCTGGACCTTCCACGATAAAGAACAGCAACAACTGTGGCGCGAGAAGAACTGGAAATAACCGGCAACAAGCGCCCACAAAAAAGCCGCGCTCCGGATCGCTCCGGGGCGCGGCTTTTTAACAAGTGTCTTACTTGTTAACAGCGTCAGTCAGGCCTTTGGCCACAACGAGCTTGATCACTTTCTTGGCAGCGATTTCGATGGCTGCGCCAGTCGAAGGGTTACGGCCAGTACGGGCAGGACGCTCGGTCACTTTCAGTTTGCCAATACCTGGCAGAGTGATTTCGCCGCCATTTTCCAATTGATCAGCAACGATCTGAGCCAGTTGGTCCAGAGCGTTACGCGCGGTAGTTTTCGGCGCGTCGATAGCTTCAGCGATATCGGCGATCAGTTGGTCTTTAGTAATAGCCATTGAGATGTTCCTTCCCTATCAAATTCATTTGGTTTGCAGAGTGCAAAGTCAGCTATCGAGCCAGATATTGGGGGTCTGGCACGCCCGTTTGCTTTCACGACGAATCGCGGATGTAGAGTGCTGAAACGGAGTTTGGTTCGACCTGACACATGCTGAATCCGCGCTTTGCGCCGTTACCCAGCGCAAGACCGGGCAAAACTAGCACAGAGACGGCCAAATATCCGCCTCTACCTGCCCATTTGGTCAGCTTTATCGCGTTAAAACCGTAAAAAAACGCCTCCCGGCCGACAGAAGCACCCTAAACCCCGGTGCGAAGGCCGTCCAAAGGCTCAGGTGCGTTACACTTGCCGCTTTCGCGGGGCCTGCCCCCTGTCTTCTGATCACTCGCCGAGAAGCCCATGCCGATCCGTCATTGCATCGTCCATCTGATTGAGAAAAAACCCGACGGTACGCCCGCTGTTCTCCACGCCCGCGACACCGAATTGGCCGAGTCGCAGGCCATCGAGAACATGCTCGCGGACCTCAACGAAAGCTATAACGCCAAACAAGGCAAGGCCTGGGGCTTTTTCCATGCCGAATCCGGCGCGCATCCGTTCAGCGGCTGGCTCAAGGAGTACCTGGATGGCGGCACCGACTTCACGGCCTTCAGCCGCGTAGCCGTCGAGCACCTGCAAAAGCTGATGGAAGAGTCCAACCTGTCAGTGGGCGGCCATGTACTGTTCGCCCACTATCAACAAGGCATGACCGATTATCTGGCCATTGCCCTGCTGCACCACAGCGAAGGCGTGGCGGTGAACGCAGAGCTGGACGTGACCCCGTCGCGTCATCTGGACCTTGGCCAGTTGCACCTCGCAGCGCGGATCAACTTGTCCGAGTGGCAGAACAACAAACAGTCCAAGCAGTACATTTCGTTCATCAAAGGCAAAAACGGCAAGAAGGTGTCAGAGTATTTCCGCGACTTCATCGGCTGCCAGGAAGGCGTCGACGGGCCCGGCGAAACCCGCACCCTGCTTAAAGCCTTTAGCGATTTCGTGGAAAGCGAAGACCTGCCAGAAGAGTCCGCACGCGAGAAAACCAAAACCCTGGTCGATTACGCCAGCAGCCAGGCCAAAATCGGCGAACCGATGGGCCTTGAAGAGCTGTCCGAGTTGATCGACGAAGAGCGCCCGAAAGCGTTTTACGATCACATCCGCAACAAAGACTACGGCCTCTCGCCGGAAATCCCGGCAGACAAACGCACCCTCAACCAGTTCCGCCGCTTCACAGGCCGTGCCGAGGGCCTGTCGATCAGTTTTGAAGCCCATTTGCTGGGCTCCAAAGTGGAATTCGACGAAGAGGCCGGCACGCTGATCCTCAAGGGCTTGCCGACCCAACTGCTCGACCAGCTCAAGCGCAACAAATAATGCTCAACGGGATCCTGAAAAAAGTCCTGTTCGTGCTGGTGGTCGTGGTGATTTTTCAGAACTGGGGCAAGATTGAACGCGTGCTCAACCCTTCGGGCGTTGTTGCCGAGCAGACCCGGGCCAACGCCCGTGTTGTGCTCTACGCCACCGAGTGGTGCGGGTATTGCAAAGCCACCCGCCGCTTTCTCGACGAAAAAGGCATCCCGTACACCGAATTCGATATCGACAAAGACCCTGTCGCGCGCAAGGCGTATGAAGCGCTGGGCGGACGCGGGATTCCGATACTCGATGTGAATGGCACGCTGATTCGCGACTTCAAGCCCGAGGCGATCCTCGACGCATTGAAATAAACGGCGCACCGCCTGCCAAGGGCGACAACGGATAAATGCCTGCCCCTCACCCGCGCAGACCGATTACCGCTATGCCTGGCTTTTTACCAGGCACTCCTTGGCGCTCTTCCTGAGCTTTTTGATCAGCCGCTCCTGACGCAGCGCCTCGCCTTTGTCGGGCCAGCATTCGACATACACCAGTGCTACCGCCGGGCTGGACGCAAAAAAGCGCGCACCCTTGCCGCTTTGATGCTTGGCAAAACGCTTATGCGGGTCATCGCTGATACCGCAATACAACGCCCCGTTGGCAGCCCGCACCAGGTACACAAACCAGGGTTTACTCGCGGCTGTCGCTTCACAAGATTCGGTTACTGCGGTCACTGTTACAGCCCTTGGCCGCGCGCCTGAAAGGCCTTGAGACCTTTTTTCGCCTGGGCCCGGATCGCATTTTTCACCAGCGGCGTCCAGCCCAGCAGCGTGCCTTTGATACCCAGCGCCTGACGCGACCAACGCCACAGGTCGAAATGGTCATGGTGCTCGCAGATTTTGCCGTCGCGAAAAACAAAGCGCGCCTGAATGTCGTTGATGACAATCGCCCCGGTCTGGCTGAACACATAAGTAGCCACCCAATGCGCGCTGCCCTGCTGATCGTCCGCCTGCACTTGGTTGAAACTGAGGGTGAAATCCTTGGCCCGGGACGTGAGCATGCGCCACATGTCACGAGCGTCCTGCCCACGCAACTGGCCAAACACCGGATCGCTGAACAGCACGTCTTCGGTGTAACACTGCGCCATGGTTTCGGCATCCAGCTGCTGGAATGCTTGATAGAAACGAGTGATCAACGCGTGGTGGGCTTGGCTCATGACGGGGTCCGTGCAGGATGGAATTCGTGCACGATAATCCGACATGAGCAGAAACACTATGGCTTCAGATCTTCTCGCTGACGACATTGACGTATTTCGCACGCCCGGCCCCCAGTCCGGCGATGATCGCACCGATGCCCACGACGCCGAAAATCCACCCCAGGGCGTTCCAGCCACCGGTCAATTCGTGGACCAGCCCCACGGCAAACGGGCCCATGGAGGCCACGGTGTAGCCGATGCCTTGCGCCATCCCCGACAAATTGGCCGCGACGTGGGCGTCTCGCGAACGCAACACGATCAGGGTCAGCGCCAAGCTGAATGTCCCGCCCTGCCCCAGCCCCAACACAATGGCCCAGCCCCACAAGCCGTTAAGCGGCGCATACAGGCACCCAAACAAACCGGCCAAGGTCATCCCCATCACCAACACAATGGCCAGACGCTGATCCTTGCCCCGCGTGGCCAACCAGGGCGCGGTCAACGCGGTGGCCAGTTGCACGATCACTGACCCGGACATCACCAGCCCGGCTTGCGTCGGGGTCAACCCACGGCCAATCAGGATCGACGGCAACCAGCCAAACACGATGTACGACAAGGACGATTGCAAGCCCATATACAGCGTGACCTGCCACGCCAACGGGTCACGCAATAAACCGCGCACCCGGTAAGCCACGTTATGCGCGCCCTGACGCTTGCCCACTTGCGGCAGCCAGAAGAACGCGGCCAACACCGCCGGTAACGCCCAGAAACCTAGCCCTATCGCCCAACTGTTATCAAAATAATGGCTCAGCGGCACGGTCGCCCCGGCAGCCAGCGCAGCGCCCAGACAGAGTGCCATGGTGTAAACCCCGGTCATGGTGCCAGCATGCCCGGCGAAGTCACGCTTGATGATGCCGGGCAACAGCACACCGATTACCCCGATGCTGGCACCGGCCAGAATGCTGCCGGCAAACAGACCGTTTTCCCCCAGGTAACTGCGCAGCACGATGCCGCCGCCGAGTGTCAGCAAGATCCCCAACACCACGCGCTCGGTGCCGAATCGCCGGGCCAGTATCGGCGCCAGGGGCGCGAAGATGCCGAGGCACAACACCGGCAAGGTGGTCAGCAAGCCTGCTTGCGCGGCCGACAACCCCAATTGATCAGAGACCTCGCCCAACAGCGGCGCCATGCTCGACAACGCCGGGCGCAAGTTCAACGCCACCAGCACCAGGCCCAGCAGCAACAACCAGGGGCGCACCACCACTGGAGGCGCTTGCTGGACCACTTCGTCGTCCACCTCGGCATCAATCAGCAATTGATCCAGATCTTCCAGATGGCGTGCGGGTTCGGGGCTGTCGTTATGGTGTGGCGGATTGCTCGTCATGGCCTGCTCCGGTTCAAGGTTTATTGTTCAACGTCCGGCAAAACGCCATCGCCCGTTGAGGGTCTTATTGTTCGACAGCAGCCTGCCGTTCGATGTGCCGATCGAACACCGACGGGCGGCGCGGGTGAATAGTCGATGTGTGACGCAACTGGCTGCAGACGCCACTGGAGCTGTCGTGATACAGCTCGCTGAGCGCCGGGTTGTGCACGGCAATAATCAGGCGCAGGAGAAATAGCAGGTCGCAGCCGATGTCGGTATTGAGAGCGCCGCAGTGTTGCTGGCGCGGACCTCAAAAGATTCGGGACATCTTAGCCAGACGAAGACGCCGGGGGCAATCCGGGCGTGTGAGGTAGGAGGCTGCGCGCTTTGATGTGATCAAAGCGCGCAGCCTGCGGGTGTCACGACAGGCCTAGTGCAAGATCTGGTTCAGAAACAACTGGGTCCGATCGTTTTGCGGGGTGTCGAAGAAATCGTTGGGCGCGGCCTGCTCAACGATTTCACCTTTATCCATGAAGATCACCCGATTCGCCACGGTCCGGGCAAAGCCCATTTCATGGGTCACGCAGAGCATCGTCATACCGTCTTGTGCCAGGCCGATCATGGTGTCGAGCACCTCCTTGACCATTTCCGGGTCCAGTGCCGACGTCGGTTCGTCAAACAACATGATCTTGGGCTTCATGCACAACGCCCGGGCAATCGCCACCCGCTGTTGCTGCCCACCCGACAGTTGCCCTGGGTATTTGTGCGCCTGTTCGGGAATGCGCACCCGTTCCAGATAATGCATGGCAATTTCTTCGGCTTGCCGCTTGGGCATCTTGCGCACCCACATCGGTGCCAGCGTGCAGTTTTGCAGGATGGTCAGGTGCGGAAACAGGTTGAAGTGCTGAAACACCATGCCCACCTCACGGCGCACGCTTTCGATCTGTTTGAGGTCATTGGTCAGCTCGACGCCATCCACCACGATGCGTCCCTGCTGGTGTTCTTCAAGGCGATTGAGGCAACGTATTGTGGTGGACTTGCCCGAGCCCGAAGGCCCGCACAGCACTATCCGCTCCCCTGGCTGCACATTGAGGTTGATGTCTTTAAGTACATGGAACTGGCCGTACCATTTGTTCACCCCAAGCATCTGGATGATGCCTTGTGGCTCGGCGGTCTGTTTGATGGCTTCACTCATGACGCACGTCTCCTAATGCTTGTGGCCTGTGTCCAGCTTGCGCTCCAGGTGCATGGAGTAGCGGGACATACCGAAACAGAAAATCCAGAACACCAGGGCCGCGAACACATACCCTTCGGTCGCCATACCCAGCCATTTGGGGTCCGCTGCTGCTTGCTTGACGCTGTTGAGCAGGTCAAACAGGCCAATGATGATGACCAGGCTGGTGTCCTTGAACAGGGCAATGAAAGTGTTGACGATGCCGGGGATTACCAGCTTCAAGGCTTGCGGCAAAATCACCAGCCCGGTGCTGCGCCAGTAACCGAGGCCCATGGCAGCCGCGGCCTCGTACTGGCCCTTGGGGATCGCTTGCAACCCGCCGCGCACCACTTCGGCCACGTAAGCCGACTGGAACAGAATCACCCCGATCAACGCCCGCAGCAGCTTGTCGAAGTTCATGCCTTCGGGCAGAAACAGCGGCAGCATCACTGACGACATGAACAACACCGTGATCAACGGCACCCCGCGCC
The DNA here is from genome assembly GCF_012985745.1 of Pseudomonas sp. WS 5078. Taxonomy (NCBI): domain Bacteria; kingdom Pseudomonadati; phylum Pseudomonadota; class Gammaproteobacteria; order Pseudomonadales; family Pseudomonadaceae; genus Pseudomonas; species Pseudomonas sp. WS 5078. Next base: position 10,984 of record NZ_JAAQWX010000007.1, on the reverse strand, counting down.
AGAACTCGATAAAGGTCACGCATACCACGCGGATGGCGGGCATATCGGAGCGACGGCCCAGCGCCAGCAACACACCCAGCGGCAAGGCACCGGCAATGCCCACCGTGGCAATCACCAGTGTCAGCATCAGACCGCCCCACTGGCTGGTGGCAACAGGGCTCAAGCCCCAATAACCACCGTGCAGCAAGGTGTAGGCCAGCAGCGGGTACACCACCAAAAAGCCCAGTCCGTAGACCGTCTTGTGCTTGAAGCGCGATACGAACAGCGGCGCGGCCCCGAGCACCGCCAGCCAGACGCTCAGGTCCACCCGCCAGCGCAACGCGCTGGGGTAGTAGCCGTACATGAATTGACCAAAGCGTTGCTGAATAAACACCCAACACGCGCCGTCTTTGGTGCAGTCTTCGCGGGTGGTGCCAACCCAGTTGGCATCGAGAATCGCCCAGTTCAGCAACGGCGGCACGATCAGCCACACCAGATAGCACGCCAGCAGGGTCAGCACGGTGTTGAACGCATTGGAAAACAGATTGGCCCGAGCCCATGCCAGCAGGCCAATGCGCATGCCCGGCGCAGGCAAGTCGGGTTTGAAAACATGAGTGGTCATGGTCGCGCCCTCATCGTTCGATCAGCGCAATGCGCGAGTTGTACACGTTCATCAACAGCGAAATGCTAAGGCTGATGGCCAGGTACACGCTCATGGTGATGGCAATGACTTCGATTGCCTGGCCGGTCTGATTGAGAACCGTCCCTGCAAACAGCGACACCATCTCCGGATAACCGATACCTGCGGCCAGCGAAGAGTTTTTCACCAGGTTCAGGTATTGGCTGGTCAGGGGCGGAATAATCACCCGCAACGCTTGAGGAATGATCACCTTGCGCAGCGTCGGTCCCGATTTCAGGCCCAGAGAATGCGCGGCTTCAGTCTGACCATGGCTGACTGACTTGATACCCGAGCGCACGATTTCAGCAATAAATGCAGCGGTGTACACCGTGAGGGCAAGGGTCAGGGCCAGCAGCTCCGGGATCAGCACCCAGCCACCCACGAAATTGAAGCCTTTGAGCTGCGGTATTTCCCAATGCACCGGGCTGCCCGTCAGCCACACGCAGATACCCGGAATCACTACCAATAGCCCTAGCGCCGCCCAGAACTTATGAAATGGCATGCCGGTGTCTTCAAAGCGCTTGTTGGCCCAACGCACCATCAGGACCACAACCACGAGAGCCAGCAGAACGCTAAATACAAATGGCCAGAAGGCCTCGGTGGCCATCGCTGCGGGCATGTTCAGCCCGCGATTGCTCATGTAGAAGGTGTCAGCAATGTTGTGACTGTTGCGCGGCAGCGGCATGGTCAGGAACACAGCGAAATACCAGAACAGAATTTGCAGCAGGGGCGGAATATTGCGAAACACCTCAACGTATACCGTCGCCAGCTTGTTGATCATCCAGTTGGGTGACAGCCTCGCGATGCCAATAATGAAACCCAGCATCGTCGCCAATACCACGCCAATGGCCGAAACCAGCAAGGTATTGAGCAAGCCGATGACAAAAACACGGGCATAACTGTCGGACTCGGTGTAATCGATCAAGTGTTGCGCGATGCCGAATCCGGCACTGCGCTCCAGAAAGTCAAACCCCGACGTAATGCCCCGGTGCTGCAAGTTGGTCTGGGTGTTGTCAAACAGATACGCGCCCAGCCAGACCACCAGTACCACAGTGACGATCTGAAATACCCACCCACGCACACGTGGATCGCTCAGGCTAAGCCTGGGCTTGAGTGCGCCGACTTTAGTCTGCATGTTGAACCCCTGAAAAAAATGGACATAACATCACCCGGCCTTGGAGCGGCCGGGTGACAGCGCTATCAGCGCACAGGGGGTGCGTATTGGATCCCGCCGTTGTTCCACAGGGCATTGAGCCCGCGGTCGATGGCCAAAGGTGTGCTTTTGCCGAGGTTTTTCTCAAACACTTCGCCGTAGTTGCCAACCTGACTGACGACCTGCACGACCCAGTCCTTGGGCAGTTTCAAGTCTTTGCCGTATTCACCATCAGCGCCCAACAAGCGTGCAACGTCCGGGTTTTTCGTGGACTTGGCTTCTGCCACCACGTTTTTGGAAGTAATCCCGGCCTCTTCCGCATTGAGCATGGCGTAGAGGGTCCATTTGACGATGCTGAACCAATCCTCATCGCCCTTGCGTACCACCGGCCCCAAGGGTTCTTTGGAAATGGTTTCAGGCAACACCACGTAATCGCCAGGTGTCGCCAGTTTGGTGCGCTGCGCGTACAGCTGCGATTTGTCGGAGGTCAGCACATCACAGCGCCCGCTTTCCAGCGATTTGGCGCTTTCGTCAGAGGTGTCGAAGGTAATCGGCGTGTATGTAAGGTTATTGGCGCGGAAGTAATCAGAGACATTGAGCTCAGTGGTCGTGCCCGCCTGAATGCAAATGGTGGCGCCGTCCAGCTCCTTGGCGCTTTTGACCCCCAGTTTGTTGTTCACCAAAAACCCCACGCCGTCGTAGTACGTCACGCCGGCGAACACCATGCCCATGCCTGCATCACGGGAGCTGGTCCACGTGGTGTTACGCGACAGAACATCCACCTCGCCCGATTGCAGCGCCGTGAAACGCTCTTTGGCATTCAACTGGCTGAACTTGACCTTGGTCGCGTCACCAAACACAGCGGCGGCCACGGCGCGGCAAATGTCCGCATCAATCCCGAGAATTTTCCCGGACGCGTCCGGCACCGAAAAACCGGGCAGCCCGTCACTCACACCACATTGCACAAAGCCTTTCTTTTTCACGCTGTCCAGCGTTGCGCCCGCATGGGCAAAACCGCTCATAGTGAGGACTACGGCTGCTGTGGCCAGGGCCAAAGTGGATTTCAACTGCTTCATTCAAACCTCCAAGTCTTGCTTTTATTGTGTTTGAACAAGACCCGCCGCCCCCTTGTGAGGCACTGTTGACCTGTGTTGGCATTAAATGAGGTCAAGCGGCATAAGCCTTGAGCGATGGGTGCATCGCACAAGCCTTCAAACTGAAGCGCTCACTTGAGCGGTTGAACTCCTTGTCCAGCTTCACCTTCGGGCTTTTTGCTATCCCCCCGACGGCAGTTGCCTGTTAGTGTTACCGCCGGAAATATGCAGAGACGCCCATAGCTCATAGCAAAGCGCGTACCAGTCACACGCCCTGCGACATTGCGCGCTTATTTTCAGAAAAATCGTTCAAGCAATAGACATTTTCGCCAAACGTTAAACGAACTCGTACTCAAGCCGCGCCCCCTGATGGCACGCCTGCACAACGATGGAGCAACCATGACCGAGCCTCTTATCCTCGACCCCCCAAAGCCCGCTGATGCCTGTGTTATCTGGCTTCATGGCTTGGGCGCGGATCGTTATGACTTCTTGCCGGTGGCCGAAGCGCTGCAAGAAAACCTGCTGACTACACGTTTTGTTTTGCCGCAGGCACCCACTCGCCCAGTCACCATCAATGGCGGGTATCCCATGCCCAGCTGGTACGACATCAAGGCCATGAGCCCGGCCCGATCAATCAGCGAAGACGAGTTAAATGAATCTGCCCGGATGGTCATTGAGCTGATCGATCAACAGAAAGCACACGGGATAGATGCCAACCGTATTTTTCTGGCCGGGTTTTCTCAGGGCGGCGCCGTGGTATTTCACACCGCGTACCTGAAATGGCAGGGCGCATTGGGTGGCGTAATCGCCCTCTCCACCTACGCGCCAACCTTCAGCGATGAAATGGAATTGTCCGCCAGTCAGCAACGCATTCCGGCCTTGTGCCTACACGGTCAGTACGATGATGTAGTCCAAAACTCCATGGGTCGCACGGCGTATGAACATTTAAAGAGCCGCGGCGTAACCGTGATCTGGCAGGAATACCCCATGAGCCATGAAGTGTTACCTGAGGAAATCCGGGACATAGGCGTCTGGCTCAAGGCGCGTCTGAGTTAAAACCGAAACATCCTGTCGTTCACTACGCCGAGCACGCGACTTGCATTACACTGCCCGGCGTACACTCCTTAACCAACTGATGAGATGACCGTGCTCAAAGCACTCAAAAAAATATTCGGTAAAAGCGAGGCTGAGCCGCTCGCGCCTGCTTCCACAGCACCTTCCAGCAGCCCCGGCCCGCGAACCGACGCGCAACACAGCGCCCAACCTGCTCCCGCTGATGCCTCGGTGACAACGCCCGACGCACAGCCTGCTGCACCTTCGGCACGCAGCGAAAAACCAAAGCCGACCAAACCGCGCCGGGAAGCGGCCCCCAAGCCACCGGTCATCCCCTGGAAACTCGAAGATTTCGTGGTAGAGCCTCAAGAAGGCAAAACCCGCTTTCACGACTTCAAGCTCGCGCCCGAGCTGATGCACGCTATCCAGGACCTGGGTTTTCCTTATTGCACACCGATTCAGGCGGGCGTATTGGGTTACACCCTCTCAGGCCGTGATGCGATTGGCCGCGCACAGACCGGTACCGGTAAAACCGCCGCGTTCCTGATTTCGATCATCAGTCAACTGACGCAAACCCCGCCGCCCAAAGAACGCTACATGGGCGAGCCCCGCGCCTTGATCATCGCGCCGACCCGCGAGCTGGTGGTGCAAATTGCCAAAGACGCAGCCGACCTGACCAAATACACCGACCTCAATGTCATGACGTTCGTAGGCGGCATGGACTTCGACAAGCAACTCAAACAGCTTGAAGCCCGTCACTGCGACATTCTGGTAGCCACCCCGGGCCGCCTGCTGGACTTCAACCAGCGCGGCGAAGTGCATTTGGACATGGTTGAAGTGATGGTCCTCGACGAAGCCGACCGCATGCTGGACATGGGCTTCATTCCGCAGGTGCGCCAGATCATCCGCCAGACCCCGCCCAAAGCCGAACGCCAGACCTTGCTGTTCTCCGCGACCTTCACCGAAGACGTCATGAACCTCGCCAAGCAATGGACCACCGACCCGGCAATCGTGGAAATTGAATCCGAAAACGTGGCCAGCGACCGTGTGGAGCAACACGTCTACGCCGTAGCCGGGGCCGATAAGTACAAGTTGTTGTTCAACCTGGTGAATGACAACGGTTGGGAACGTGTCATCGTATTTGCCAACCGCAAGGATGAAGTGCGCCGCATCGAAGAGCGGCTGGTACGTGACGGCCTCAACGCCGCGCAACTGTCGGGCGACGTACCCCAGCACAAACGCATCAAGACGTTGGAAGGCTTCCGTGAAGGTAAAATCCGCGTTCTGGTCGCCACCGACGTGGCGGGTCGCGGCATTCACATCGACGGCATCAGCCACGTGATCAACTTCACCCTGCCGGAAGTGCCGGACGACTACGTCCACCGCATTGGCCGAACCGGGCGTGCGGGTGCAGACGGCGTATCCATCAGCTTTGCCGGTGAAGACGACTCGTATCAACTGCCTGCTATCGAAACCAAGCTGGGCCGCAAAATCAGCTGCGAAACCCCGCCCACCGAACTGCTGCGCCCCGTGGTACGTGCCACCCGCAAACCCCACGACCCGACCGAAACAGCCTGATCGATCCGGCCAGCCCTTGCTCGCGATAGCGGAACGACCGCTTCGCGAGCCCGACTGGCACTTCTGGCACTGACTAATCGCGTAATGCCAGCTCCGCTTCGCGCTGCGCAATGGCAGCTTCCAGCTCGGGCGAACGTTTGGCCCATTGCTCGGGTGGTATCGGTTTAGACCATTCAACAATCTCCGGCCAGGTCAAATCTGGAGGGGGGTTTAGTTTTAGCTTGTGCACGGCGCTAATGAACAACACATTAAATACAAATACACCGAAAAAGCCTTCCCATAGCAATGCCAACGGCCAGCCCTTGCGACTGGCAGCCTCGCCCAGTTGCTCCCAATAGGTTGCTAATACCCCCTTGGTGTACGGATGATATTGGGGTGGAGTATCAACTGCGTCGGGCCCGATTTCCATGTAACTACGCATACACTCCCAGACCATTTTTGAGGCCCTGGTACTGCCACTGGCAAAAGAAAAACGGCAGTATTTAACTTTCTCATCCGCCTCAGGGTCAGGATTTTTGAACACCACGAGCAATCCCCCGCCTGTTGAATATTTTCCTGCTTGAGTCATTGAATAACACTCAGTTGCTTGGGCGACAACGGTTTCCCACGGAACAATCCAATATTCGCTAGCATTAATCGGAACGCAAACTTCTCGACGCTGGCGATTAAAACGAGCAGGCAAAGGCACCGGCTTTTTCAAGACAGTGACAAGAAGATAAATAGGATAAGCAAACAAAATGACGCCCAAGTAAAGAACATCCCAATCACCCCAAAAAAAGGCAACCGCAGTAAAAATTAATATATTTACCCATAACACGACGATAGCCTGACCTATTGCGAATAAACCGACATCCATATAAACGTCATTTTTTATCCACACACTACCCAGCACGTCATTCGCAACTTCTCCGGTTGGCACTGCTAACGGCGCCAAATATTCGTTTTGTGAAAAAAAACCTTTCTGACTTGTACCTGCTGGCGGAAGAGTCATTCCCTAATACTCAAGGGCTTTAAACTTTTACCATGGTCTTCGATACGCACACGTAAACGCTCAGCTTTATTCAATTCTGGAGTTGGAGCATCGCGTACCGCCACCAAACCGATGAGCGGAGAGCAAGTAAATGCGAGCCCTTCTTGCCCCCCAATAAACTCTGACAGGTTCAACATTGAAGTGATGGGGGTTCGGTATCGTATACGCACCGATACCAGACGAGGTTGAGTCCCAAGAACATCAGGCACAAGGTTAAACAGTCCCGACAAACGTATACCCTGCCCTTCCTTATACGGTATCCAGTTACACGTACTGGTTTCAATCCAATACTTACCTATATCCCGCATCGGTCTCGGCGGGACGACAAGATGGCCAGAGCCGTTATTTTTAATCATGTTTCTATAAGCAATCGTATCAACAGGATCACCCACTATAGAAATATCAACATACGAGCCATAAAAACCAGCACCTGGCAAATCCACTGTCAGAGATTCAACTGTCGAGACATATCGAAAACCGTCCCAGTTATCCACTAACTCTTGGCTGGACCCGTTTTCAAAACTGAGGCGCGGCGTAAACAGTATATTCTGTAACTCCATCAACTCTTTAGCCTGGGCTTCGTACGCAATAACTTCCCACTTCCCCGCCCTCAACTTTGACCAACAGCAATGAGCAAGAAAATTCTGTAAGGGCGTCCGCTGCATGAACCAAGAAACCACATAAAACACGCCTAAGACCGCTAATACCACATTAATCGGTCCCAACCATCTTAAATAACTGGCCTGTGCTAGCGCGACCCCATAGCTTGCAACCATGCTTTTAGAGGTGTGTATTATACCGAGCATCGCCTGTACGCCAGACGCTATAGCAAATCCCGCAGATACTGTCTGCCGCACTTTCAACCACGGATCTAAATTTCCCTGCATGTTATCTAGTTGAATTTGAAGTGCTTTGTATTCCATAAATGCTGCTATGGAAGAAAGAAAGCCAAGAATGCCACCCAGCATTGTCATAACGGAGGCGATGTATGAAGTTCTACCGGCCTTCAAAGAAATGACTTCAACGCCTCTCCCTCCCCAAAAACCCTTCCTGACCTGCGCATCAATCACCGCCACCAACGCGGCTGCTGCATATAACGTCGCGGACGCTGTCTCGTACTGACGCTGTTGATCCACCCCTTCCAGCACCTGCGCCTGGCTTAGATAACGCCCCGCATTCCAGCTATTGAGCAGCAATGCCGCCAATGCAATCACGCCGCCGCTATTTTGCACCGCAGGCGAGTTAACGATATTGGCGACGTGCCCTGTGCCGATGGCTTTACCGGTTATTTTTGCCCACTGAGTAAGTTCTTCGGCAGCTTTACCGACCAGTTGCAACACCTGCCGCCCGCCCTGATCGATCAGGCGCAAGCCGGTTTCACTGCCCACGCGCGCGGCAACCATGATGCTCATCCACGCCCCGCTTAACGGCGTGCCGGGCTCACCTCCCAGTAACAGCAATGCTGCCCCCAAGCGTTTGATAAGGGTATTCCACGAACTGTCAGCCTCGCGAGCAAGTTCGGCGAGGCTGGCAAGGATCGGCACGCCCAGCGGGCCGAGTATTTTGATCAAGGCCTGTTCGGCGTTGGCCTGGTTTTCCAGACTCAATGCCGCCATCAACTCTGCGGACCGGCTAATGCCGATGACCGCCGCCTCCAGGGTCGGGCTCCAGCCGTAGAACAACTGACGCAAGGCGCCTTGATCGGCACTGCGCACGTAGTCGGCATATTGCTCGGCACCTTGTTTGCGCAGGCATTGCGCGCTCAGGCAGGCAATGGCCAAGTGGCCAAGCCATGTCAGGTGAGCGGGGTTGTGGAAATCGACAAACCACGTGCCGCTATGGTGCCGGGCCAAATACACACCCCGGTCGGCATAGAGTCGGGTGTGGCGCTGTTGAACCTGAGCAAAATGGGTGGGGGCAGTGTGATCAAGCCACGTATTCATGGCCGGTAAGTCAATGTACTGCTCAACCTTTTCACTGACGAAACGGTTTTCCAGATTAGCCACTTTTGATGCTCGGTAATCGCGCACCAACGCTTCAACTTCCGTGTGCAAATGAGCAGGAATGAATTCACGCACCGGCGCTACCGTACGTTTTATTTGAGCCTGCACTTCTTCCAGCCTGACAGCACCTTCCCAATTCTTTGAATGACGCCCGCGCTTTTGATTCAACCGTGCTTCTTCGCGAAACAGCTCTTCGAGTTCATGATCAACCCTCAGCAGTTGCTCACCTTGCTCAGGGGTCAGCTCAAGGAGGTGCTCGCGGTAGCGATAACTCACCTGTCCCGCAATTTAAGCGCCATCTTCGGTAATCAGGCTGCGTATGAATCCGCCGATGCTCAAGCGCAGCTGGTGGTCCTGCTGCCATTGCTCATGCTGGCTTTCGACCTGTTCCTGTTCATGATTGATATCACGCAAAACGCCCAGATCGTCATCCAGGCAAGCCAGTACGGCATATAAGCCTTGAGCCTGCTGCTGGGCGAGTTCCAGCTGTTGCCGAACGCTGATCGGCGTCCACGGCACTGCGCTCCACTCACCGGGCGGCGTGTCGTCTGCGGTGATATCCGGATGGCCGGCCGCTACGCTGGCGCGTTCTTGGTTCCAGCGCCGGGCATCGGTTAATGCCGTGATGTTGTGCTGAATGTTGTCGGTGGGCCGGTTTTCGAACAGTCGCTGTGCCAATTGCTGTTCGTGGGCCTTATGCGCTGGGCCGTTGCGTAAATGGTCAAGGGTGACGGCCCGCGCATAGGTTTCAGGTATCAGTTCGCCCATGAGCTCATTCGCTTTATTGAGCGGTACGCAGTGAGGGGCCTGCAATTCATTGGCAAGCTGGCGTAAATCGAGTGCGCGCATGCGCTGGGCACGTACTTGCGGGTCATACAAGTTCTGGCAAGCCTCGGGCGAAAGGGGGTATTCGCTGTAGAGCATCGAGACCGGCTCATGCTTGCTCAGCGTAAGGCCATGGAGGTTGCCGCGTTCAACCCGCGTGTCATCGGCCTGTAGCGCCTGCTCATATAGGCATCCGTTGATCGCCACGGCATAGCGCTGCAGCCCTTTGCTGCCTTGCCACACATACACAAATCCTTCACGCAGCAATCGCGCGGCCATGGGATGACTGTCGGGAACAATGCCCGGTTGAGAGGCGCTGTGTGTCGCCGCCTGTTCGCTCAACGCGTACCGTACCGGCAGCACAAAAAGGTAAGGCTGGTGAGCCGGGCACTGGCCGCCGGCACTATGAATGTCGATATGTTCATGGCCACGGGCAGCCCGGTCAGCCGCCTCCAGTTGTGAGAGCCTGGCGAGTCGTTGCTCAGTGCTCATAGGGCAACCTCTGCGCATGCAATTTGGCGTTTGAACTCGTCCAGCACCTTGTCCAGGCGCTCTTTAGGTGAAAGCTCGCGAGCTGCCAGTAACTGGCGATACCGCGTGTGAGCGGGGCCGTCAGGGAAAGTGTCACCAAAATGACCGTAAACACTGACCCAGCGCATCACCTCATCCACAGCCCCAAACCCCTGACGCTCGGCATGGCCGCAGCAAGCAATCGCCCATTGCTTGCGCGCAGCTAACGCCAGCCCGTGCACATATTCCGGAAAATACTGCTCAGCATGTTCCAGTACGCGCTGCAGGATGACACCTCGCCCTTCTTGGCCGAGGTGCTCGATCTGTGGGACGTTGAGTTTCAACCAAGGGATATGCGCATAGTCGGCCCCGGCCTGCGCAGGCCCATTACGACGGAACTCACAACCAGGCAAGCGAATCAGGCTGACGGGGCCCATCACTTTTTCACGCACACCGGCAGGCAAGTCTTGCAACCACAATCGGGCAATCCGGGGGTCGTAATAACGGAATAACACGCTCACATCGCCGTCTACCCGGGCGTGAACCAGGCTGCGCAAGTGCGCAATCAAAAGGTCTTCGTCAACATCACTTTCCAGCCAGATGCCTGCATTGTCCTGCCAATGCATTTCAAAGGTGTGCGCCAACGGGCTGTGAGCTTCGACGCAGACTAATAACGGACTGCAAATCGTCAACTCGGCGTATTGGGTCATACGGTACAAAACATGAGGGATTGATCCGGGGGCCAGGTCCACCAATCGGACGGGAAGGTTTTCGATCTGGCAACTGTCGAGCAGCAAGTAAGCGCGGCTCATGCTTGAATGCTCGGCATTTTTTCGCAAACCGGGCAGATCGGCTTTGCTCCACGTGCGGCCGCCCTCAGTGCCTCAATTTGCGGAGCTGGCGCCAGGGCGATCAGCGGCTCAACAAGATCAGGTATGCCCGGTATCGGCACGCCCCCCAACTGGATCGGTGTGCTGCAAAAAATGCCCGCCGCATTGATCACGAGATGATGACCGCCTGCCATCAACGTCAGGTTCGCGCCTGCATCCAACGTCACCAGGGCCCCGGCCTTGAGGTGGA